>VXOE01000075.1:0-8842 GCA_009840225.1 Caldilineaceae bacterium SB0662_bin_25 | reverse complement strand
CCCCCCGCACAAGGGAGGGCCGAATAGGCCCGACCGCCCAAAAGAGAGGAGAGAGTGAAGAGGAGTGAGGAGAGAGAAACCTCTTTCGCCGCGCTGAATCATGAGCGGCAATTGGCAAGGATTTTGCAGTTGCGAGAAGTCGATATTGTCGTTTCGGATGGGCAGGAAAACAGGAGGGAACTGTTGCGGAGTGGATGCGATGGTTGGAGCAGGCCCGATTGTCTGTCAGTTTGGGTCGCCTCCTTCTGGAGTCTCCGGATCGGATTCATCTGGGTCTGGCTCAGCTACCTGGAGACGCCACGCGGGGGGGAGGAGCGTTTCGAGCTGCGGGCGCAAGGGGGGCGGGTCGAAGCCCAGTTCGTAGGCGCGTGTGCTGTCGAGGGCGACGTTGGCTGAACGGGCGGCGAGGAAGGGCGTTTGCAGAAGGCCAGCGTAGGAGTCCAGGACGCTGATGGGAACTGCCAGTTGCTCGTTCAGACCGAGGATGCGGAGGGTGAGCAGGCCAAGCTCGAAGAGGCTGATTTGGTCGCGGCCACCCAGGTGAAGGCGGCCGACTACACGATCAGTTTCGGCGATGTTGACATCGTCTTCGAAGCCGCTGCCGGCGATTTGCAGGAGGCCTTGGGCGGCGACTGCCGCGCTAACGGGAGAGCGGACGGCGTCGCCGAAGAGGGTGACTTCCTGCCCGGCGCGGAGTGCTGCGACCAGCTGGCGATAGAAGCTTTCTCGCCCGAGGAGGGAGTAGCCGATGAGGAGGGGGAGGCGGGCGACGACGGCATCGGCGTAGACGGCCAGGATACCTTCTTCAGCGAGGGCGCGGTGTTCTGCGAAGACGTTGATGGGCGTGGGGGGATCGTCCTCGGCGTAGGGGGCATTTGAGCCGTCAAAGACGAGATCGGCGGAGGTGAAGAGGAAGGGGATATCCTCGTCGCTGCATAGTGCGGCAAGGTTGGTTGCGGCGTTCAGGTTGATGCGAAGTGATTCGTCGGGGTATTTCTCACAGTAGTCGAGGTCGGTGATGGCGGCGGCGTGGATGACGGCGGAGGGCTGGACGTCGGCGATCATGGCCTTTGTTTCGCTGTAGTCGCCGAGGTCGATGCGACCGTGGTCGATGTTTCCGAAGAAGTACTGGGCCTGGCGGCGGGTCGTTCGGTGGTAGGTACCGACGGGATGCCAGTTTTGGCGGGCGGCGCGCAGAATATGGGAACCCAAAAGACCGGTTGCGCCGGTGATGAGGAGTTTTGGCGGCATCTTACCAGTGCCAGACCTGATTCCAGGCGGCCAACCAGTCGTCGCCGACGCTGCGGACTGTGTAGGGCGGCTCAAGCGTTACACCGGGGCGGCCGCGGAAGGTGTCGAGATTTTCGGGACTGCCGACTTCGAAGGTGATGGTGGTGGGGCTGCTCAGCTGATAGGGGGGCACGGCGCCCAGATCCGAGAGGGCCTGGCGGGCGCCGTCTTCGATCATTTGGCGGGCGCGTTGCGGGGGAATGTGGCGGGCGGCGTAGCGTGAGAGTCCCTTCTTGACGGCGACGGTGGTGAGGCCCTCGCCGAGGAGCTCGGTGGATTCGCGGCATACGGCCTCGTCGCCGGTAACGAGGAGGACGGGAGCGTTGTAGTAGCCGCAAGCGGCGGCGTTGACGCCGACCTCGCCGACGGCCTGGCCGTTGAACCAGAGATGGCGCCAGAGTACGGTTGAGATTGTGTGGCTGAGGACGCCGTCGGCTGTGCCGGCTTTGGCGTGCATGCCGACGAGGAGTACGGCATCGCAGCCGGCCTTGAGTGTGTCGGTGTAGTGGCTCCAGGTGTGACCGGCGACCCATTCGCAGCGGGTATCGAGGAGTTCGGGGACGAGGGAGTTAAATGTCCAGGGGCCGCCGGCGCCGTGGCAGTCGACGACGACGATTTCGGTGGCTCCGGCGGCGGCTGCGCCGCGTATGGCGGCGTTGATTTCCTCGGTATAAAGGCGCCGGCCTTCTTCGTACATTGGTTTGCCGCCGTTGACCTGGTCCCAGACGATGATGCCGCTCACGCCCTCCATGTCGGTCATGATCTGAACGCGCATGGTCTGTCTCCTCTGCGGTGTTGGATTACGTGGACCTCAGGTTGTCCCAGGCTTGACGCGAGACAGTCCGGAGGCTTGCGCTTCCGGACTGCATAGGACGTATCTGGGCGAAAGCCCTTGCAAAGGAAGGGCGTCTTGCCGGTGCCGGCGATTTGGGGCAGGCGGCGGTTAGTCGGCGGCTTCGCTCATTTTGGCCGGCAATGCGACGGGGAACGGCCAGTCGGTCGAAATTCTTTCCTCTTCTTCCAAGGCGCGCGCCTCTTCCTCGAGGGCGCGGGCTTCTGCTTCCTGTCGGTCGCGGATTGCGCGGGCGATGGCGTCGTCAACGCTACGTTCGGTGAGTTCCCAGGACTGTTCGAGTGCGAGGGCCAGTTCGGTAATGAGCAGGGTGCGGGCTTCGAAGAGCGCTTCTTTGTCGGCTTCCGTCAGGTATTTGGATGCTTCGCGCCAAGCCAGGTCGCGAACAGCGGCGGCAACCCGATTGGGATAGCCGGAGTGAATCTGCTTATCGATGGCGTTGCGCCGCACTCTGAACTCGTCAGGAAGGTCGAGGGGGTGCAGCTCGAGGGTCTCGAAGACACCCGATATGAGGGCGACCGGCATGACGGGTCGAACGCCGGTCTGATCGATTCGCCGCACCGGCACGTGTACGGTAAGGCGATTGTGAATGAACTCGATGACGTAGTAGCGCTGGAAACCCTTGACCAGTTCCTTTTCCTGGAAGGCAACGATTTTGCCTGCGCCGTGTGACGGGTGGATTATGCTCTGCCCAATGTTGAAGCCCATCTGAAGCTCTCCGTTCGCTTGATTGTCGGCTTCTGCACCTTTGGGAACACATTTCGCCGACCTGGCCTCAGGCAAGGCGGCGAAGCAACGTTTCAATTGCTCGTAACCAGCGCCGTTGCTGCCCCGAGGCAAATCCGATTGGAAACTGTGTTTTGCGACTGCCGCCTACAGTTGAGGATCCTGGATTACGGCAGTTGTATTGGCGGCAAAATTTTGGGCTGCCGCACGCTTTTTTGACGGGCCATCTTCGGCCCCATTCGGAGCCCGATGAAAGTCAGTGAGGCCTTTCGACGGGCCGCGCCATTTCCTGAAACTGACTATTGCAGGACTTCAAATCTTAACATGATCGGGGCGTCATTTCAATGCAAATCGGAAGATTGTCTGAGCGAAAAAGTTGGGACCGGCGGGCGGTTCAGGTGAGGAGAGAATACTCTGGTGGGGATGAAAAGATCGGTGCGAAAAGAGGCGCTTTCAGGCCCGCGAAAGCGTTTTCATACGTTCTTGATGATTTCTGTGTGATTTGCCTACGATCGATCTACGGAGAGTTCGGGGCGAGATCATTGAGGATTTCGCACCCGTTTTTGAACCTCTTTTGGACACCAATGGGGCATGGGCGAACCTGCTCTAAAGTTGAGCAGTGCAACCCTTTGATTTGGGCCAAGGAGGGCGCTTTGTGCAAGAAGTGCAAGGCTTGGATGTATGTGACTTGGGATATCTGGCCAGGAAAGAGAAACGGCTTTATGGATCCGGGCCGGGGATTCACATCATCTGGTATCCGTGCCAGAGGATAAAGGTGGCGAGGCCGCGCCAGGGGCGCCAGTTTTCGGCCATTGCATCCAACTCCTGCCGTGAAGGGCGTGCTGGGAGGCCCTTAACTTTCTGGGCGCCGACGATGATGCCGAGGTCGCTGGCGGGCCAGGCATCGGTGCGGCGCAGGGCAAACAGGAGGTAGATTTCGGCGCTCCAAGGACCGATGCCGGGCAAGGCGGTGAGGGTAGTGCGGACTTCGTCATCGTCGCGGTCGGCGAGGCGGTCGAGTTGGAGGCGTCCATCGAGGATTGCGGAGGCGAGCTCGCGGCCGTAGCGGCTTTTCTGGCGGCTGAAGCCGATGGCGCGGAGGGCCTCGTCGTCGAGGGACTGGAAGCTGGCCGGTTCGGGCGGGCCGATGGCGTCGCAGAGGCGCTGGTAGGTGGAGGCTGCCGAGGAGCGGGAGACCTGCTGGCCCAGGATGATCTTGAGCAGGGCCGGGAAGCCGGGGGGCTGGCTGCGAAGATTGGGCGGCCCATGCTGAGTTAAGACCCCGGCAAGGTCGGCGTCCTGTGCGGAGAGGAATTGCAGGCCTTCGTTGAGCGTGTCCTGGCTGAGAATCTTCATTTCGGATTTGACCTCTGTGCAGGTAGTTTGGCGCGTACGTGTCCGGGTGCGAATGTTGGGGATGTCCTTCTCTCGATTTCACAGCCGGGCATGGCGGATTGCTGATTCGCCTTTCGGAAAGTAAGGCGAAGTTCGAGAGGCGGAGTCATCCGGGCTAAGAATCAAGTTTGCGATGCAGGTAGCGGCCCTGCCCTGGAAGGCCGACGAACTGTTCGTCAAGTACGATTTCCGTACCCCTCAGCAGAACGGTACGCGGCCAGCCCACGACGTTCAGGCCTTGATAGGGAGTCCAGCCAGCTGTTTCGTTGAGGTCGTCGGCGCGGATTGTTTTTTCTCTAGTGGGGTCGAAGATGACGACGTCGGCGTCGTAGCCGGGAAGCAGGGCGCCTTTGCGCGGCAGGCCCATGCGACGGGCCGGGGCGGTGCAACAGGCGGACACCCATGAAGACAAGGGAAGTTCGCGTTCGTTGACGCCGAAGTTGTGCACGAGGGACAGGCGCGCCTCGATTCCGGGTAGACCGCCCGGTACATCGGCAAAAGAGGGTCGCTGTTTCTCGTTGCGGGTCCAGGGACAGTGGTCGGTACTTACGATGTCAAGAGAGCCGTCAAGCAGGGCCTGCCACATGGCATCCTGGTCAACGACGGTGCGTAGTGGTGGGGCGCAGATAAAGAGATGCCCGTTGCTGGCGGCCAGATGTTCGTCGGCGGTGAGGAGCAGGTAGTGAGGGCAGGTTTCGGCGGTGATATCGAGGTCGCGGTGGCGGGCGGCAGTCACCTGAGCCAGGGAAGCGGCGGCGCCGACATGGAAGATGTGAAGCGGGCAGCCGGCGAGGGCAGCGATTTCGGCGGCGCGCTGGACGGCGCTGGCTTCGAGGTTGGCGGGTCGGGTACGTTCGTGCCAGATAGGTTGCGAGTGGCCGGCGGCGACGGCGTCTGCGCGCAGTTGGTCGAGGAGCGGCCCGGTCTCGCTGTGGAGGACGACGCCTGCTCCGGCGGCGGCGACGGCGCGCATGGCTCTGAGCAGGGCTACGTCGTCGAGCTGCATGCGGTCGTATGCCTGGTAGAGCTTGAAGGTGGCGCATCCGGCGGCGACAGCGTCGGGCAGGTCATGGAGGCGGTCCTCGGCGGAGGCGTGCCAGGTTGGGATGGTCATGTGGAGGCCGTAGTCGACGGCGACGCGGCCTCCAGCCTCGGATTTTCGCTTGCGGAGGGCCTGCATCAGAGGCTGGTGCGGCTGGGGGTCGGTGAAGTCGATGACGGTGGTGGTTCCGCCGCAGGCGGCGGCCACTGTGCCGGTTTCGAAGCTGTCAGTGCTGGTGATGCCCCCAAGCTGCATTTGCAGATGGACGTGGCAGTCGACGCCGCCGGGGATGACGTAGGAGCCGGCGGCATCGATCGTGCGGTCTGCGTTCAGGTGCGCGCCGATGGCTGCGATGGATTGCTGGTTGACGGCCAGATCTGCAAAGACGGGTCCCGCGGGCGTGATTAGCTGCCCGTTGGTTATCGCCAGGTCATACATAGTCGGGATGTGCCTGGCCCCATTTGGCGCTGAAGACCTGTTCGGAGAGAGGGTGGCGGCTGCGGGGGGCCAGTTCGCGCTCCCGCATCGTGTCGGAGAGGATGGAAGGGTCAGCGAGGTAACCAATGGCAGCGGAGACTACAGGCTCATACTGGTCAGGGATTTCCAGCAGCTCGCGTGCCTTTTCGCGGTTAAAGCCGCCCATCTGATGTATGTATAGTCCGCTGGACATTGCCTGAATTGAAAGGTGGGCCATGGCCTGGCCGACGTCGTAGTAGGCGTAGGTGTTGCCGCCCAGGACGTTTTCCGGTTTTGGCTCGGTGACGGCGATAAGGAGGAGGGAGGCATTCTTGCCCCAGGACTTATTGGCTCCCATGAGCGTGCTGAGGATGCGGGCAAATCCATTGGGATCCCGGTGGCGGTCAGCGATGACGAATCGCCACGGTTGCAGGTTGCGGGAGGAAGGCGCCCAGCGGGCGGCTTCAAAGAGGCTGCCGAGGACGTCGGGAGGGATGGCGCGATCGGCGAAGGCTCGGGGACTCCAGCGGTTGGCGAGGAGATCGTTTATGGGATAGGTCGTTTCAGCGCGCTTATCGGTGTTGGGCACGAATCTTCTCCTTGAAATTGTGCACTATTGGATCTTTAGCAGAACGCAGTGTGTCTCGGCGCGGATTTCGTATGCGCCAAGGGCAGCGGGAAGGAGGAGCCAGGAGACCTCACGAAGCGCGGCAGTCTGGCCGTGCCAGTGGAGGGAGGCACTGCCAGATAGGCAGCCCCAGATATGGAAGGAGCTGCCGTCGCAAGAGCCGTCCCAGACGGCGCCTGGCTGGCCTGTCAGCCGGTCGACTTGGAAATAGGGGCAGGATGTCGGCTCGTCCTCAGTTGTGAGCAGGCTGGAGGCGGCGGGGCCGCCGATGGTGCGCAGGTCGGCCAAGGCCTCGCGCACCCAGCCATTGGGGGCCGAGAGAATCGGAGGCGGGGCGATTGAGGGCTCGACCATGCGCCAGTCGATGACATCGAGGGCCTGTTGGACGTGGAGAGGGCGGGACCGGCCGCCGTCCTCGGTGCGACCCCAGTCGTAGAGGCGGTAGGTGGTGTCGCTGTTCTGCTGGATTTCGGCGACGATGGCGCCGGGACCGAGTGCGTGGACGGTGCCAGCAGGGATGTAGACGGCGTCGCCGGTTCGAATTGGGATGCGGTGGAGCATGGAATCGATGGCGCCGGTTGCGGCGGATTGGGCAAAGCGCTCGCGGTCGACGCCGGCTTTCAGCCCGTAGATGATCTCGGCGCCCGGCTCGGCGTGCAGGATTACCCACAGCTCGGTCTTGCCGAGGTCGCCGGCATGTTCCTGGGCGTAGGCGTCGTCCGGATGGACCTGGACAGAGAGCCAACTGTTGGAGTCGAGAAGCTTGATGAGCAGGGGGAACGTATCCAACTCAACTGAATCGCCGATGAGTTGTTCTTGCCAGCGCTGCAGGAGTTCCTGGAGAGTAGAGCCTGCCATGGGGCCGGTTGCGACCCTGGACTGACCGTTGGCGTGGGCGGCGATCTCCCAACTTTCGGCGATCAGGCCGTCGGGCAGCTTTCTTCCCAGGCTGGTTTCCAGGTTGCGTCCACCCCAAACATAGTCTTTGAAAACGGGGAGGAAAGAGAGAGGATAGACATCTGGCGGCTCAGGGGAAGGTCGTTCTTCACTTGCAGAGACACTATTATTCATTGCTTCTGCCTGGCCGTGGTCTTCGTCAAGGAAGGGCGGGAGGTCGAGCATCTTGTGCCAGGCGTACTCTCCCAGAATGCGGATGGAGGCGACAACGGGCGCGGCGAGAATGGCGCCGAGAAGGCCGGCGAGGGAAGCGCCCATGATGACGCTGACCATGACCAGGAGGGGATGGAGGTTGAGGGCCTTGCCGACGATACGGGGGACGAGCAGCGTGTTTTCAATCTGCTGAATTACGATCATGGCAACGGCGACGGCGATTGCGAACTGAAGGGGAGTCAGGCCGAAGCTCGGGTCACTCTGGAAGAAGGCGACGAAGATGGCGGCGCCGGCGCCGGCCAGGGGACCTATGACCGGCAAAAACTCCAAGGCGCCGGAGAGAAGGCCCAGACCGAGGGCGTTGTCGACGCCGAGTGCACCAAGAACTACGCTTACCAGGACGAAGATGATGATGGCAAGAACGGCCTGGCCTCGCATGTAGGCCGCCCATACCTGGCTTACGCTTGAGGTCAGGCGTTCGGCGTCGCGGCGAAAGCCGGGTTTGTGGGCAATGTTGGCAATCATGTTTCCGATGCGGGGAATGTCGACGGCGATGTAGATGGATATGATAAAGATAAGAAGTATCTGACCGAGGACCGCCACAGTTCCGGTGACGACGCTGGCGGCCAGGCTACCGCTGCGGCCCAGAATCGGCTGGAGCAGGTCGAAAACCTGGCTGAAGAGTTCATTCCAACCGGGCAGTTGGGGCACCAGGCCGGCGACAGGCACTGTCATCCCTGCGACTACTATCGACTCAGGCAGCTGCTCCTGCAGTAACTGGAACTGTGCGAGTCCTTCTTCGAACCAGCCGGGCAGGCGGCGGGACAGATCGAGCGCTTGCTGAAAGGTTGTGACGCCGACGAGAGAGAAGGTCGCTATGACGAGAACGGCAAGTGTCAGGTAGACGGTGAGTACGACGGTGACGCGATTGGCTGGCGTGCGCCGGTCGATGAGCGAAATGAGAGGGTGAAGGAGGTAGGCCAGAATCACGGCCAGGACAACCTGTTGCAGGAGGCCGCGAAAGACCCACACAAGCAGGCAGAACAGGGCAAGTGCCGAAACGGCTACGATGGCCTTGGTTGTCGTATTCCATGGGGGCGAGGTAGTCTGCACGATGTCGACCTGCGTACCTGTACGGGTTACCGCTGGCTAAAGGACCTTCAGGTTGGCCAGCGAGGCCATGAATTTCTTGACGCCAATATTGGGGAAGGCGACTGATACTTCCTCTTCGCCGCTTATCACGACGCTATCGATTACCATGCCAACGCCGAACTTAGGATGTTCGACACTTTGACGGCGTTTAAATAGGGTGGGGGCTTCGGTCTTGGCGGGGCGGCGGCGG
>VXOE01000242.1 GCA_009840225.1 Caldilineaceae bacterium SB0662_bin_25 | reverse complement strand
TACGTGCCGGCCTTGTGCCTGCCCTCGCACCCGCCCCAACTGACGGACGCCACCGTACGGCCGGCCCTGGCGCCTGCATTGCGTCTCTCCCAAAGACGGTAAACAACGCCAGCCACCGCTGGCGCCGATTCCCCGCCAGACTGTTCCCACCCCAAATCTGGTTTGCACACCTGGAAGCGGTTTCACTGCCAGGGACTGAATGGCAAACTTGCCGCGGTATGGTAAGCACAGATTCCCTGACGAGAAACTTCACCCGGAACTGATTACACTTGGAACTACAAAATCCTGTGAGATCGGACGGTTGACGTGATAAAATCCCGGTCTATGAACCCACTTACTATCACGCAACTGACTTCGCACGTCACCTCACTGTTTGAGCAAGACGAGTTGCTCCAAGATGTCTGGGTCCTGGCCGAGGTCAGCCGGTGGACGAGGGCGGCCAGTGGGCACATCTACTTCAGCATGAAGGACAGCGGCGCGGTCATCAACTCCGTCATGTGGCGGGGAAACGCACACCGGCACGCCTGGCTCCCAATTGAGGGCGACCAGATTCTGGCGCACGGGCACGTTACCGTCTACCCCGAGCGCGGTCAATATCAGTTCTACGCAGATGAGATACGGCCTGCTGGCCGGGGGCAACTATATGCCCAATTTGAAGCTCTCAAAGAAAGGCTTGCCGCCGAAGGGCTCTTTGAGGCGGCGCGCAAACGACCGATTACCACAAGACCGCGGCGGCTAGGCATTGTCACGAGCCAGAGCGCCGCCGCATTTCAGGATGTCCTGCGCGTCCTCGGCCAGCGCTGGCCTTTGGCTGAGGCCGTGCTTTTTCCGACGCAGGTCCAGGGGACAGAGGCCCCCAGGCAGATCGCAGCAGCGTTAAAGGCTGCAAACAGTTTCACGGGAGCGGCAACTTCTGGCCGCGCCCTCATCGAAGAAGATAGTGACGCATTGCCCCTATTGTTTGCAGACAACGGTCGTGGTTCCTCCGATGCGCCCCCTGAGACGGTTGCAGAAGGCGAGGGCCTGCTGGATGCGATACTGCTTGTACGCGGGGGCGGGTCGATTGAGGATCTGTGGGCTTTCAATGAGGAGGTCGTGGCCTACGCAATTGCCCGGAGTCAAGTGCCCGTCGTAACCGGGATCGGCCACGAAACCGATTTCACGATCGCTGATTTCGTCGCCGACTTGCGTGCCCCCACGCCGACGGGGGCGGCGGTGGCTGCGACGCCAGACCGCTGGGAGCTGCTGCAGGATGCGAGGCAGACGAAGATATGGTTGCTCCGAAACGGTATGGGAGCCGTTTCCGAACGGTTGGCGCAACTGGACGAGTTGCGGCGCCGTCTGCTGCGCAGCGCGCCACTGCGCCAGATTGACCTCGCGCGTCAGCGGCTGGATGAAGCTGACGATCGACTTCGGCGCGCTCTGACCGTAGACCTGCGCCGCAGGAAGGAGCAGCTTTCCTCCGCCACCGCACGGTTGGAAGGGCTGAATCCTTCAGCCGTGCTTTCACGCGGCTACAGTATTGTTCAACGGGTCGACGGAGTGGTTGTCAGTGCCCCCGAGCAGACGTCCATAGGAGAGCGTTTGCAGGTCCGCTCTGCAGGCGGAGCCTACCCTGTGGTGCGTGAGAGCGACTGAGAAGACATCTGCCCCGAATTCGCCCAGCAGGAGCTTAACCGCTTGCGGCGCTGTGCCACACGTTGCCAGAAGCACCAAAGGGCCGCCTCTTTGGATTCAAACCGCCTACGTCAACGATTCGCGGATCTCCTCGATGGCGGGGTCGATCTCCTCGATCTTCGCGTACTCCTCATCCCAGAAAACCTGGCTGGCCATGCCCTCGATCAGGTCATGGCTATAGCCGAAACGGGTCCACAATTCGCGTTTCATGCTCTGGAGGCGGTCGTGTTGGCCGGGTCGGTTGAGGTCTATGATCTCGCCAACTGACGCGCCCAGGAACGCGGCCTTAGCCCAGGCCTCCAGCGTATCAACATCCGGCCTGCCGCCATGGCGCTCGTAGAGGTCGGCGCTTACCGACGGATAGCGGTCGTAGCTATCAGTGGCGATGGTGACGACGTTGTCCTGCGTGCCCAGGGCGAGGTACTTGGCGGTCTTGATTGCGCCGATGATGTTACAGATGCAACTCGGGCCAAACTTGCCTCGCAACGCCTCCGCTTCATGGATCTCCAACCCGAGACGGTCAACCAGAGCGTCCGTTCCTGACTGGGCAACCTCCATCCCCTGAACAGTATCCTCGTCGTTGACGAGCATGAGGAGATCGGTGTTGTAGACGTTGTGAATCAGCGTAACCATCTTATCGCCAATGCCCTCGATCCGGTGCTGGCCCTGGCCGCCGTCGAATAGAGTCGAGCACTGGCGCGGTTCAAGGGCCACAATACGGGCATCGGGGTAGCGTGACTTGACATGGTCTCCCGCTGCCAGCGTGCCGGCGCTGCCGGGCGCGCTGACGAACGCTGCAACCTGGCCGTTGCCAACCCCGGCAGCGGCTCTTTCGACAGCATCCCCGGTAACGTGGCGATGAAAGCGGTAATTGGGCATCAACTCGAACTGCGCGAGCACGACGTACTGCTTCGGCTTGCTGACGTATTCGCTATGCGTGCGCTCCAGGGTCAGGATGACGTCCGATTCAGTGCCGGGCGTGAGATCCAGTTCGCCGCCGTACTTGCGGATGCGCTCGTAGCGTTCCTGGCTCATCGTGTCCGGCATTACGACGACAGCCTGATAGCCCTTCAATGCGCTGACGTAGGCCGTCCCGATACCGAAATTTCCTGTACTGGGGCCGATGATCCTGCGATCGCCTGGTCTCAGACCGTCTAGCGCCTCGGCTTCGGCCAGTGTAGTGTAGGCAGGACCGACCTTCATCGAGCCGCTGGGAAAGTTGCGCCCACTGAGTACGATGATATTGGCCTGGACGCCGGTCAGCTCCTTGGGCAGAATGATGTGCTCTACGTCTGTACCGGTGTTCTTCCAATTGATGTTAAAGAGGTTGAGCGCGGCAAGTTCGTCTGTCGACAGGGCCGAATGCGCGTTTTCCCGAACACTGGTTGGGAGCCGAGTCGGGTCGCGCATTTCTGCGTAAGTTGGGCCTGGTACGATTTGTCGGGTCACTGCGAAATCTCTCCTGGTTCAGACTTTGGCGCGACAACTCCGTCTTAAGCCGTGCAAACAGTTTCCAAATCGTAACAGATACGCGTATCTATGGCGAACCTGAAGAGGCTGAGCAAGATGGACAACGTATTATCAGTAAGTGATCTGAATTTCGGGAAATGGCCCATCGAGATATCCGCTGAGCTCACACAGCTTCAATTCCCGCGCCAGTCCATTTTTCGATCGACCATCCAAAAGCCGATGAGAATGCACCCAGACAATACAGTGGTGTCTAGCAGGAGACGAAAAGAGAGAGGACCCAAGATAACTTGGCGCAATGCAGAGGCGGCATATGTCGCCGGGCTCAGGAAACCGAGCCAGACCAGCCAGTCAGGCAGGCGTTCTGGCGGTATCAATACAGGTCCGATCGTCAACATCAGAATCGTCAGCAACCGTCCAACGGCTGAGGCTTCCTCCGGTGTCCGAAAACTGACCCCTATTAGCGCGCCAATGCCTGCAAGGGGAAGGGCGCAAAGCGGAATGACTATTAGAGCCAGCTGATGTACATGTAGCTCCAGCCGCAGTAACCAGGCTCCTCCGAGCAGTACAACGAACAGCGACGGCAGGAACAGGATAAAGAAGGCGGAAGACGCCGCGAGTATCAGAACGGCCTTACGTATCGGCAAGGTGGCGAAATAATCCAGACTGCCTGCCGTTTTCAGGTAAGCAAAATGACTGATCAACTTTCCCATGTGTTCAAAGAGCAGGGCCATCACCAGATTGCCAACCAGGACGAAGGAAAGGGCGGAGGCGCCCAACTCGCGAGCGAAAGAACCGAGCAGCAGGATCCCAAACATTGGCAGGACTGTACCCGTCAAGGCAAGGTTTCTCCAACCCCACCGCCAGTTGCTCAACTCAATGAGAAACAGGTCCCAGAACTGCAAATGCAGTGGGAGGGGAAGTCTTGTTTTCATCAGGTGTAGTGCAGGTAAAGGTCTTCCAACGTGGCTGAGCTGAGCTGGAAATCGTCGATACGAGCGAGGTCTATAGCAGACAAAGTGGCATCGACCTGATTCTGGTCAAGCCGGACTAACCAGTGACCTTTTGCCAGTTTCTGCGGCCGCAAACCAATGGGAAGGTTCGGAGGCGACTCTGGCTGGAAGCGCAGTTCCAGGCGAAGCTCCCGGCTTAGCCTTTTCTTCAAAGTCGAGGGTTTGCCCAGTGCCGCCAGCCGCCCTTTATGCAGGATGCCCACCTGTTGAATTATCTTCTCGGCCTCAATCGCGTCGTGGGTTATGAAAATGATCGTCGTACCCTTTTCCCTGTTTTCGGCGCGCAAAGTCTGCCAGACATGCCTGCGTCTCTGCGGGGCCAGTTCGTTGGTCGGTTCATCCAAAATAAGAATCGGCGGCTGCCCAGCCATGGCCGCGGCAAGTTGCAGCAAGCGCTGCTGACCGCCCGAAAGGCGCGAACACTGTGCGGTTCGTATGGCATGCAGGTCCCACAACTGCAAGAGTCTTTCACGTTCGCGGCTTGCTTCCCGACGATTACAGCCGCGGAGGTGGGATGTGAAGTACAGTGCCTCACTGACGGTGAGGGAATTGAGCGTGCGAGCGGCCTGTGGCATGTATCCCACGTGCCTGGGTACGAGGAGGGGATCCTCCTGCACAGGCCGGCCGTAGAGTTTGACTGTTCCTCTTGTGGGCTGCAAGAGGTTTACCATCTGTTTGACAAGTGTACTCTTCCCCGCACCGTTGTCGCCCAACAGTCCGAATATTTCACCCTCGACGACATTGAAGCTGATGCCGTCATTGGCGGGTGTGTTCGTACCCGGGTAGAGTTTCGTGAGTGAAGAGACCGAAAAGACGCTGGAAGACCTGTCCGTCATAGTATGGGCGAAGGTGGAATAACAAGACTGAAACAGCAGCAGGCAACAAGACCTTGGCCGTCTTCCTCACATAGGAGACCACCCAAGAACGGTCTCAAAACTTCATCTTCTCTGCTACGGCATCCAAAGTCGGTGGTATGACCGTCGGCTCTCCTGCGATCCGCATGGCCGCGGGTACGTCCTTCAAGCCGCTCCCTGTACTGATAACGACGACCGTTTCCTCCGGTTCCAACACGCCTCGGCTCTGAGCCAGCTGGAGCCCCGCGAAGGCCGTCGCGCCGGCCGGTTCAGCAAAGACGCCGCCCAGACGGGCCAGTGGCAGAATTGCCTGCAAAATGGCCTCGTCGTCGACAAGCAAATAGGCGCCGTCGCTTTCGCGAACCGCCCGCAAGGCCTTTGTCGCGTCACGCGGTGCGTTGACACTGATCGAGTCTGCTGCCGTCTCGGCTACCACCGGCTGCGGCGCCTCCAAGCCATCGCGCCACGCGTTGTGAATGGCGGCGCTGGCCGTGGACTGTATCCCAAATATACGTGGCACCCTTTCGGTCCATCCGAGAGTGTGCAGTTCCCAAAAGCCCTTGTAGACGCCTCCAATGATTGACCCGTCTCCGACAGAAACAAATACGGAGTCGGGTGCGATGAAAAAAGGGTGGTCACCAGGCTTGCCGTCTGGCCTGGCGATGTCGCCTGCCTCAGCCAGCTGTGCGGCGATCTCGAAACTGACCGTCTTTTTGCCTTCGGTCATATATGGATTGTAGCCCGTGTTGCGATTGTACCAGCCGAATTCGCCACAGGCGCGCACACACAGATCGAAGGCGTCGTCGTACGTGCCGTCCACGGCGAGAACCCTGCTGCCATAGACGAGCAGCTGCGCAATCTTGGCCTGAGGCGCCGAACGGGGCACAAATATAACGCTGGAATGTGCGGCTGCCGCACTCATCGCGGCCAGCGCCGCTGCGGCATTGCCCGTGCTGGCGGTTGCCACCACCTCGCGCCCCGTCTCGCGGGCGCGCGCGACCGCGACGGCCGATGCTCTGTCCTTGAAAGAGCCGGATGGGTTTCTGCCGTCGTCTTTCAGGAAAAGATTTTGCAGGCCCAGTGTTTCGGCAAGGCGATCTGCGCGTAGCAGGGGCGTGTCTCCCACCGGAAGCGGCGGTAGAGAATCCGGTCTAACGGGAAGCAACGGCCACCAGCGTTCTATCGTGCGGCCAGCGTAGGAAGACCGGGAAGAAAGGGGTTTGGCACGGCTGCCTTGAAATGGACCTGCCCGGTCATTTCGCATAGCAACAATTGCGTCATAGTCGTATACGGCGTCCAGATGGCCCAGGTCGCTGCCAAGGTTTGGACGGCAAGGACAGACATAGTCGACCGAACCGGGCGAAAAAGTGCGACCGCAGCGAAGGCACTGCAATCCTGTCAGAAGCGTCTCCAATTGGGGAGATGTCATTGGCCCAATTCCTTGATTATGGCTCATAGTTTCTTTCGGTATGGTATAGTAGGAGGGAAGGTGTCTATTAGCAAGTCGATACTCCGGTGCATACACGAAATGGGGTTTGCACACGGCTGAATCAGACTTCACCGAGAGTTGAAGTCTGAGATCCGAAGAGGCCGGGTCAGGCCAAAATGGGGGTGAAGGTACGACAATGACCGTTCTTGCAAAGAGAGAGGTGAGTGTCAGCGCACTGTCATGGCGAGTGCTGGTAACCATTGACCTGCTCTCATATCTGGTCTTCGCCATTGGCGGCCGTATCATGCACAGCTCGGGTGGGCCCGGAGACTGGCTGTCCAATACCCCCCGTATCATCACCCCATTTCTGGTAGGATGGTTTGCCGCGGCCCTCCTCTTCGGGGCATACCCTCGGTCAGGCGGTATCGGACTGCGCAGATTTGCCCTGAACTCGGTTATGGCAGTCCTCGTCGGGAACGCCATTGGGTTTGCCTTGCGTGCCACCGTGTTTGGCGATGGAGTCGATTGGGTTTTCGTCTTGGCGGCCGTTGGGCTGACCACACTGGTGCTGGTTGGGCTGCGCCTGCTCTATTTCTGGGTTACGACGTTGAGGAGCAAGGAAAGTGGCTGACGTCGGGAAGAGTAAAATGCAGGAACGAGGAAGAATGGGCCCTTGTTCTGTCCAATCTCTGTGTCAGGAAAACCGGTTACCTTCCAGGAGACTGCTTCCGGACTCTGATGCAAACCGTTTTGCAACCATCCCCTTTCTGCAGCGTAAACTGAAGTGGTAGAAAGGAAAAGATTCCGGCGCAAAACTTCTGTTCTTTCTGAGCCTGTGAAGGAGACCGCCGGATCCTGAGATCCGCCCGCCGCCGCCCGGTGGGCGCCCGGTAAATCGAAAGGAGATGGGCAGAAACCTCATGCGAATCGCCCTCTTTAGCGACATATACAAACCCTATATTAACGGTGTCGTAAATCACGTGGGACTGCTCAAGGAGCACTTCGACCGCTGGGGAGAACAGGTCTATCTTTTTGTTCCCGAGCAGGACAAGAAGACTGTGGATGAAAGTAACGTCATTCGCCTCCCCAGCATCCCCATCGCCGACACAGGCTATCACTTGACGGTTCGGGTAGACTCGCGATGCCGTGACATTCTGAAGCTGATGGACGTAATTCACGTTCACCATCCATTCATCAGCGGCAGCTTCGGTCTCAATTTTTCGCGGCGCTACGACATTCCCCTGGTCTTCACCAGCCATACCCGATACGACCTGTACGTGCAGCAGCATCTTCCCCTGGTGCCGGAAACAATCTCCGATACAGCCTTGCACGCGTTTTTCCAGCGATTCAGCCAGCGATGCAGCGCGATTATCGCCCCGAGCCAGAGTGCGGCCGCGGTCATGCAGACTTGGGGTATTCAAGGACGCGTCGCCGTCATTCCCAATGGCATTGAACTGGGACAGTTTCAAAGTCCGGAACAAGAGGCGACGCGGACCGAGTTCAGGATCCCGGAAAATGCCGTAGTGGGCGTCTTCGTTGGGCGTATCAGCCAGGAAAAAGCCGTAGACCGCCTCCTGGGAATCTTCGCCGCACTGAAAGAAGAGATCCCCAACCTACATCTGTTGCTTGTCGGGGGCGGGCCCAGCCTGGACGAGTGTCGTCAGCTTGCACGTGACCTGGGGTTGGCGGGGCGGGTCACGTTTACGGGGCCAATTTCATATGAACGCATCGCCGGCGTCCTCGGTGTTGCCGACTTCTTCGTATCCGCCAGTGTGAGCGAGGTGCATCCGCTGACCTTTATCGAGGCCGCGGCCGCGGGTCTTCCCGCCATTGGAATCGACTCCCCAGGCGTGGCCGACATGATCCTCGATGAAGAGACCGGTTTCTTGACAGAGAATAACGACCTCAGCTTCGGTCTTCGCATAATGAAAATCGCGCAGGACGCTTGTTTGAGGAAGGAGATGGGGTGTGCGGCGCGAAATTACAGCCAGCGTTTTTCCGCCCACCACAACGCACGCGAAGTCCTCGCGTTGTATCAGTCGTTGCAGGAGCAGTGATCCAAGCCGAGAAGGGCAATCGGACCGAGACTGCAACTAAGCCGTTTCTCATCTGATTCAGCCCTCAGCCTCTGGAAATGCAGAGCCGCTTCAGCCCGCCCAACGCCCTGTGCGAGTCAACTTCCCTGGATAGAGGCAACTTCGATTGCAGCTTTCGGGGTAGGGAACTGATTCTGACAGAGCAGTCATGCAAGAATAGTTTAGGTAGGGGAGGGACTGTTTTCGCCCATTTGAAGAGCGTTAGTTAAGTGTACTTACTTTCGGATAGAGAAAACTGGCATTGCGCTCTATTTGCAGATGCTGTATTATGATTTCAATGCGTTATTGTCGTCTTCCCTCTTTAGGAGAGTTCAGATATGCGTTGGGCGTTGCTGCTAAGGGGTCTGGTCACCTTTGTTTTTGTCCTGCTGGGATGGGAACTAGGCAGGCAGTTAACAGGGGTAGAGGCTCTTGAGAGTTTGACACTCTCGTCAGCGCGCCTGATTATTCCTCTCTCAATCGTCAGCGGTGTCATTGGGCTTTTCGCCGCACCGTGGCTTACGGTCAAACCGGCGAACGCGCTTCGGTCGAGCTTGCGCCAGATTCCCACCGTACAGCTCATGGCCGCGACTGCCGGAATGGCAATCGGGCTGGCCATCGCCGCACTACTGGCCTATCCACTCTCTCTCCTGCCCAATCCGTTCGGTACAATTCTTCCCTTTGTCGGCGTCATCGTTATGGGCTACCTGGGTGTGACGATGATGGTATTGCGCCATCGAGAAATACTCAACTTCTTCCGCTTTCCCAACGGAAGCGAGAACGGCAGGGATCTACCGATGTTGCCACTCTTCGCGAAGGGCGGCCGGCCGCATCATTCCGATACGATGCTTCTGGATACCAGCGTCATCATTGATGGACGCATCGCCGACGTGGCCGAGACAGGCTTCCTCTGGGCAATACTCGCGGTCCCGAGATTCATTCTGAATGAACTCCAATATATCGCCGATTCGGCCGAGGTTTTGCGCCGCAACCGCGGTAGAAGAGGACTTGAGATTCTTGACAGGCTGCAGAAAATCGATGGAGTCAATATCGTCTTCCTGGACCAGGATCCGGCAGAAGCACAGCAAGTGGATGAAAAGCTGGTCTACCTGGCCCGGGAAATGAGCGCAGCAATCGTTACCAATGACTACAATTTGAACCGGGTTGCCAAACTGCAAGGCGTGCGCGTCTTGAACATTAACGAATTGGCTAACGCTGTTAAATCCGTGGTTCTTCCCGGGGAAGAAATGACGATCCAGGTGATTCAGGAAGGTAAGGAGATGAATCAGGGGGTCGGTTACCTCGATGACGGGACGATGGTGGTCGTGGAGCAGGGCAGGCGCCACATGGGCGCACGGCTTTCTGTGCGTGTCACAAAAGTGTTGCAGACGAACGCCGGTCGCCTGATATTTGCTGTTCCTGAGGAGGTACAGGAGCGACGCAGATCCTACGAGTCTGTTCGCTGATCGCGCCAGAACCCACTTGACAACCCGGTGACCCAACGAGAAGGACATCGATGACGCTCAGCATCTACAATACTTTGACCCGCGGGCGCGAACCGTTCGAAACATTGGAAGAAGGACGTGTCCGCATGTACGTCTGCGGGCCGACGGTATACGCTGACGCCCATATCGGCCACGCAATGAGCGCCATCGTCTTCGACATGATTCGTCGATACCTGGAGTTCACCGGGTACGACGTAACCTACGTCACCAACTTTACCGACGTCGATGACAAAATCATCGTTAGGGCCCAGGAGACGGGTCAGGACCCCTTTGAGTTGGCTCAGTTCTTTACCGACAAGTACTTGACGCATCTCAGCGACCTGAATATCAAGCCCGCCGACTCCTATCCCCGCGTAACGAGCGAAATCTCCAACATTATTCGGGCAATCCAGGATCTGGGCGAGGCCGACTACGCTTACGCAGTCGATGGAAGCGTTTACTTTCGGGTCGACAGGGATGACGATTACGGGAAACTCAGCCGGCGACGCCAGAAGGATGCAGTAACCGGCACGCGTGTCGCCGGCGAAGAAGGCAAAGAGAATGAAGCGGATTTTGCCCTATGGAAGGGGGCCAAGGAGGGCGAGCCCTCGTGGGATAGTCCGTGGGGCCCTGGCCGCCCTGGATGGCACATTGAGTGTTCGGTCATGTGCCTGCACCACCTCGGCGAGAAAATTGACATTCACGGCGGCGGCAACGACCTGATTTTCCCGCATCACGAAAATGAAATCGCCCAGAGCGAGAGTCTCACCGGCAAGACGTTTGCCCGCTATTGGGTCCACAACGGGATGCTCCAGCTGTCTGGCGAAAAGATGAGCAAGTCGATTGGAAACCTCGTCACCATCGACAACTTTCTGAACCAGTACTCAGCCGATGCGCTCCGCATGTTGATCTTCTCGGGCCACTATCGCAAGCCGGTCTCCTATTCGGACGATTCCATCGGCGCGGCTGTGAGAAGCACGGCTCGTCTGCGAGGAGGGCTGCGGCCGGCGACGGGGACCGTTGCCGTGGGCGATGAGGTCAACAATCTGCGCGAGACCACAGAGTCTGCGCGCAGCGGCTTCTGCCAGGCGATGGACGATGACTTCAATACAAGCGCGGCTCTGTCGCACATTTTTGAGCTTGTAAGGGCGATCAATTCGGCCCGGGCCGCCGGTGTCTCGGGCCCGTTCTTCCAGGCGGCCCAGGATACCTTGCGTGAACTGGCCGCCGTCCTGGGCCTGTCGCTTGCCGAATCCGAAGTCAGCGACGGCGAGGTGCTCGCCGCCAAACCGTTTATCGACCTGCTGGTCTCTGTGCGTACGACACTGCGAGAACAGAAGCAGTGGACGGTGGCCGACATGGTTCGTGAAGGGCTCGCAGCCCACTCGGTCCAGTTGGAGGACACACCGGACGGTACAACCTGGCGCATCGAGGACGCCAGGTGAGCGAACTGCTCGTTGGACGGCACGCCGTCCTGGAGTCTCTGCGTGCCGGACGGCGACACTACTACCGGCTGTGGCTGGAAGGCGACGGCCGCACCCCCCCTAAAGGCAGCCTCGCAGAGATCGTACAACTGGCCCACAATACCAAAATCCCTACCAGGCACGTGGAGGGCGGTATCTTTGACCGCATTCGACGTGCGCAGTTGAATCCACAGGGCGTTGCGCTGGAAACGGGCCCGTACCCCTACGTTGAGCTGGACGACATTCTTGACCTCGCGGTCCGCAAACCGGACCCCCTGCTTCTTGTCCTCGACCATCTTGAGGACCCGCGAAATCTTGGCACCCTCTTTCGCAGCGGTGAGGCGTTCGGCGTCGAGGGCGTCATTCTTCCCGAACGCCGCGCCGCAGGCATCACGCCCGCGGTCAGCAACGCCTCCTCCGGGGCCGTGGAACACATCCCTGTTGCGCTGGTGGGTAACGTCAACCGGACCATCGACCTCCTCAAAAAATCGAATATCTGGACCGTCGGACTGGATCTCGGTCCTGAAGCGATCTCGCTCACCGATGCCGACCTGAGCGGCCCGCTGGCTGTCGTCGTCGGCAACGAAGGCAAGGGGCTCAGCCGGCTGGCGCGGGAAAAGTGCGATTTCTGCGTTACGATCCCCATGGCGGGCTCGGTAGACAGCCTCAACGCAGCCATCGCCGGCAGCATCGTGCTCTTTCATGCATTTCAGGCGCGTGCGCCTTCGGAAGATGCTCTTAGTGTCTGAGGTCAAGGCATCTGCTGGCGGGCGCAGGGACTTTCTTCTTTTTGCAGCAGAAAATCCAGATTCCCAGTCCCTGAACCTGAAGGAATGCCCCGCAGATTAACTACGCAGCCACTCTTTGGGCCGCGAGCGGGGCTCGTCCCCGCCCCTTCGCGGCCAGCGAACCGTTTCCTCTATCTTCTGGGCCAGGTCGAAGTCCTGCTGCGTCAGTCCCCCTGCGTCTTGCGTTGTCAGGAAAATCTCAACCGAACGATAGTTGAGGACTATCTTTGGATGGTGGTAGGCGGCTTCGGCCAGAAATCCGACAGCGTTTGCCGTCATCAACGTCACGCGCCAGTTGGCCGTATCGAACCGCCTGTACAACTGGCCTTCGCGCAGTGCCCAAGTGGCCAGATTCTCCTCAAGCCACTTGCGGACTTCCTCTTCATCTTCCCATTTTGCCATCGGTTACCCTGCTTTCGCTTGCAAATGTTGCTCGGTTCTACTGCGCACGGATCTGTGTCGACAAGGGCGATGCCCAATTTTGGGCCTCCCGCCCCAATCGTGAAATCTGTTTCAAGCAGACTCCGAATGCGGTAAAGCGTGGCGTCATGTTATATAATAGCGGCTGGATTCCAAGACATACCTGTTCGCAGTAGCGAATGAACTGCTTCAGTTCTCGATGGAGATAGTGAATGGTACGTCGTAAGTTCTACCTGTTGGCAATTGTTTCCTTCCTTATCGCAATCGTCGTGGTCAGCGCTTGTGCGCCCAATCCGCGCCTGCAGCTGATTTCGCCCAATATGGTCGTACTGGCGGAGGGAGAGACGTTCGTGCCGCCGACACCGACGCCGCGGCCGCGTATCGCCGGTCTCACCGACGAGCAGATCCTGGCCGGCTTGCCGCAGGAGGTCGTCGCCCTGATTCCCGGCGATGCTGACAGAGGCCTCGATCTGACTGTGCCCCACAACTGTATCGGTTGTCACCTAACCGACAACAGCCTTGTAGACGTGGCGCCGACATGGTTTGAGATTGCCGATACCGCAGTCGGTCGCGCAGAACAGCTGGCGCTTGCCGGGCCGGCGCTGTACCTCTACAACAGCATTACCAATCCGAATGAACACATCGTCGACGGCTATACTTCTGACGTAATGCCATTGACTTACGCTGAGGATCTGAGTAATCAGGACATGGCGGATCTTCTGACCTATCTGCTTACTCAGCGGGCCGAATAGGCTCAGTTCGTCTGCAAACTATCTCAATCACGGGAGCCTGGCCCCAATGTGGCTGGGCTCCTTTCGCGTCCGTGTCTAGCGCTCAAGACTCTTCCTATCATCCGACGGGGCCAGAAGAGCGCGCAGGGCCCGGATGTCTTCCGGCGAAGTGCGGCAACAACCGCCGATGAGACGCGCGCCGGCGGCCAGCCAGGATGCCGCCTGCCCTGCAAACTGATCCTCTTCGCTGCCTGGCATCCATGTTCGGGCAGCAGCGTCCCACAACTCACCGCTGTTGGGATAGCAGACGAGTGGTCTGGCTGTATTCTCAAGGGCCTTTCGCAGCAGTGGCTCGGCGAAACCGGGGGCTGTGCAGTTCAAACCGAAGGCGACAATGGTGGACGTACTTTCGGCCAGTTCAGCACATGTGACGAAACTCTCGCCGCTGGAAATCTCCTCTCCGTCTCGGCAACTGAAGCTTAGCCAGGCAGGCGTATGCCGGTATTCGTCCAGCAGTTCTGCAAGGACTTCCCCTTCCTGGAAGCAGGGGATAGTTTCGCAGGCCAGCAGGTCCGGTTCAGCTGCCAGCAGTGCTTCCAGTCGCGGACGGTGCCACTCTCTCAACTCGTGGCTGGCGATGTTGAAGTCGCCGCGATACTCGGACCCGTCGGCCAGATAGGCTCCGTAGCTGCCGACGGAGGCGGCGACCAGAGGGCGCTTCCGGTTTGGATCCTCGACGGTGTCGTGCAGTTCCTCCCAAAAGCAGTCACGCGCCTGCTGCGCGATGCGCACGCTGCTCTGCAGCAAAGCTGCGCTCTCGGCACGGCTCAGCCCGCGGCGTGCCAATCCCTCGAAGCTGGCTTGATAGCTCGCACTGATGGCAACGTCCGCACCGGCCTCGTAGTAGTCAAGATGGAGCTGGCCGATCGAAGCTGGATCTTCGATCAGAATCCGGGCCGACCACAGCTCGTCGCTCAGATCGGAGCCTCTCCGCTCCAACTCAGTCGCGAGGGCGCCATCGAGGATGACGACTCCCTGGTCGGCCAGGAATGGTTCGAGAGGGTCGCCTGAGTTCATCCCAGAACGTCGGGCGTGTAACGGCCCTCGCGCATGATGGCAAGTTCGGTTCCGTCGCTCAACTGGCCGGTAACGTTCAACGTCGCGGTGCCTATCATTACGTCCAGGTGGAGATCCGAGTTGTTCACGCCGGCCTGCACCAGCTCCTCTTCCGAAAGGTCGGCGCCGCCTTCCAGCCCGATGGGGTAAGCCTTGCCAAATGCGACATGGCAGGCAGCGTTCTCGTCGAAGAGAGTGTTGTAGTAGGTAAGACCACTCCTGAAAATAGGGGATGACACGTCAACGAGGGCGACCTCGCCGAGAAAGCGAGTGCCGTCGACGGCGAAGAACTGTTCGTAGGTCTCCTGGTCGTCTCCCGCCGAGAATTCGACAACCTTCCCTTCTTCAAAGCGGAACCATGCCTCGGCAACTTCCCGGCGGAAAGGGAAACTGGGGCGGGAGGTTCGGGTCCAACCGTTTACCCGTAGGCGATGAGGCGTAGTGAACAGCTCCTCGGTGGGAATGTTTGGGAGGAAAATGGGAGTTGCGCAGTCGCCGCCCTTATCATTTGCTTCGGTACCAAGTCCACTGTTGCCTCCGGCCCAGTGCGGCCGATCTGTCAGGCCGATCGTCAGGTCGGTGGAGGGCCGTCCATCTGTACCGGGCGCAGAGTCGAAGAAGTGGAGGGCGCACACCTGCTTGGACTGCAGCGTTGAACGCGCCGCCGCCAGATGGTTGAGATGCGTCTGCCAGGCCGAGAGCGGATCGTCCGCATCCAAACGGATAATCCGGCGAATCTCCTCCCACAAGCGTTCCAGCGCTTCTTCCGTGGGAAGGTTGGGAAAGACCTTCTGCGCCCAGGCTGGCGTAGGCAGGGCCGCCACGTTCCACTGCTGCTTCATCTCCATCATCGACGAACGCCACGCCATCGTGGCGCGGTATTCGGCTGTCTGCAGGATGCGCAGCTTATTGGGATCGAGCTGGGCGGGGAGCGACGGATCTTCCTCGCCAACCAGGCTGATGGCGGCCCACCTGTCATCCTTTCGTTCGTTAGCGATGGCTTCAATATAGCTGGGAAGGTGCTCAAGTTCCTCCTCCGAACTCCTGCCGGCGCGAATGCTCTGCAGGCGCATGTCGTTGTATTCGATGGCGACGAACTTGGCACCGGCATCATAGGCGGCGGAGGCCAGGGCCAGCGCGAACTCACGATGAACGGGCTCAGTGCGAATATCAAGCGATTGGCCCGGTTGCAGGTTGACGCCGAGTCGGATTAGGAGGTTGGCGTACTGTTCAATGTCCCTTTCGGAATATGTCATGGTTAGTCTCTATCCTGTGTACTGTTTGAAGCGCTAAACTGCGGCGTAATGATTGGCGTCCAACTTGACAATCATGGTTCAGCTATCTACAATGTTGTCTGGCTGACGGCCCACTAGCTCAACTGGCAGAGCAGCGGACTCTTAATCCGCGGGTTCGGGGTTCGAATCCCTGGTGGGTCACTTCGGAGCGGGAGGACTCTATTGGGTCCCCTGCTTTTTTGTTTGAGCTGTCCAATGCTTCAGGAAAAGGGTAAATTCCGGCGGCCCCAAAAACTGTGGTCATACCACTGACCGTCTTACAAATCAGAAACCCGCTGCTCTTTGACTTCCAGGCAGCGGGTCTCGTATTGCATGCGGTTGGGAAACCACTGATCTCTTGGTGACGCAAGTTTCGCGGCAGTCAGGCAATGGTCTCAGAAGTGCCTTTACCTTGTCTCCCGGTAGACGACATGCTTGCGCAGCACCGGGTCATACTTCTTCAGTTCCAGTCTCTTGTCGTTGTTGCGCCGGTTCTTGGACGTCAAATAGAGATGATGGCTCTCTGTGCTGCGCATCTTCACCAGCTGACGGGGTCCTCTCTTGGCCATTTTAGCCTCCGGTTCAAATCCTGAAGCAACGGTGTGGCTCGCCTGATGGACCAACCAAACACCGGCGCCGCAGCTTACAGTCCCAAACAGCACCCGGTTGGCAAACTGGTCGGAACAGATGGGAAAAGAGCGGAAAGCCGCTCTCTTTGGGACGTAACATTCTTCGCAGCAGATTATAGACGTTCCAGGTTCGGAAAGCAAATTTTCACAGTCCCAGGCGACTCTGGCGAAGCGACTTACTGTACCGGCGTTGCCCCCTGACCGTTTTCCGCTACAATGACAAGCATCTGAGAGCGCAAGCAAAACTGGGACACGTCGAACCCGCCCAATTGGACTCGCAAAGGGGCGGAGACCCAATACATTCCAAGCGAAAGGACAAAGTGTAGCTAAGATGAAAGGACCAGTACGCGTTTCCTTGATGGGCCTGGGTCAGCGGGGTCTGCAACACTTGCGATCGCTATGGACACTTCAGCAACAGGGCGCCGTCCGCCTCGTGGCCTTGGCCGACGCTTTTGAAGCCAATCTGGAAACCGGGAAGATCCGCGACTATGTAGAAGGGTTCGAGTCTGAAGGCGTCCTGCATACGACCGACTTTGAGGCGCTCTTGGAACAGGAACCGGATGCACTCTACGTTTGCATTCCGCCCAATGTTCACTCTGGGGAGGTCGTGCGCGCCGCTGAGGCAGGGCTGCATCTGTTCGTTGAAAAGCCGATGAGCCTCTACTTGGACGAAGCGCTGGAGATGGAGGCGGCAATCAGTGGTGCCGGCGTGCTCAGTACGGCCGGATTCCAGCAGCGCTTCGACGGCCGCCACGAGGCAATTCACCGCCACCTGCGTGAGGGCAGACGACCGCTAATGGCCTGCTACACCTATCATGGTTCGCTTGAAGGGCACAACGTCAAGCACCACCAGACCGAACTGCACGGGGGGCCGGCCAATAGAGTATGGACTGCAAACCGGGCCTGGAGCGGTATGACAGTCGTCGAAGGTGGCATCCACCCCCTCGACCTCTGGCGCTACTGGTTCGGCGATGTCGAGTGGGTGCAGGCCCATTACCAGCACCGGCCTGAGGCTGATGTCCACGACGGAGCCGACAATCCCTATACCTACAGCGCCCTCTTCGGTTTTGTCGGCGGTGCAACAGGGACAATGACGCTTTCGCGTTTGCGCAAGGTCTACGCCGACCATGGCGACCACCAGGTCCTGTGGACGGAAGGAAGGGCCGAGATCGGCTGGGAGGGCGTCACAACGTACGAGTACCACGGCCCATACCCTCCGTCGCAGCCGCCCCACCAGGATCACGTTACAACAACTCTTTACGAAGGGCGGGGCGGTGACGACACGTTTGCCATAAGTAAAGTCTTTGCCCAGGCCATCGCCGAGGGACGGCCTGAGCTGATCCGCTCGCCTTTCAGCGACGCCATGAACAGCCTGGCTGCCGTTATCGGGGCCAACGTATCCGATGATCTGGGCGGTGAGCGGGTTTACCTTGAACAGTTGCTGCGGGCGGAAAACTTCGCGGCGTACAGGCGCAAGCCATCTTAGCAACGAGAGGACTGAATTCAATGAACTTTCTCATCTATCCACCTTTGTCCCCTGAAGAACTTGAGCAGGTGCGGGCGGTGTCGCCGGACCTGGAGATCGTCAACGCGCTGACCGAAGAAGAAGCGCTCTCCGCGATTCCACAGGCGGTCGGCATGTACGGAAACCTCACGCCAGCCCTGCTCGCGCGCGCCGAGAGCCTGCGCTGGCTGCAGACCCCGATTGCCGGCCTTGAGCACTACATGTATCCGGAACTGGCCGAGAGCGAGGTCGTGGTCAGCAACATGGCCAAAATCTACAGCGACATGATTGCCGACCATGCATTCTGCTTCATTCTGATGTTCGCCCGCGGCATACATCTCTACATGCGCCGCCAGATTCAAGGCGAGTGGCGCAAGGGGACGCCCGTACGCCATTTGGGCGACTGCACATTGGGCGTTATCGGGCTGGGAGGAATTGGGTCGGAGCTCGCCCGCCGCGGCAAGGCGCACGACATGCGCGTAATCGCCGTAGATGCGCGGCCCGACGCGGCGCCGGGACGCAGCCTCGATCTGGACGCGCTCTGGCCGCAGGAGCGGCTTCACGATCTGCTGGCAGAGGCGGACTTCGCGGTCAGCTGCGTACCCCAGACGCCGGAGACCGTCGGACTGATCGGCGCCGCAGAGATCGCCCGCATGAAATCAACGGCATACCTGATCAACATCAGCCGCGGGGTCGTCGTCAAGCTGGACGCGCTGGTCGCGGCACTGGAGTCGGGCGCCATCGCCGGGGCGGCGCTGGACGTTTACGAGACGGAGCCGCTTCCGGCGGAGCACCCTCTGTGGAAGATGGAAAACGTCATCCTTACCCCCCACGTCGCTGCCGACAATCCCCACGTACCCCAGCGCCGTATCGACACCCTGAAGGACAATCTGCGCCGCTATCTGGCCGGAGAGTCGCCCCGAAACATCGTGGACAAACGCCGTCTCTTCTAGTCTTGACCGCAGGATCTCAAACCTGGTGCGGGGACGCCGCGCCGGACCGTCAGATGCCAAGATATGCTTCGGCTACCTGCGGGTTGGCCAGAAGGCTGTCGGCCGCGCCGCTCAGCACGATGTTGCCGGTCTCCAGAACGTAACCTCGGTCGGCAACTTGAAGCGCGGCTTGCGCGTTCTGTTCCACCAGCAGGATCGTCGTGCCTTGGGCGTTGATCTCGCGAATGATCTGAAATATCTGCTGCACGAGCAGCGGGGCCAGCCCCATCGAGGGTTCGTCGAGAAGGAGGATGCGCGGACTACTCATCAGCGCACGTCCGATCGCCAGCATCTGCTGTTCGCCTCCTGAGAGCGTGCCGCCCGGCTGGCTGAGGCGCTCCTTCAGACGCGGGAAGAGTTCGAAAACTCGTTCCAGGTCATCGCGGACGCCGTCGCTATCGGTGCGTGCGAAGGCGCCCAACGCCAGATTCTCCTGAACCGAAAGGCGGGCAAAGATTTTGCGCCCTTCCGGTGACTGGGAAACGCCCAGCCTGGCCACCTCATGGGCAGGCATTCTGTCCAGTCGAATGCCGTTTTCGCGGCCGGGAAGGGAACTGCTGCCTCCCCCTTGTGGGCTATCCTGAAAGTAGATCGCGCCGGCGCGGGCGGGCAGAACGCCGCTGATAGTGTTGAGCGTGGTCGTCTTGCCCGCGCCGTTCGAGCCGATGAGCGTAACCACTTCACCTTCATTCACGCGCAACGAAATGCCCTTGAGCGCGTGGATGTGGCCGTAGTAGGTGTGCACGGAATCCAGAATCAGCATGTGTCAACCGCTCGCCGGCCCGGCCGTTTCCTGCACGGCGACCTCGGGCCCAAGGTAGGCCTCAACGACGCGCGCGTCTGCGCGGACCTCTTCCGGCGTCCCTTCGGCGATCTTCTCCCCGTAATCCAGAACGGCAACACTCTCTGATATGCTCATCACGACCTTCATGTCGTGCTCAATCAGAAATATCGTGATCCCCTTCTCGTCGCGTAGCCTGTGGACCAGCTCCATCATGCGGTCGGTCTCGCTCGGATTCATGCCGGCAGCCGGCTCGTCCAGGAGTAGCAGACGCGGTTGACTCCCCAATGCCCTCGCAACCTCAAGCAGCCTCTGGTCCCCGTATGGCAGGTTGGTGGACACGACCTCCTCGCGGCCGTGCAGGCCGACGAATCTGAGCAGCGCCCTGGCAGATTCTCGTGCCGCGTGTTCCTCTTCCTGTTGGCGACGCGTGCGCAGGACCGCGCTCCAGTGGGACGCGTGCAGCCGCAGATGTTGGCCGACCAGGACGTTTTCGAGCGCCGTCATTCTGCCGAAGAGGCGGATGTTCTGGTATGTACGCGCAACGCCGCGGTCCGTGATCTCGTCCGGCCGCAGACCGATTAGCGAGCTGCCATCGAACAGAATCTCCCCCACTTCCGGCCTGTGCAGTCCCGTCAGGCAGTTGAAGAGAGTCGTTTTGCCCGCCCCGTTTGGGCCGATCAGCGACGTGATAGACCGCTCTGCAATTTCAAGGTCCACATTGTCCACGGCAGTCAGGCCGCCGAACACCTTGGTGACGTGCTGCAGGCTGAGGAGGGCCGTCATCTGACCTCCTCCTTTCCATTGGCAAGCCCCGGAGAGGCTGCCACCTGCTCCTCTGAAACAAGCCCCTCCATAAGTTCACCGCTGTCGTCAAACCCCGCCTCATCAGGATCTGTGCCTTGCGTGCGGCGGCGGGCCGAGGGAAGGATACCGGCAGGACGCACAATCATCATGATGACCAGAAGGGCGGCAAAAGTAACGATTCGGTACTCGTCGACGCCCCGCAACACCTCTGGCAGACCTTTCAGCGCCAGTGCCCCCAAAACGATGCCGGCAGGGCTGCCGATTCCCCCCACAATGATGAGTGCCAGGGCGTCAATCGAGACAAAAAGCGTGAAATTCTCAGGAAAGATATTGATCTGTCTGGCGGCGTAGAGCTGGCCCGCCATGCCTGCAAAGGTTGCCCCGATGGCGAAGGCGAGCAGCTTCGTGCGCACGAGATGCACGCCGGTGGCCTCCGCTACGTCCTCGTCTTCCTGCATGGCGAACCAGGCGCGGCCCAACCGTGAACTGTTCAGGCGAATCGCAACAAAGGCGACGAGGGCTGAACTGACCAGTGCCAGAAGGAAGATCCAACCCTGTGAGCTGAGCAGACCGAAGGTGACACCGGCAGGTGACACGCCAAACAGCGCCGGCTGCGAAATCTCAAGTATGCCGCGAGGACCGTTGGTCAACTCGCCCAGATTCAGCATGAATAGCCGGATGATCTCCCCAAATCCAAGCGTAACGATGGCCAGGTAATCCCCGCGCAAGCGCAGAACCGGAATACCCAGCAGTACGCCCCCGATAGCTGCTGTCAGCATAGCCACCGGCAGGGCCATCCAATAGCCGAGCAGGGGACTGTCCGGTGAAACGCCCATCAGGATAAGCAGACCGCTGATGTAGGGCGAGGAAAAGGGAGCCGATAGGAAGGCGTAAGTGTAGGCGCCGATGGCAAAGAAGGCCACGTAGCCCAGGTCCAGCAACCCTGCATACCCGACCACGATGTTCAACCCCAGGCCCATCATGACGAAGATGAAAACGAGTCCCATGACCGAATTCTGGAACTGGTCGAGGATGAATGGCATTGAAACCACGCCGAGTCCGAGCAATACCGCCACGATCCTCTGTTCCCGTCCGGGTCTGGACAAACGCACTGCAAAGAGCCCGCTGCCGGTGGCGATCAGAGTAAGCAACAAGCGGACCGTCCCCTCATTTGTGCCGAAAGCAGTTACGCCGGGGAGTCCAATCCACGCGATGTAAGCGAGCAAAACAAAGGGAAGGGCGATGCCGGCGAAGCGGCCAACCGACCCCAGAGTGGGGCCGGAGACGTGCGCTGCAAGAAAACCGCTACGCGCTGCTGTAGTCAGATTGCTGCCTCCTGCACTTACGGCCAGACCGGCAAGCGTGCCGGCGCCCGCAAACAGGAGGATCTGAAGCAAAAACCGAATGAACGAGACTTCCGCTTGCACAATCTGTCCGGGAGATACCCCAATCAAGGCGGCAACGTTGATAGGGACGATCTTGTCCAAAACAGGTTGGATCGCAACGCCATTGCCCATCGCAGCGGCAAAGATGCCGCTCACGACCGCAATGAGCAGACCCGTTGTCAATCCCGCCAACAGCCCTCTTAGAGCTAAGGCTGTTCCTGGGCGAGCAGTAAGGAGCGCATGCAAAGAGGACCGGTCTGAATCAGCATTCGCGCCAATCTCCCAGCCCGGTTTTCCCTCGTCACCCTCTAGCCCTTGCTCCGGATTTCTTGCGAGATGGTGCGCGGCTTCGCGGCGCAAGTTCAGCCAGAAGAACAGGGCAGAAATGAGCGCCAGCACCGGCAAGGCAGAACCGCCTATCCGGCCGGGGATGCCAATGAGGATCAGGTAACTCAAAAAGGCGAAGCCGATAAGCCCGGTCCTGATTGAACCTGCTGCAGATTGGAGAGCCATCAGGCTTTCTTCTCGCTCAACACTTCACCGAACAGTCCCGTAGGCCGGAAAATGAGTATGAGCACGAGCAGGCTGAAGGCAATCACGTCCTTGTATTCTGTGGGAATGCCCAGTGCGCTGGGACCAACTGCTTCGATCAATCCGAGTATGAGCGCGCCGAACATCGCTCCCGGGATGTTGCCGATTCCCCCGAGCACGGCGGCCGTGAAGGCCTTGAGCCCTGGAATAAACCCGCTGTTGAACTTCACGACCGTGTTATGAAAGCCGAGCATGACACCCGCCGCCCCGGCCAGGGCCGACCCCAACATGAACGTGACGACGATGACTGCGTTGACGTCAACACCCATCAGCGATGCCGTGGCGCGGTCTTCGGCGACCGCACGCATGGCGCGCCCCAACTTTGTACGTTGGATGATGAAATACAGGGCCAGCATCAGGAGTATCGAGGTAATGAAGATTATGGCCCCGGTGTAGGGGATGAATACATCGCCCAGCCGCAGACCCCCTGAGATTAGGGCAGGTTTACGATAGCTGTGCGGGCTTACCCCGAATATAAGCAGCACCGAGTACTGAAGGAAAAGTGACGCGCCGATTGCGCTGATTAGGGGGACCAATCGCGGCGCCTGGCGCAAAGGCCGGTAAGCAAGGCGTTCCAGGGCGACCCCGATTAGGACCGAAGCCGCCATCCCGATGACCATGATAGTCAGCAAGGCGATGACAACGATCGCCCACGGTCCCTCCATCCAGCCGCGCGCCAGGGCAAATTGGAGAGCGAAGTAACCGGTAATGCCGCCGATCATCATGACTTCGCCGTGGGCGAAGTTGATCATGAAGAGGATTCCGTAAACGAGCGTGTAGCCCAATGCCACCAGGGCATAGACTCCGCCCAGAACCAGGCCGTTAAGTGCCTGGGAAATCCAGAATGAGGCAGGGTAGCCCTCCGCCAGCCCTACGGTGGTAACCCTCCACACGACGAGAACTACGATGGCAGCGCCAAATGCCCGGGTGAAGTGTTTCAGGGCTGCACGACCATCCGTGCCTGCCGCCCGCGCCGTCACCGGCCTGGAAGTCATTGTCGTTTTGGAAGAGTTGATGGAGAGTTGAGCGGAGAGGGAACTTGAGAGTTCCCTCTCCTTTGGGTTTGGAGGGTTACTCCATACCGAAACCGGAAACCTGGCTGAAACCGCCTTCTGCGACCTGGAAGATCTGTACACCGCCTGCGCCGCATTCGCCTATGCCGTCGCACTTGATGGTGCCGGTCAGTCCCTCAAATGCATCGACTGAGCGGATAGCGGAGATCAGTTCCTCTCTATCTATTACGAGGTTGCCGCTGTCGTCCACGGAGGCAACCGCCGCAATCGCGGCCGCGATCAGCTTCACCGAATCGTAGCTCTGACTGTGGAAGGGACCGAGATCGTCAGGGCTGACGCCATACTTTTCCATGTACTTGGCGTCGAACTCCGCGTTCATATCTTCCGAGTCGGCGCCGGCAACGAAGGAAACGTATGTGCCCTCTGCCGCGTCGCCCGCAGCTTCGAGGTACTGCTGCGTGTAGGCGCCGTCAACGCTCATGAAGGCCGTGTCCTCAAGGCCGGGAGTCTCCGTCATCTGCTGGGCGATCAGACCGGCCTCAGTCGAGTAGCCGCCGAAGAAGATGAGCTCCGGCCCGTCGGCGCCGACTCTGGCCAGCATGGCGCGAAAGTCCGTATCTCCTACCTGGACGCCTTCAAAGCTGGAGACTTCGCCACCCAGACCGGCAACGCCGCTCTGGAAGATTTCCGACAGCCCCTTGCCATAGTCGGAATTGTCGTGGACAACCGCGACCTTGGTGAGTCCGAGATTGTTGACTACAAAGTCGGCGTCGGTGGCCCCCTGCAGGGCATCGCTCAAGGCTACGCGGTTACAGACGTCGCAGTCGGCCGACGTGATGTCCGGGTTGGTGGCGCTCGGACTGACAAAGGGGATCCGCGCCTCCTGAAGAATCGGCACCAGACCGAACGTCTCGCCGGAGCAGGTACCGCCAGTGACGGCGACAATTGTCTCGTCGGCCGCAAACTTATTGCCTACGTTTGTGCCTTGCGTACCGTCGCAAGCACCGTCCTCTGCCACCAGCTCAAACATGAAGCCTTCATGGCCTCCAATGGCGTTGAGGTCATCGATCGCCAGTTCTGCACCGTGGCGGATATTCAGACCGGGATCAGGTATAGGTCCGGTCAGGGCAAAGGAGCCGCCGATTCGGATCACCCCGCCTGAGGCGATGACCACCTTCCCGCTCATGTCGGCAGCGGCCTCCTCCATGGGCGCCTCTTCTGCAGGGGCTTCGGCCGCCGGCTGCGGTGCCGCGCATGCGGCTAACATCAGCGCGGCAACCAGGAACAGACTGAAAAACCTGAGTTGCTTTGTCATTTGGACCTCCTAGGTCAAAACGCCTTCCATGAGAGTGGGAGTTATGTCCGGGTGTAAGGCACCTTATGCGATTAGGGAACAAGCTAGTCCCAAAATCGGGAGATTCTCAATCCAATTATAGTTGAATGCGCCAAATTCAGGCAAGACCATTTCCCAGAAACCTGCATCCCAATATGGGGGTGAACTTTCCTGTCCCTCGGGTAGCAACGAAGCCACGTCCAGTCCACTCTCAACCCTGAAGTACTTGAAGCGCCTTCTCTGACCACTAACCACTGACCACTGCAATTTGGGCGGTCGGGCCTAGTCGGCCCTCCCTTGTGCGGGGGCCCCCCCCCCCCCAACGCCCCCCCTAAACCAGGCCATGCCTCATCGACCGGGTGCCGATATTCGTAACGGGTGCCTAATCGACCGTGTCTGGCCAGACCACGTCCCGCCAGTCCCATCAGATCCCCGCAGGTGCCGGCCCTGTTCCTGCCCTCGCACCCGCCCCAACTGACGGACTCCACCGTACGGCCAGGCCTGGGGCCTGCCCTGTTGGCTATATGCGAAGTACAGGCGACTGAAACCTCGATCCCTCAAACTATCGAAACTCGAACTCAAAAGTTGCGCGAAAATGTCACCAAAGTGGCATCCGTTCTGTGCTAAAATGTGGCTGAAATGATCGGACCGTCAACGGATTCCTTGCAAGAAGGGACAGTTACAAAATAAGACAAGCACGCGCCGCCGAAACCACGACTGCAGCGCCCCATCCTTCGTCCACGCCAGTTTGCCCGAAATTCAACCAGGTAGTCGCCGTGAGTCTTCCCTCCGCGAACTCCTTCTTGGAGATGCCCAAACCAGGAGCCGACCCCGGATACGGACCGCCAGACGCCAATAACGCTCCTGCAATAGAGCCAATATTTGAACCCATCCGACTTGATCCGACTTTGAACGCACAAACGGAAAACGCTCGTAAACTCTCGTGAACTCTCATAGAGCACTAGCAGACGCCCTCCCAACCAAGCCCTCGACGGGAGGCACGCGCCATCCCGAAAATCCAAAAAATCCAGCAAATCCTGATTCAAACAACCTGCAAACTCTCGTAAACTCTCGTGAACTCTTGTAAACTCTCGTACATCACTCGCAAACACTCGTCACACTGTTCCCGCGACCGCAGACACCCGTCATCCTGA
>VXOE01000264.1 GCA_009840225.1 Caldilineaceae bacterium SB0662_bin_25 | reverse complement strand
GATGGATTGCGCGGTCAGGGGTGGGTTGGGGTTATGGGTTGCGGCGCAGGGGTACTCGAGGAGGGTGTGCAAAACTGTGACGAAACCGTGTCAAAGAGCATGGGGAAGGGGTCAGATCAGGTTGTTTTGCATTTCGGGGAACATTCTGTTTATGCCATCAGTCTTATTTGCCAACGGGAAGGTATTGAATTTTGATCATAACAAATTATGGATAGAATGTTGCCATGGCTACTGTCACCCGACGGATGAAGCCGAAAGTTGCCGTCTCCGGGACTTCATTGAGGCGGCAAACGAGCCGGCGGATTCGGGTTCTGGTACAGTTGTCAGCGTTGACGGCTGCGATCGCAGGGCTCTGGCTACTTTGGACCTTGACAGCAAGCACTGTCGAGATCGAAGTGGACGGGGTCACCAGAACAGTACAGACCCACAGGCGAAATGTGGGTGATTTGCTGACCGACGTCGGCCTGCTAACGGGCCCGGAGGCAGCATCAGGAGGCGGACTGACCGAGAGTTCCATCGTTCCTGCACGCGTGGCACAGGCGCGGGATGCGGTCAGAGATAGGTCGACCGTTGAGGGTGCTGCCCCGGCGGGGACGGCGGCCCCAGAAGGCTTACGGATTTCCCACAATCTTGACACCAGAATAACAGATGGACTGCGTCTTTCAGTTGAAAGGCCGCAGCCCTTCCTAATCGTTGCGGACGGTCGGGAGTACGAGGCAACGAGCTGGGCGGAGACTCCAGCCGAACTGCTGGCTGACGCGGGACTCCCGTATAGTCCACGCGACCAGGTACTGATATACGGTACGGCAGTAGGGTGGGACGACGTGATCCCGATGGAGCGGAGTCGAGACAGCGAGACCCGTCTTTCGGGCGGTCCGAGTTGGGACAGGGTTGAGAGAGCTCCTGTACTGATCGAGGTCAACCGCTCAGTCCGTCTGACGGTCTACGAGGACACGATTCCCTATACGATACAGACATTGGCGGACACGGTGGGCGAGGCTCTGCGCGATGCGGAGATCACGATTTTTCTAGGCGATGAGGTGCAGCCCGCGCTGGGCACACGTGTCAGCTCGGGACTGCGCGTTTTCATTCGACGAAGCATTCCAGTCAGTCTGGTGGCAGACGGCGTGCTCTATAGGACGCGTACGCTGAGCGAATCCGTGGGAGACGTACTGGCGGAGATAGGCGTTGGCCTGACGGGCCTTGACGAAGTGACTCCTCAGCTAAGCGCCGGATTGTATCCGGACATGCAGATCCGGATTGTACGCGTTCGGGAAGAGGTCGAAGTACAAGATGAGATCGCTCCGTTTGAGACGGAGTGGGTCGGGGACCCGAACCTTCCAATTGACACTCTGGTTGAAAATGAGGGGGCAGAGGGCATTACCCGGAGGCGCTTCCGCGTACTGTATCGGGACGGCGAGATGCACGACCGCTCCCTGGAAGACGTCTGGGTGGCACAGGAACCGCGCAACAAGCGGATAGTATACGGTCAGAAGATAGAACCGCAGACGTTTATCACCGAAGACGGCCAGGAGATTACCTACTGGCGCAAGATAAGGATGAGGGCAACCAGTTACAGCGCGTCCACCGCCGGGGTGTCTCCGAGTCTTCCGTGGTACGGGATCACGCGCACGGGGGACCGGATGCGGAAGGGAATCGTAGCGGTGGACCCGAACATCGTTCCGCTGCGCACCAGGGTGTACGTTCCCGGATACGGATTCGGGGATGCGTTGGATACGGGCGGCAACATTTTGTTCCGGCGCATAGATTTGGGCTATGACGACCATAATCTGGTGTTGTGGAGCCGCTGGGTTGACGTGTACCTGCTGTGGCCGCCGCCGCCGGAGCATCAGATTGAGTGGGTGATACGAAACTGGCCGATAGAGCCTCAGTAGCGGCGGTATTTGGGCCAGGAGGCAGCAAATAAACGTGCCAACTGAATCGTCAGTTGGCACGATTTCATTCTTGCCCCGAGAACGGATCCATCCTCTCTCCGACAGGTGCTCGCCCTCTATCAGGGTGCGCACACTGTAAGCCATTAGACCAGATACATAGTGCCGGCATTGCCTGAGCAATGGTTTCCAAGGTGGCGACCGAACCCATTTGGGTGCGTTTTTGTAGGCGGTGCAGAAGCGGTCGCGACGAGCACTGTGGTCTGCCGACGTTGGCGTGTACGCGTATGTGCAAGGGCATAGCCCTATTATCCACGGAGGGATACATATGGCTTTGCTCGAAGCAGAGGGGGGCAGCTGCCAGGGCACCCACACGAGGTGCCCCTACGGCCGAGATGACTGTTAAGGGAAGAGGGTGGAAACAGTATGTCAGCGGGTCCAAGTCCCTTGGAATCGGGTGTATCCAGTGTCATAACTTTCGCGAGTGGCCGTGATAAAATTGTTGAGCAATTCGCAGGTTGCCTGCTGCCGGATGTGGATTAAGGATTTTGATGTTGTTGTGGCGGTGACGCCCGAAAACTGATGCAAGCCAATTCGAGTAAGTCTGCTTCGATCGTCATATACTTTGTTCTGGGCGCGGTCATAATGGCCGGGTTAGGGTTACGAACGTGGAACGTCCAGTTTGACGGGGGGTTGAATTCTCATCCAGATGAGCGAAGCACGACGTGCTTTTATGCGCCTACGATCGGATGGCCCTCGACCTTCGATGAGTTTCTGGACCCGCAACGAAGCCCGCTCAACCCTCTGTGGGACCGCCATAACGAGCGGCGGCGATCGTTTACCTACGGCCACTTTCCCCTCTACCTGGGCATTCTGACCGGTGAATTGCTAAGCGGTCTGGCAGGACCGGCAGGGTTGTTGCCGCTTCCCGAACGGTCAATAGAGCTGATGGAGCGGGCCAACACGGCCTGCGAAGGTGTGGCCTTCGCAGGCCGTCTGATGATGGCCCTATTGGATACGCTGACGATTTTTCTCCTTTTCCTGCTGGGGAGGAGGCTTTACGGCGCGTTCGGTGGTCTAATGGCCGCGACATTATATGCGTTTACAGCCCAGGGGATTCAGCTCAGTCATTTCTATGCCATGGATCCGGCAAGCACGACTTTTGTTGTTCTGGCCGTATACGGGGGCGTGCTAATGGTGCAGGAGCGCTCCTGGCGGGGTGTGCTTCTGTCTGGAATCGGCGCGGGGTTGGCGGTCTCTTCCAAGTTCAGCGCGCTTCCGATTCTGGCGGCGCCACTGACGGCGACGCTAATCCTGGAATGGAGGAGAGGGGAACAGAATCGGTTGATTGACGGGAGGGGAAAAGCTGGGAGCTCATTCCATCATTTGTTGGCCGCCTATGTGGCAGCTGCCGCTGTTTTCTTTGTCACCAGCCCCTATGCCGTGCTCGACTGGGTGAGTTTCATCCAGGCTACGCTGGTTGAACAGGGCCGTATGGTGCGCGGCGTGGCCGATTTTCCGTTTACGCGGCAGTACCGGAATACGGTTCCCTATCTGTACTTTATTGAGCAGCAGGTCGTCTGGGGGATGGGCTGGCCACTGGGGTTGGCGGCGCTGGCCGGAAGCGCGTGGGCGTTGGGGAAGGCGGCACTCAACCGGGCGAGGGCCGGTGAGCTCATCGCTTGGGCCTGGGTAGTGCCGTATTTTGGCATTACGGGCGCGTTTCTGGCGAAGTTCAACCGGTATATGAGTCCGGTGCTCCCCTTTGTGCTGCTCTTTACGGCGGGGTTGATTGTCTGGCTTCTGCAGCTGAGAGCCAACGGGCGGCTGCGGCTGGCGGCACGTCTTTCGGGCATGATTCTGGCGATTACGGCGGTAGGGGGCGGTCTGTTGTGGTCGCTGGCGTATGTCAACGGCGTCTATGGGAGCGAGCATACGTGGGTGACGGCCAGCCGTTGGGTCTATGCCAACGCGCCGCCGGGCTCGGTGATATTGTGGGAGTCATGGGACGATCCGCTGCCGAAGAGCCTACCGGGGGAACCGGGGATGGATATGGGCAGCCACGGCCTGCGGCATATCGACTGGTCGCCGTATGAGGAGGACACGGCGGAGAAGTACGAGATATTGAAGGAGAAGCTGCTGGCGGCCGATTACGTCATCTACAGTTCCAAACGGATTTACGAGAGCGTGGATGAGTTGCCGGCGCGGTACCCGATGACCAACCGCTACTATGAGCTGATGTTCGGGGGGCAGCTGGGATTCGTGCTGGCGGCAGACTTCACGACGCCGCCGCGATTGCTGGGTCTGACGTTTCCGGACCACGATGCCGACGAAAGCTGGAGCCTGTATGACCACCCGCGGGTGTCGATACTGGCGAAGGAGCGGGCGTTGAGCGGCTCTGAGATTGACAGCTTGTTGGAAGGGTCCTGGGAGGGCGCCGTGCACTGGGACCGGGGACGTCCGTCTGCGCTGGCGCCTATTTTGACCGCGATTGGGCTTGGGAGTGCGCCCGAGAGCCAGGACCGCGGCCTGATCAACCTTGTGCTGGCGCTCGTGCAGGGGCAGGGGATTGCGGAAGGCGGAGACGGGGCGCGGGCAGAGGGATCGGAGGGGTCGAGGCCTTCGCTTCTGCTGGAAACGCCGTTGCGGGAAATGCCCCTGGTGGACAATTACAGATGGAACACGGCGGCAAGCGGTTCGCCGTGGCTTGCGGTGGGCTGGTGGTGGCTTGTTGTTTCTGCGCTGGGCTGGGTGGCGTGGCCGCTGGCATTCAGGTTGTTCGGCGTACTGCGCGATCGCGGGTTTCTGCTGGCCAAGACGCTGGGCTGGCTGTTGAGCGGGTGGCTGCTGTGGATATTCGCCAGTTCCGGGCTGGCGCAGAACACGGTGCGCAATGCGTGGCTGGTGGCGGGCATAGTTGCGCTGTTGGGTGCTGGAGTGCTGGTTTTCACGTGGCGGGATGTAGGGAAGTTTGTGCGGCGCATGTGGGGGATTTTGCTGGTTGGGGAGGCGCTGTTCGGGGGTTCATTCGTTTTCTTTGTTCTGGTCCGGCGGGCGAATCCGGACATTTGGCAGCCGTGGTTCGGCGGTGAGAAGTTCATGGAGTTTGCGTTTCTGAACGGGATTCTTCGGAGCCCGTATTTTCCACCGGTTGACCCGCATTTCGCGGGCGGTTACATCAATTATTACTACTACGGGATCTATCTGGTCGGTTACCTGATCAAGTTGACCGGCATCTACGCGGAGGTGGCCTTCAATCTGGCTATACCCATGTTGTTTGCGCTTACTGTGATCAACGCGTTTGCGGTGGCATATTCCGTGAGCGGGATCCGACCGCGAGGGAACCGTATGCGGTTTCATGGCACGGCGGTCGGCGAGACGCCAGCGCGACCGTTGTTTGCAGAACCTTCAGAGACTTTGGTCGGCCCAGTTGAGGCGGATGGTGCGGAGGCACTGATTTCGGATGGGCCGGGCGACGGTCCAACCGGGGAAGACAGTTCAGAACAGGAGCAATCCCAAAGCTGGCGCGGCGGTCCACACTGGGCGCTGGTCAGGGGTGCAAGGCCGGAGGCAACCGGTTCAATCAGCTATGTGAAGGAGGACATTTCCGGCACAGGTTTTGGGGCAGAGGCAGATGCGAGAGGGGGGCCGCAGGAAGGGGAGGCATCGAATGGGCACTCTGTTGAACCACAGCCGCCCTGGCACGAAGGCATAGGTGCGGCGCTGCTGGCTCCGTTGTTCGTCGCCGTTATCGGCAACTTGGCTGGATTTGTGCAGTTGGTGCAATCGCTGAGCAGAGTCAGCGAGAGTGGTTTTGTCAGCAGCGTACCCGGAGTTCAGAAGGTGGTCCATGCCTTCAACGGGCTCTGGCGCGTCTTGAGCACCGACGCGGTTCTGCCGGGATATGACTTTTGGGCGCCCAGCCGTGTGATTCCCCATACGATCAATGAGTTCCCCTACTGGAGTTTCACCTATGCCGATCTGCATCCACATATGATCGGCATCCCGTTTTCCTTGTTTTTCGCGGCGCTGGTGCTGGCGCTTCTGGACAGCTATAACGTTAACTGGCGCAAGAACTGGCACAGCGGGGCGGTGCTCGTCGGCGGCCTAGCCTTTACGTTGGGGGTGCTGGCGGCGGTCAACTTGTGGGACCTGCCCACGTATCTGGGGCTGGGGGTCCTTGCGCTGGCGGTCGCACTTTACCGCAGGGGAGGGCGTTTGCATGTTTTCCCGGTTGCGGGATTAGGGATTGTAATGGCGGGCGGGGCATTTCTGCTTTTTCTGCCCTTCTTCAGCAGCTACACGAATGTGGCTGCGAGCGGCGTCGGGTTGGTGCGGTCGCCTGATGAACTGGGCAATTGGACGCAGATCTGGGGATTTTTCGCGTTTGTCATCTTTACGTGGCTGGTGGTAGGGCGGGGTGAACTGCGCCGGATTCGCTATTTGCGAGTTCACAGGTTGCTCGTGCGGAACCCGACCATCGCCTATTTCACGGAGGTCTTTCTGCTTCCGGCGCTGTTCCTTGCTTCATTGCTGCTTCTACTGTTCACGAATCAGACCGTACTGGCAATCTGCCTTCCTGCGCTTGGCTTAGCCGTTTCGCACTTTTGGCGACGAGACAGGGCGTTCGACACGGGAACGCTTTGTGTTGCGCTGCTAGCGGCGACCGGCCTGGCCGTACTGGCCGGTACTCAGGTAGTGTATCTGAAGGACCATCTCCAGGGCGGCGACGCCTACCGGATGAACACGCTCTTCAAGTTCTATAACCAGGTATGGGTGCTCTGGGCTGTGGCGGCGGCGATCGCGCTGCCGAGGATCTTGGCGCGTTTTGAGTCGATGCTGCGGGGCAGGGGAACTGAAGGAGAACGACCTTCGGTAGGTGTGGACTCCTGGAGATCGCGCATCCGTTTCAGAACGGCGCTGGCGGCCGTCCGAGGCGCCTGGGGGCTGGCCTTTGCCGTTTTGGTTGCAGCCAGCCTGGTCTATCCCCTGCTTGGGACGCCGTCGCGGCTTTCGCAGCGATTTCCGGGCTGGCGCCCTCCGATTGGGACTCTGAATGGGATGGCCTTTATGGAGAAGGGCGTTTACCACTGGCCTGACAGCAACAATGCCATTGAATTACAGTACGATTGGGCGGCGGTGCAGTGGTTGCTGGAGAACGTACGGGGCAACCTGGTGCTGGCCGAATCCGCTCAACTCGACTATTACCGGGCCGGCGGCACGCGTGTGGCCAGTCTTACGGGATTGAGCGGGCTGTTGGGAATGCACGCGGGGGAGCAGCGTTACCGTGAGGACGTTGGCGAGCGGCACGGCCAACTATCCGAGTTCTGGAATACGGTGGATTTGGCGCGTATGGAGAGCCTGATTGAGGAACTGGAGATCGGACTCATCTACGCGGGCCAGCTGGAAAGGCATCAACATCCGGGGGCAGACTCGAGACTTGCGGAGCTGGCAGCGTCCGGGCTGCTGGAGTCGGTCTACCGGAATCCCGAGGTTACGATTTACGCGGTTTCCTCTCACATTCAGGGCCAGCTAGAGGGCCGATAGGGGGCGGATGCGCCAACTAACAGGTATGGCGCCGATGGCGGCAGGCATTTGGCGGAGGGCGCCGCGATGGCTGCGCGGCGCAGTTACGTGGACGGTTACGGGCAAGGTAATCGTTGGTGTTAGCGGTGTCCTGTTGAACGAAGAAGGGCAGGTGTTGTTGTTGCGGCATCGATTTCACGACACGAGAAAGTGGGGTCTGCCGGGGGGCTGGCTGACTCCGGGGGAAACCATCTTCGACTGCTGGCGTCGGGAGGTGAGGGAGGAGCTGTCCCTGGAGACATCGGTCGAGGGGGTTGTCTGCCACCGGGCGATGCGAAATGTTCTGGAGTTTTATCTGTTGGGGCGGATCAGCGGAGGTCAAATGAGGATTGATCCTGTGGAGATCCTAGAGGCGCGTTTTTTTGCGGCAGAGGGATTGCCGGCGATGGAATCCTTTGGCAGACAGGTAATCGGGCAGGCCTTTCTTGAGGTAGAGGCGGAAATGGGGACGGGCGGCGCAGGCAAAACAGATCAGGCGCGAGTGGCCGATTCGGGGTGGACGGGGAGTGAGAGGCGTCGTTGCGCGGAGGTGGACGAACGGGTAGATGGCGGTCGCGAGGGAGGGGAAGCGCCGCGTGCGTGACATCGTTGTTGCATTCCTGGGCTGGTACGCGGTGACTCAGGTTGTGAGCGTCGCGGCGCTGCCCATGGCGCTGCGGCATTTCAACGCATTGCCGGATCGCGGCTACGCGTTTGCGCGCGTGTTGGGGATCCTTCTTGTCAGTCTTCTGCTATGGCTGGGTACCAGTTACGGTCTGCTACGCAATACTTCAGGTGGAGCCTGGCTGGCCACTCTCCTGGTGGTTGTGCTCAGCCTATTGGCTCTTCTGTTCAGGGGGGAAGCTGACGGAGACGGCAGACGCGGCGGACTTGGCCTCTTGTCGGGGCTGTTGCCTTCATGGACCTATATTTTTGGTGTCGAGCTCCTGTTCTTTCTGGCATTCGGGGCGTGGACATGGGTCCGTTCACATGACCCTGCGATCAGCCACACCGAGCAGCCGATGGACCTGATGTTCATCAATGGAATCTGGAGCAGTGCGACCTATCCGCCGCGCGATCCGTGGCTGGCCGGCTATGCGATCAGTTACTACTATTTTGGCTACTGGATGATTTCGACGCTGGCTCATTTGTCCGGCCAGCTGCCTGAGATTGCCTATAACGTGGGGCAGGCGTGCTGGTTCGGCCTGCTGGTCACGGCGAGCTTTGGCGTGGGGTACAACCTGTATCGACTTGGTTCCAAAGAGGATGGGAGGGAGAAGGACTCCGAAGTAGCGACAGATAGGCTGAATGTTGAGGGGGCCGGGGGCGTCTTCCCTTTCCTGGCAGGGCTGCTGACGGCGGTTGCCGTGGCGTTGAGCTCTAATCTGCACGTGATACTGGAGTGGCTCTATGCTCAAGGCGTGCGGATGGGCGGCCTGATTCAGCTGGTCGACGTATATAATTTTCCGGAGCGGGCAGAGGTGACCCGCAAATGGTACATTGACAGCGGGTGGACCTGGTGGTGGCGAGCCAGCCGCGTAATTGAAGACATCGACCTTAACGGGAACCATATTGAGATCATCGACGAGTTCCCGATCTTCAGTTATGTACTGTCTGACAATCATCCCCATTTGCTGGCCATGCCCTTCGTGCTACTGGTCGTAGCCATCGCATTGAACTGGTTCAGCGCGGATGGGCCGGCCGGCGGCGCAACGAAGGCACACCAGGACGAAGATGCCGGTGAGGAGCAAATACGGACTGGCTCTTTCTTTGCCGACTTGAGTGCTCAGGTCAGTTCGGTTTACAGCGCGTTGGGCACGGGCGGGCTACTGCTTGTGATTGCCGCGGCCGGTGCGCTTCTGTTTTTGAACACCTGGGACTTCCCTCCTTACTGGCTCCTGCTTGTATTGGTAGCGATGCTCACGGGCGTGCGCAGAAGTGGAGATAGTGTCGTCGTGCTGCGCAGGGCGTTGACGCGGGGGGCGATCGTTGGGGTTACGGTTGTTCTGGGGGCTCTTGTATTGTATATGCCGTACTTTCTGACGGCGCAGAGCCAGGCAGGCGGCATCTTGCCTAATCTGCTGCACCCGACGCGACTGCCCCAGTTTCTGGTGATGTTTGGGCATTTCCTACTGGCGGGGGCGGGGTTAGTCGTCCTGGGATGGCGGGAGGGGCGACCTCGGGTGGAAGTGCTGGTCACGGCGGCGATCCTCGTGTTGGGTCTGCCACTGGTTTTCCTGGTGACGACCGGGCTTTTGTCGGCAAACGCTGCAGGCGAGGCCGATGGACTGTTAGCGAGCATCATACAGCGACGGCTCGGAGAGCCCTGGACGTTTCTGCTGATGGGCGGGCTTACGGCGGCCACATTGAGTCTGCTCTGGCAGCGGCTGGACGGACCGGGCGATGGGACCAAAGCGACCACTTTTGTCCTGTGCCTGTTTGCTATCGGCAGTTTGCTGACGTACTTGCCGGAGTTTGTGTATCTTCGCGACAATTTTGGTACGCGCATGAATACCGTTTTCAAGTTCTACTATCAGAGCTGGCTGTTGTTCGGCATCGCGGCGGCCTATGCAATCGCCTGTTACCTTGGACGGGCGGTACGTCGCATCGGTGAGGGAGGCGGGGGGGCGGCACTTCCCGTGCTGGGATTTGCGCCGTCGGTCCTGTCACTCCTGCTTATCGTAGCGAGCCTTGTCTATCCGGTGGCTGGAGCGTATGCTAAGATAAAGGGCTTCGGCACGCGTGAGCCGACCCTCGATGGCCTTGCGTACGTCGGTGAGGAGGAGTTGGCGGTCATTGACTGGATCAGGCGCAACACGCGTCCCGAGTCGGTAATATTGGAGGCCAAGGGGGCCAGCTACAGGGTCAATACGGGGCGCGTCAGTGCGGCAACGGGCAGGGCGACGCTATTGGGTTGGGATGGGCACGAGGCCCAGTGGCGGGGGCGGGCCTATGGAGAGATGGCTAAAGGGCGGGACGAAGCCATCCGGGAGGTCTATCAGTTTCCGCGTCCTTCTACGCTGGAGGAAACGCTGGATCGCTGGCGGATCGACTATGTGCTGGTTGGCCCGGAGGAGCGCGCCCAGTACGGCGTTACGCCTGTGCTGGAATACCGGTTGGGCCAGATCCTCGAGCTGGCTTATGAGCAGGGAAGCTATCGGATATACCGCGCCAAAGGCGTGACGGACAGATAGAGATCAGGTATCAGGGGCAACAGGCTGCAGGTGACACCAGGGAAGACGAACGCTCAAAGAGAGGTCAGGGGTCCACTCACAGGGGGCCAATCAGCTGCGGAGCCGTTTCGCGGGGTGCGGGCGACGACACTGGAAGTGAGCGGGCCATCGGTGGAACACGCTTTGTACGCGATTCTCTTCGTACTGGCATTGGGACTGCGACTCTATTCGCTTGGCGACCTGAACCTCGTGTCACCCCTGGAGGCCGCTCAGATCTGGCCCGCCTGGCTGGACCAGGCGACCGGCGTGCAGGAGAAGAGCGGGGTTCCTGACCCCCGTCCGCCCTTGAGCCCCCTACTGTATACGATTCAGCGCGCGTTATTTCTTGTGACAGGGGGCGGGAGCAGTTTTTGGGCCCGCTTTCCGCTGGCATGCGCCGGGGCGGGCCTAGTTCTGGCGGCCTGGGCGCTGCGGCGCCGCATGGGACGGGGCGGCGCACTGATGGCAGCAGTTTTGTTCGCGATCGATCCCTGGCTGCTATCGTTCAGCCGGCTGGCTGATGGATCGGTCCTGTCAGCACTGACCTTCGTACTGCTTCTTGCGGCACTGTTTGATGAAAGAGAAGAGGCTGCACGGGTCAATCGATTTGCGGTGATAGGCGGTCTGTTCCTGATTAGCGGCCCGCTGGCGTGGCTGTTGCTGCCACTGATTCTTTATGCCTACTATCTGCTCAGAGAGGGGCGGCTAGCGAGTCTAATTCAGGTCCAGGGCAGGCAGGCGGCACTGGTTTGTGCGGGTACGGCTATTGTAGGATCAACGGGGCTTCTTTCGAACCTTGCCGGCTTGTCGGCCGTTGGTGAAAGCGTGGGAACTGCAGTCGCCCACCTGGTTGGTTCGTCGGGGACAGAGGGGATCCTGCTTGCGGAGCACAATTACACAGTCATGTGGGCGCTTTTGAGGCTACTTGTCGATGAGCCATTCCTGCTTGTGTTTGGGGGCGCGGGCGTGGCAATCGCGCTATACAGGTCGGTTTTCTTTGCGGGAAACCAGGCGGGGCGGGTTGTCCAAGGCGAGGAAGGCGTCGAAACTGAAAGACGAGCGACCATCGACGCAATTTGGGTCAATGTTCTAGTTGCCGGTGTGGGCTGGGGCCTCTTGATGATCCTGTTGCCGGGGCGGACACCAGTCAGCCTGCTTGTTGTCGGGCTGCCGTTGCTGCTACTGGCGGCGGGGACAGCGACGCACTTTTTGCGACTGGCGCCGATAGGAATGTTGCTTCAAGACAGCTCACGGTTGCCGGCGCTGGCCACGATGGGGATTCTGCTTGTAACAGCTTTTTTCTGGACGGGCACCGTAAGCAGTTCGCTTCGAGACGGCAATTTTGATCCGCGTCTGGCTATCTTTTATCTATTGATTCCGGCGCTGGGCGCGTTTTTCGTTTGGTGGTCGGGAGAGCGCGCCAGCATACATGTATTTGGCTTCCTGATATTGATTGCGTTTTTTCTGGCCCAAGCCAGCGGCAGCTGGATGCTGAATCTGAGGCCGGAATACGGACATAGCCGTTCACTCTACGCTGAGACCGGGGACGGTGGGATGGCATTGCTGACGGAGGATATTGCCCGCCTAAGTTCCCTGCGGACAGGGGATGCTACAGCAGCTCCCGTCTATCTTCAGGTCGAGTATTCCCATTTGCCATTCTTTTTCTGGCATTTGAGAACCATGAGCGATCTGCGCTGGCACCCTGGGAGCGATCTCACGGGGGTAGAGACAGGCGCCATGGTTGTGTCTCGCGGGAGGCCTGGAATTGAGGGTGATTTGGGGGTGCTGCCCGCCGATTTCGTTGGCAGCAGTTACTCTGTGACACAGCGCTGGCTGCCGACTGAGCTGGAGAGCACCGGAGCCCTGTTAAGGTGGATGCTCTTTCGTGAAAGACAGCAGGTCGCGGGGAGCATGCCAGTGCGGCAAGAGGCAGACCTTTGGGTAAAACGGGAGAAGTAAACGATGGCAGAAGGACGGAGCGAGAAGCAAGGCGAGGCCGCAGTCGAGGTCTCCGATACGCGCCTTCAAGAAACCTCCACTGAGATTTCTCCGGCCGAAGAGCAGGAGGAGAGTCTGACGGAGACATCGGCCCTTGGGGCGTCACAGCATTCCTTACCGAGGGAAACTGTAGGGCCGTCCGAAAGCATCCTGGACTCGAACCTGTTTACAGTGCTGCGGGCCAATTGGGAGACCCTGGCGTGGGCAGCGATCCTGGTGGTTGCGGTAGTCAGCCGGTTTTACGCGCTCGGCGTGCGGGGGATGAGCCACGATGAGAGTCTGCACGCCGTGTATTCTCTCGATCTTTATCGAAACGGGAGCTATCAGCACAACCCGATGATGCATGGGCCGTTCCTCTTCCATGCGAACGCGTTCATCTACTTTCTGTTTGGTGTCAGCGATGCCACGGCTCGGATCATGCCGGCACTGGCAGGAATCGGAACCATAATGGCGGCGTGGCTATACCGGCGGTGGATTGGGCGAACAGGGGCTCTGCTGACGGCACTGCTTTTTCTAATCAGTCCCAGCATTCTCTTTCACAGCCGGTACATACGGAACGACATCTACATTGTCTTCTTTTCGATGGTTTGGGTGTATTGCATGTTCCGCTATTTGGAGGAGCGGAGGTTGAAGTGGCTCTACTATACCGTGACCGCGATGGCGCTTGGCTTTGCAGCGAAAGAGAACCAGTTCATGTCGGGCACGATATTTGGCGTCTTCATGGTGGGGGCAGCTTTATGGCGCTGGTGGACGGGGCAGGAGAAACTTCGAGACAGTTCATTGGCTGATATTGCGGTCCTGCTGCTGACGCTTGTCCTACCGTTTGCTGCGCCGCTGGGACATCTGCTATTCGGTTGGGATGCGCTCGCCTACAGTACGACCCAGGATTTGGCCAGATCGGCCATTCTAGTTCTGCTGATGGCGGTACTAAGTGCAGCGATGGCCTACTGGTGGTTTGGTCCGGCGAGCGGGAGCGAGAGTGGAGGGGGTTCGCGAGGCGGACAAGGGCAGAGGGGCAGGATCAGCTTTTCCAATTGGGCCACTCTAATGGCCCTGTTCTGGGCGATTGAGATCATATTGTTCACGACATTCTTTACGAATCCGGTAGACGGACTCGCGACCGGAGTGGTCGGCAGTCTCGGTTACTGGCTGGCCCAGCAGGAGGTGCAACGCGGGAGTCAGCCGTGGTACTACTATATAATGCAGAGCTTGCTCTACGAGTTTTTGCCGCTTCTTCTCAGCCTTGGAGGGCTGGCTCTGCTGGCGATTCGCCTGCGCGGGGCCGTTGGGCGAATGGCGGCCGCCGCGGCGGGTGAGGGCGCCGAATCGGAGGTCAATGGCGGGAACGGCGCTTCGCGGCACGGGCCTGCCAGTGCGACGGAGAGTTCGTTCGTGCGGCCTTATTTGGTCTTCTTTTTTGCCTGGTGGGGCTTTGGGGCCTGGTTGTCTTATTCCTACGCGGGTGAAAAGATGCCATGGTTGATGACGCACATGGCGCAGCCGATGGTACTTTTCGGAGGCTGGTGGGGGGCGGAGATCCTACGTCGAATCGACTGGAAGAAGGTGCGGGATGCACAAGGCTGGTGGCCGCTGGTTCTGCTGCCGGCGCTGCTGTTTGTTGTGGCGACGCTGATTGGCTCAATCCCGGGCGGCGGGCGCGACGTAGACACGCTGTCGCGGACTGTGCGCTTCATACTTGCGCTCGGCTTGTTGGTGGGATTGCTGTATCTCACATATATGGCTTTTCAGCGCTCGGGCTGGCGACTGACGTTGCGGCTGAGTGCGGTGGCGGTATTCACGATACTGTTTCTGCTCACGGTTCGGTTTTCCTATCTGCTTACCTACGTCAACTACGACATGGCAACCGAATATCTTGTTTATGCGCATGCCGCGCCGGATGTAAAGCGGGCGCTGGAGGAGATTGAGACGATAAGCGAACGTACGGTTGGCGAGCGAGAGATTCAGGTTTCCTACGACGATGACGTTGCCTGGCCCATGACCTGGTACATGCGCTTTTATCCCAACCACATATTCTACGGCGCGAATCCGACAACTGAAGCGATGAGCGCGCCGATCATCCTTGTCGGCAAGAAGAACTATGCGAAAGTGGAGCCGTACGTTGGACGCGACTATGTGAGCCGGAATTACAGGCTCGTGTGGTGGCCTGAAGAGAGCTACAAGGGGGAATGGGACGGGGAGAAATCCAAAGGGCTGACGTTTGAACAGATCTGGGGGGCGTTGACAGACAGTGAGCGGCGCAACCGCCTGTGGCAGATCTTTTTCTTCCGCAACCACCCTGACCGTACGCTGACGGAATGGCCTCACAGACATGATTTTCGCATGTACGTACGCAGGGACATTGCTGAGATGGTGTGGGATCTGAACGTTGTTCCCACTGCCGGTGGAGGACCATTCGAGTCGCCGTCGTTCAGCTATGAGGAGATCGATCGCAGCGCAAGCGTCGCGTACAACGGGCTGTACAGTGCGGTTCCTCTGGCTAACCCCCGTTCCATAGCGGTTGGGGCTGACGGGTTGCGATACATCCTCGATACAGGCAACAATCGGGTTGTGGTGTTGAACTCCGATGGTAGTTCGCGTTTAACGTTCGGAAGTACGTGCTTTCTGGCAGAAGAGGGGAGCAGGGGCTGTACCGATCCAGACGGGGAAGGGCCCCTGGAGCTGGGGGACGGTCAGTTTCGAGAGCCGTGGGGAATCGCTGTTGGAGCTGACAACACAGTATTCGTGGCCGACACGTGGAACGGGCGAATTCAGGTCTTTGACGGCCAGGGGAACTTCCTGCGCAAATGGGGTAGTTTTACTGTGATCACCGAGGAAAACAGAGACCCATACGCGCTATTTGGCCCGCGAGGATTGGCAGTGACGCCGTCTGGCAACCTGCTGGTCGCCGACACGGGGAACAAGCGCATCCTCGAGTTTACGCCAATGGGCGAGTTCGTCCGGCAGGTCGGCGGGGGCGGCGTCGTCCTGGGCCACTTTGAAGAGCCGGTTGACGTGGCTGTTCACCCGACAACCGGCAATATTCTGGTCAGTGACGCCTGGAATCGCCGGATACAGGTGCTTTCGGCGGAGATGGTTCCGTTGTTCGAGTGGCACATACCGACCTGGGAGAGCCAGGACATTTGGGACAAGCCGTTCGTCGCGGCTGCCCCCGACGGAACGGTGTATGCTTCGGACCCGCAGTTTGCCCAGATTTACGTAATTTCGTCCGGGGGCGAGATCCAGTTCAGTTTCGGGAGATATGGTTCGGATCTCAACCGCTTTGCCAAGCCGACGGGCATCGCCATCGATCCGCTGACGGGCGAGGTATTGGTAGCCGACGCGGACAATCACCGGGTTCTCGTATTTGCAGGAAACTGAGCCCAGAAATAGTTGGATTGGTCGAGCAGTCCCCAGCGGCGTCACGGGGGTCGTTTGGGCAAGAGTCGCTCTTGGCGGCAGTTCGTCCAGTGCCGGTGCAGTACTTGCGTTGCGTAGAGCCTTCCACGATTGGAAGTTTCAGATTTGGCTTCTTCTCCTCCACACAGTGAGAGCAGATTCTCGGTGGAGTCGTGGCTCTGTCATGGGTGCGACTTCTTCAACCGGTCGAGCGCTGCGTATTGCGGGCGCTGCGGCCGGCCTGCAGATGTCGTTTGTGCGCAGTGCGGTAGAGGGAACCCCGGAGGGCACGAGTTCTGCGATGGTTGCGGGGGGAAGATTTACGGCGGCGATTCTGCGGGTGAGCAGGGAATCGGGATTGGGGACCAGCTTCAGCAACTGCTTGCTTCGGTTCGCAGGAAGGTGCTGCGCCGGGGGCTAGTGTGGGAGACAGGTCCTCACAGTTGGCGGTGGTCACCGGGGCTCATTCGGGCATGGGCTGGTCAGAACAGGTGGGAGCTGACAGCGGTCGTCTTGCTGACGGTGGCGGCGGCGTTCCTGCGCGTGTTCCGACTGGAAGATATTCCAGCCGGGTTTCACGGCGACGAGGCGGTGACCGGCATCGAGGGTCTGCGCATACTGCAAGAGGGCTGGATAGGACCGTATACTACGTCGGCGCTGGGGCAACTGACGGGGCCGTTCTACTTGACGGCACTTATGATCTGGCTGCTGGACGCCTCCAAATTCGCGGTTCGACTCTCGATGGGGTTGTTTGGCATAGCAACAGTTCCGGCGGCGTATTATCTACTGCGAGTCGGGTTCGGGCGCTGGATCGCGCTGTTCGGCACATCGGCACTTACGGTGAGCTACTGGCATCTGCACTTCAGCCGGCTTGGATTCGGGGTGGTCCCGCTGGCATTTGCGTCGACGGCGGCGGCAGGGGCTCTGGTGTGGGCGATGAAGTCCTACGACGCGGGGCGTCCTGGTGAACGACGCAGGAACCTGTGGAGCTGGTTTGCTGCCGGCGTGCTGCTGGGGCTGATTCCCTACACGTATTTTGCATTTCCAACGTTTCTGGCTGCCATGGCTGCTTCGGTTACACATTTCATTGTGTTGCAGAGGGAGTCGTTCAGGCGCAAAGTGCTTCCTGTTTCGCTGCTGGTATTGGGCGCGGCACTGAGCGCGGCGCCGGTGCTACAGTTCGCTGCGGGGTCGCCTGGCGCCTATTTCGGCCGCATGAACCAGAAGTCGGTGTGGGACTATCACGAGTATGTAGACGCTGATGGCATTGCCGAAAGGGCTGGGTTCATTGCAGAACGCGTTTGGGAAGCTCTTTCCCTGTTGCTGCGTAACCCGCGTGTAGACGGCGTAGACGGAATCGGGGGCGTAGGTGCGCTGGACCTGGGCATGGCGTTACTCGCTTACTTCGGGCTTTTCATTTCTCTACGAAAGTGGCGCAGTCCGCCTCATTTCATGGCCGTGCTGGTGGTGCTAGGGGCTCTTTCGGGCCTGGTGCTAACCGATCCTTCGGCCGGTTCGATGCGACGCAGTATCACTGCGATTCCCTGGGTTTTCGGACTGGCGGGGGTGGGCGCGGGGGCAATCGTTCAGTTGGGGAATCGTTACCTAGGGCAGTGGGGGCGGTCGGCTGCGGTGGGGGCCTCGGTGCTTGTGCTGCTGGTGAGCGTAGTCTGGAATCTCAGTTTCTACTTCATCAGACTGCCAAATACGTCGACATTCAAGTGGACCTTCGCGACCTACTATTTCGAGTCACTTGAAGCGGCCCACTCATTTGAGGACCCGGGGACGATCTACTATTTTTCAGGGCAGCGCAGGTTCGGGTATGAGACGATCCGGTTTCTTTACCCGAAGAGTCATGGGATCGACAGGTCGAGGGAATTCGGGATGTTCGATCTAGAAAAGCTCGATCCAGGACCGGTTACGTACCTGTTGGAGGGCCCGTACGTGAACGAGATCGACAGGATTATGGAGATGTATCCGGGAGGGGAATTGATCGTCGATGAGGGGCCCGAACCGTTGTATGTAATCTATCACCTCAAGGGGTAGCCGATGTTTGAACGGCTTCACCCCGGCACGTATTTGATTGGAACCTCCAAATTACAGTGAAAGATGAAGGAGTTCAGTGACAGGCCCATGCTGAACAGGGAACGGATCATGGGGCAGAGGACCTGCACGGATTGCGGGCATGCCAACCGTCCTACGGCGAATTTCTGCGAGTATTGCGGCGGGCGACTGCCGGACACAGTGAATTGCCCCCAGTGTGGGGAGGAGTGTGACAACGGGCAGCGCTTCTGTCATGCGTGCGGGTTCTCGCTGGCAGGGGGAGGCAGCGAGGCGAGGGAAGCGGCAGAGGCTCCTGCCGACGCCTTCGGGGAGAGGCCTGTTTCGGACGCTACGTCCCTTCGGGGGTGGCGAGCCCTGTTGGGCAGCACAGCTGCGGCAATTCATGGGTCAGGCGTGGGAGAGATGGTCGGGACCCTGCTGTCGCCGGGCCCATCCTCTTCCAGCGAACAAGGCGGGCATTGTGCGAAGAGTTGGCGACCTGATGACGGCGGCGACGATTCCCTGGAACAGGTTGCCCATCTTGGCACCGGGGCGACAGTTCGGGCGAATGTTCTGTGGGGTGTGCTGGCAGTTGCCGGCGCGGTGGGCGGTCAATGGCTGCTTGTGCAGAGGCAGATTCTGGCGGGGGTGGTCCTGTACGGTGTTGCGCTACTTGCAGGCCTGTGGGGTTTCCGAAGGAGCAGGGACTTTGCCCTACCGGCATTGGGCAACCATGAGCTGTTGAAGCGCTTCAACCCAGTGTGGCTGCTTGCAGTCGTCTTGATCCCGGGTGCATTGGCGGCGTGGTCGTTGGAAAGGCTTCTGACAAACCCGGACCGGCCACCAGACAGCTTCTGGCAGCTGCACTGGGCGAGCGTTCTCCTTCTCATTGCATGTGTATTCCTGGCGCAGAGAGCATTGGACAGGCAGGGCAGCGGAGCGCAGTCTGACCGTGCAGACGATCCTTCGCCGGCTAAGGCTGCAGTGCTGAAAGAGGATTCAGGCGCGAAGCAGCTTCCGTGGAGCACCGGCCAGCGTGTGCTGGTCCTGTTTATCATCTGCTTAGGGATGTTTCTGCGGGTTTACAGGCTGCCCGAATTCCCTGCAGGCACGTGGTATGACGAAGCTACGGCGGGACTGGAAGCCCAGCGGATATTGAGCGAGCCGGACTATCGCCCGCTGTACGTAAGCGCGCTGATGGGCCCGGAACACTACGTCTATCTGGTCTCGTTTCTGTTCATGCTACTGCCTAAGATCACATTTGTTGTTCGTCTTGCCACCGTGATCACAGGTGTACTGTCCGTGCCGGCGGCGTACCTTGCCGGCAGCCAGCTGTTTGGCCGAGGCCCCGCGCTTGCGCTTGCCTTTCTGATTGCGGTCTCGCGCTGGAGCGTGAATTTCAGCCGAATCGGCATGTTCAACATTCTGATGACGCTGTTTGTCTTTCTGGCGATCGGGCTACTGTTCAAGGCGTTGCGGAGAGGCCGGCTGACGGACTATCTGTGGGCCGGGCTTTTTCTGGGATTCGGCCTGAACACGTACTACGCTTTTCAGTTGTTCCTCGCGGTGGTTTCCGTGTTTTTGCTATATCTTCTGATTTCGAACTGGCCACTGATACTTACGCAGTGGAAGGGGCTTGTGGTGCTGGCGATGGGGGTGCTTCTTTTTCTGGCGCCACTGGCCACGTTTGCGTTTGCCCGACTTGACAGATACCTGGAACGGACGCGAACGGTATCGATTTTTGAGGAGTATCAGGAAAACGAGGTCTGGGGAAAGGTAGGGGAGAACGCTGTCACACACCTGCTCATGTACAACGTGCGCGGCGATCCCAACGGCCGCCACAATCTGCCAGGGGAGCCGATGCTGGCGCCGGTGGCAGGCGGGCTGCTGGTGTTGGGCCTCGGGCTCAGTCTGGGCCGAATCTGGCGGCCACGATTTCTGCTGCTGATACTTTGGTTTTTCGGTTTACTTGCGGGCGGGGTCTTTTCTCTCAGCTTTGAGGCGCCGCAGTCATTGCGCGCGATCGGCACGCTGCCGGTCGTGTATCTGCTCGTTCTACTGCCGCTTGCGTTGCTGTGGCAGTACTGGCGCGCGGCCTCTTTGCACGGGTGGCGACTGAAAGAGAGGGAGGTTGAGAAAGTCTCAGGAGGGAGCTACAAGAGAGACTACGCAGTTGGCAGCAGGATCGCAGGGCTATTCTGGCAGGTCTTCCTTTGGCGGGGTACACCGGTCTTGCTGGCAGCAGTGCTACTGGCGGCGGTGGGCGTTTACAATATCAGAACCTACTTTGTTCGGCAGGTGAATGATTTTGCGGTTTGGAATGCTTACTCCACAGGAGAGACGATCGCTGCGACGGTGGTCGCGGAGCACGTCGACAGCGATGACACTGACGTCTATCTGACTTCTCACTATGCCGGCCATCCGTCGGTTCGCTTTGTGGGCAGCACGGTACCGTACTATCGGGCGATCAAGTATACGGAGACGCTGCCGATGCCACTGTCGCCGGAGCGTAACGCGCTCTTTCTGATGGACCCTGAACGCCGGAATTTCTTTGAGCAGGCGCGCAGCTTTTATCCGAACGGCGAGTTTATCGAGCACAGGCCGCCCTTTGGCGGACCTACGGTCCTCTATGAGGCCCGCCTGAGCCCTGCGGACATTACCTCGATCCAGGGCGTGGAGGTTGCGTACTATGAAGGTGAAGGGTGGGGCGGCGATCCGGTAACGGTTGAGAGACATGCCACGGTTTCGGTGAACTGGCCGGGCGAGGCCCCGCTTTCGGGGCTATTTTCCGCCGAATGGACGGGGATTCTCAATATTGAAGAGTACGGCCCGCACAAGTTTGTCCTGCGGGCACCGGCGGCTGCCGAACTCTACATTGACGAAGAGCTTGTGGCCCAGATTGAAAAGGCGGGAGAAAGCGACCAACCAGTAGGCATGTTCGAATCTGAGACCGGATTAAGGCTGGCTCTGGGGCTACACAGGGTGCGGATACGCGCGGTTGGCGGCGATGGCTCGGTTTCGCTTTCGTGGCAGCGCCCCGGTGAGGCGGAAGAGATCGTGCCGTCGTCCGCTCTGCATGTTCCGCCAGTTGCGAGCAATGGACTTCTGGGAAAATACTATGCCAATGGGAACTGGCAGGACCCGCCGGCATTTACTCGAATTGACCCGCAGATCAGTCTTTATTTTCACGATATTCCTCTGCCGCGCCCGTACACGGTGGAGTGGGTGGGCAAGCTGGCCGTACCGGTCGACGGTGTCTACCGGTTGGGGATCGAGTCGATAGACGAGTCGGAGCTGTGGATCGACGACATTGCGGTGGCGGCGAGCCCAGAGCCGAATCAGTACGATGAAGATTCGATCACGTTGACTGCGGGCCTGCATGACATTCGGATCCGGTATGTGGCGCGCACTTCGCACTATCACGTCAACCTTCACTGGGCGCCGCCGGGGCAGGGGAGGACGCTAGTGCAAGCCGAGGCGCTGGTACCCCCTCAGGGAAACTACGACCACCTGTCGGTTGAGGATCTAGCGATATTCGACAGGACTGCAGAGGCGTCGCTGGCGGGCCTTCCGCTTGACGTGTCGCTGCTGCCGGTTGATGCGGAGCGGGAGGCTGCATTTGAAAGCTTAAGCGAGATTTTTGAGCGGCCGCGTGGCGTGGCTGCGGCCAACGGCCTGTTGTATGTCGTTGATCCCGGCCAGCAGTCGATGTTCGTATTGGATCCCAGCGGACAGGAGATCGCCCAGATTCGGCGATCGAACCGGAGGTTCAGTGAGCCGGTTGATGTCGCGGCCGACGCGGCGGGCAACGTTTATGTTCTGGATGCCGGAGAGGGAGGGCAGGTGTCGATCCATGACCCGGCGGGCGACTTTGTGCGAGCGGTTCCGTTGTCTGATAACATTGCGGACAGGAGCAGAGGCATAGACGTAGACGAGGCGGGCCGAATCTGGCTGGCCTTGACACCTGCACTTGCGGTGGCGGCGTTTGACGTGGAGGGCAGGGAGCTGGCGCGCATCTCGACGGTCTTCAGCCAAGGGGACTTTCAGCCGGTGGACGTTGCCTACCAGGCCGACGATGCGATTTACGTTGCCACGGTGGGCACGACGGCGGTCATACGTTTTTCACTCAGCGGCGAACCGCTGACTTTGTGGCCACTGTCCACGGCAAACAGTGCGGACGGCCCGCATATGGCACTGGACAGTGCAGGGGCACTCTACGTAACGCAGCCGGAACTGGGCGGCTTTGTGCGGATTCCAGCGGATGACGGCGGGGACATCGGAGTGTGGGCGCTGCCGGCCGGCCAGCCGGTCCGCAAGCTGGTTGGCGTCAGCTTGGGTCCTGACGGCGGTCTGTTTCTGACCGATAGCGAGAACGGCAGAGTATACCGCGTTCCTGTTTCGCCTTAGCGCGGGCGATAGAGGGACAGCGGTTGCGCACTGCCGAAGCGGGCTGGCGAGGGCGGCATTCGCAACCAACCTGACGGGGGCAGGCGTTGGCGGCTACTGGTTTCGTCGGGACGCCAGCATGGCCGGGGGCTGGAAGCGTTGGCGAACAGGGTAGTATCTCCGTGTCCACATTTCAGTCTTCGACGGAGTTCCTCACTGTCGGGCAACTTTTTTGAGAATCTTTGGAAGGACATGTCGAGAGAAGAGGCGGTTGTAGTCTGCCCCAGATGCGAGAATACAGTCAGACGTGAGGCCAGGTTCTGCGACCAGTGCGGCCGGTTGCTGTCTCCCGAGGAATCTGCCGACGGAAGCTATGCCGAAAAGAGGGATGAACTCAGCCTTCCCGATGCAAGTGATGGGACAGTGCGAGACGAAGCTGAACCGGGTGTTGAGGCGGTCGCGGAGGGGTGGACTGAGCCGCAGGTCGAGGCGGACGTGCACGAGGCGCCTCACCATGCTGAAGCGACATTTCAAGAGAAGGTAAGGAGCGGGGTGCGAACGCTCGTCCTGTGGAGCGGGAGCCCATTGCTGCTTTTGTTGGTGCTGGTAGGAGCGGTGGCCAGGGATAATTTCAGGAGGGCGGATTCGCAGGCGGCGCCGTCTTTGCAGGGTGAGAATGTGGAGGCGGTTCCGGGGGGTGTGCCGGGCATGGCGTTACCTTTGGAGATTGTCACGCCGTTTACGGGGGAAGAGAGGAGCACAGATTTCGAGACGGTCGGTAGCGGCTTTGCACGCCCGCGAGGCGCGGCCATTGCGAACGGAAACATTTACATTGTCGATGCGGGCCAAGGTGCGCTGTTCGTTCTAAACGTGGAAGGTCGGCAGATGGTCCAGATAGACAGTTCGGACCGGCGGTTTGTCGAGCCAGTGGACGTGGCTGCGGATGGGGAAGGGAATGTCTACGTTCTGGACGCGGGCGATGGCGGCCGGGTGAGTATTCACGGGCCCGACGGGGCGTTTCAGGAGGTCGTACCAGTTCCTGACGGCGCGGCGGACAGGAGCAGGGGTCTCGACGTTGACAGCGAGGGCCGGATCTGGCTGGCGATGACGCCGGCGCTGGCTGTTGCTGCGTTCGACAGAACGGGACGGGAATTGATGCGCATTTCGACCGATTTTGAGGGTACCGATCTGCAGCCGGTCGACGTCGCGTTTCAGTCCGAGAGTTCTATTTTTGTGTCGACGGCGGGGATGACTTCGGTGCTGCGATTTACAGCGGCCGGCGAGTTGCTGAACCTGTGGCCTCTGGTTACGGCCAACAGTGTGGACGGGCCCCATTTGGCGCTTGACAACGAAGGGAACGTATACGTCACCCAACCTGAGCAGGGGGGTATCCTGAGGATTTCCGGCGATGGAGTCGAGGACCTGGCGGCCTGGATCCTTTTGGGGGGCCCGCCCTTGCGGAAGCTGGTTGGGATCAGTGCGGGCGAACCGGGAAGTCTTGTGGTTACAGACAGTGACAATGGGAAGATTTACCGCGTGGAGATTTCACCTTGAGAGGCTGGCGCCTTCGATGGTATGCAGGGCGTGGAAGGACTGGCTGGAAGAGTTGGAGGAAAAGTGGCTGAGATACGGACCGGGATGACAGAGGAGGCGCGCGGGCGCGCATTCTTCAATGAACCTGACGCGGCGGGGTTGATGCACAGGACGTTCACTCGATCCCTCGGTTTCGACAGGGCGGACATGAACCGGCCTCTGATCGGGATTCTGAACACGTACAGCGAGATGAACAACTGCCATGCCCACTTTCCCGAGCTGGTAGAGGCGGTCAAGCGAGGCGTTTGGCAGGCGGGCGGGTTTCCGCTGGAGTTTCCGACGATAAGCCTGGGAGAGATCTACCTGACGCCGACTTCGATGCTGTGGCGCAACCTGGCGGCCATGGACACGGAGGAGATGATACGCGGCAATCCGATGGACGGTGTGGTGGTGCTGTGCGGGTGCGACAAGACGACGCCGGCGGCGCTGATGGGCGTTGCGAGCGCCGACCTGCCTGCGATACTCGTCTCCGGCGGGCCGATGCTGAACGGGCACTGGCGGGGACAGACGCTGGGTGCGTGCACAGATTGCAGACGGCTGACGACGGAGTACCGGGCCGGGAATCTCAGCGACGGCGAGTATGCGGAGGTGGAGGAGAACCTGGTGCGGAGCCGGGGCCACTGCATGGTGATGGGCACGGCTTCGACGATGAACTCGCTGACGGAAGCGCTGGGTATTTCGCTACCAGGGAACGGTGCGATCCCGGCGGCAGACTCGCGGCGTATTCTTCTGGCCGAGCGGGCCGGGCGGCGGATCGTGGCGATGGCGGCGGAGGGGCTGCGGCCGTCGCAGGTTCTGACGCGTGAGGCGTTGGAAAACGCGATCACGCTACTGTGCGCGTTGGGGGGGAGCACGAACGCGGTGGTGCATTTGCCGGCGCTGGCGGGGCGGCTTGGTATCGACCTGCCGCTGGACCTGTTCGACGACATCAGCCGGCGGACCCCGCTGCTGGCGAATGTACGGCCGGCGGGTGCGTTTCAGATGGAGGACTTCTTCTATGGAGGGGGCGTTCCGGCGGTATTGGGGGAACTTCTGCCGCTGCTTCACGGCGACGCGCTTACGGTGACGGGGCGGACGGTCGCAGAGAACGTTGCGCAGAGCGACATTGTCAACGGTGAGGTGATACATTCACGGGACAGGCCGTTTAAGGCGGAGGGCGGGCTGGCGGTTCTGCGGGGAAACCTGGCGCCGTCGGGGGCGGTTATCAAGCATGCGGCGGCCTCGCCGGGGCTCATGCAGCACCGGGGGCGGGCGGTCGTCTTTGAGAGTATTTCCGATCTGCAGGAGAGAATCGATGATCCGGCGCTGGAGGTCGATGCTGATGACATTCTGGTACTGCAGAATGCGGGTCCGATTGGGGGGCCGGGCATGCCGGAGGTGGGGAATCTGCCGATCCCCAGAAAGTTGCTAAAACAGGGCGTACGCGATATGGTGCGTATCTCTGATGCGAGAATGAGCGGGACGGCATTCGGCACGATTGTGCTGCACGTGGCGCCGGAGGCCGCGGTAGGCGGGCCGTTGTCGGTTGTACGTACGGGGGACGTGATTGAGTTGGATGTTCCGGGCAGGCGGCTTGAATTGCGCGTCGAGAAGGAGGAGATGGAGAGGCGGCGCGCGGCATGGCGACAGCCGCAGCCGGCGTACCGACGCGGCTATGGCAAGATGTTCCTAGACCATGTGATGCAGGCGCCGGACGGGATGGATTTTGACTTTCTGCTGGGCCGGGATCCTGTGGAGACGGTGGCTCAGCCCAAGTTTTAGGGTGTTGGGTACTCAATGGTTGGCAGCTTTCAGTAGTCAGTTTTTAGTTTTTAGTGAACTGCAGAGTCTTCAATTTTGTGCGGCCTGGGGGGGAGAGGGCCTTGCCTGCCGTGGCGGCGCTGGCACATACTTGGAATCTGCCAAGACGCGGGGTGGGGTGGGGGGTTAATC
>VXOE01000246.1:9698-26191 GCA_009840225.1 Caldilineaceae bacterium SB0662_bin_25 | reverse complement strand
ATTGTTGCTACTGCTTCTTCTCTGTTGATCTACATGGATTTCAACGATCTGTCTCGCCGACACCTGTCATTCAACTGCATCAATTGACTTGACACCCCAACGATAAACACATAACTATATTACGGGTTATATGTTCTACAATCAAGTAAAGCGGGCCCAGCACACAGACCAGCCCCAACACCGGCGGCTGTCGCCCGCCGAAGGGAGACAGCCGCGTCCATGCTGCACAGGATAGCACACGCCCCAAGCCGACGACGTAGAGGGCCTATCCGCCGCCCGCGCATCCCAAGGCGCCGGTGGCGCTCGCTCCAGCTTAGGACCACCAGCGGTCGGCCTGGGACCGAAATTCACGGCGCTGGCAGGGGGCGCACAGTAGAGGCGCAGTGGCAAAATGACCGCCTCTTGACGGTTTCACGCTGGGCGCCCATAAGGGCGTTCAGAAGAGGTTGAGGGGATTATCAGGGCAAAGGACAGGGCGGACGAGAGCGCACAGCACCCTATCTGCCGGCAAACAAGCGCCAGCTACAGCGCCAGTCGGTTTATCGGAGAAAGCACACGAAGTCCGGATCTCCTGAGGATATGGGAAACAGCAGCCAGTCGCCGCGTCCAAACACCTGCCTGCCCACCCGTGCCCAGCATCGTCTGTCTAGTTGCTGACGTTGCTTCCTTCCATACTCGACAATGCTTTCTCCAAGGTCTCATAGTACTTGAAGCTCCTATTCCTCGGCCCTAAACGGCTCTCAGTGGGTCGAAAAACAGTTTCCCCGGTTTGCCATGAAGGAAGAGAAGGATCAGCGCCGTAGACGTCTATGCCGGTGCCCCGCAAGGCGTAGCCGCGTCTTCGTTTCCGGGTATTTTAGAAGCTGGTCAACATTCCGGTTCGTATTTCTGGCTTCGGACACCGCTCCAATCTGGGAATTCAAACACCTTACTTCTCTTTGATTCCTGCCCCAATTCTGTAGTAGCATAGGGTCACCACAGCGATTCGAAAATATTAGTCTGGAGGAAACTAAGCGCAAGAGGGCGCATTGCGCCCCCTTGCTGGACTAATAGAATCGTGGAATCGCTGTGGTGGCGTCCATTGCTCTGTTTCCACCAAGGGGGCACCACTACATGGAGGGCATCATTGCTATCCTCGCATTGATGCGGGTCCTGCAGGCCGCCTTCCCCTTTTCCCGATTGCAGGGCCAGAACGGAACGACCCCGCCCAACTACTTCTCGCCGGAGTACAACGCGTTAGCCACAAAGATGAACCGCCTCTCGACGGAAGTGGCGGTGTTGAATACACGCGTCTCGGCATTAGAGGAAAGAGTTACAGCGTCGACTTTGTCGAGCACGGGGGATTCCACCGTTCCTATTCCGCTCGTCACACAGGCAGAAACGATTCCCATTGCAAAAAACATTCCATCCGTAGCTCCCATCAACACCCCCATACCTTCTACTAACCCTCCCATTCCCACCGACTCTCTTTCATCTTGCCGTGTACTGGACGTTCAGCTTGTCCCTGAACCCCGTTGCTCCCCATACAATTCGGACGATTTCTTCTACCCACAAATTCTGGAGTCTCAGACCGTCAACCGGATGGGAAGACGCATCTACATTCCTAACTCCGGCAGGAACTTCGCCAGCACTTGCGAAACTGATATTGAGCATTTCGTGGCACCCGATTGAGGCTTGCACACGTTCAGCGGTACTGCCAGACACATTTGACTCGTGACTTACCCTTTATCTTCAGTTTTCAAGAGCGATCAACGGAAACCATTGTTCACCGCTTTGCATCACGGATCATGACTGACAGTCTTACAAATCAACCCGCAGAAAACAGCCATCCCGCGTTCCGTTGTCTCTCTCTGGACCTCGAAGTCAGCGTCCAGGACCATCATATCCACAAATTCGCTGCGGTGCGCCAGGACACCGGTCAAACCGTGGTCTATCCCGATGACGGCGGCGACAGCTTGAATGTGGCGCTGGCCAAACTGGACGAGCTCGCCGACGGTGCGGATTTTCTGCTGGGCCACAATCTGATCGATTTCGATTTACCCCATATGAAAGCAGTGGACCCTGACTTACAGCTGTTGCGGTGGCCGGCCGTGGATACGCTCATGCTGAATCCTCTGGCTTTCCCTCGCAACCCATATCACCACTTGGTCAAGCACTACAAGAACGGTCAACTCAGGCGCGATCGCATTAACGACCCGGAACTGGATGCGCGGCTCACATTGAAAGTGTTCGACAACCAGCAAAGAGCTTTGAAAAACGCTCCGCCCAGCCTGTTAGCGGCCTGGCACTGGCTGACCGCGAGTAATGGTGGCACCGGATTTGACAAGGTCTTCGCCTCCTTGCGGCAGTCGCGCAAGCCTACCGACACCGAAGCGCAAGATGTGATTCGCACTCTGTTGGCCGGCCGCACCTGTCGCACTCACGCTCTCGAAGCCATGGCCGAAGCAATTAAGCACGGTTGGGCCCTAGCCTATACCCTGGCTTGGTTGTCAGTGTCCGGGAGCAATTCGGTCATGCCCCCGTGGGTGCGGCATCAGTTCCCCAAAGCAGAGCGATTGGTACGTCGGCTGAGGGATACCGCCTGCACCAATCCCGACTGCGAATGGTGCCGTGATCGACACGACCCACGCAAGGAGCTTACACGCTGGTTCGGTTTTCCTGGCTTCCGACCGGAGCCGAAGGACGACGCAGGGCGGCCAATGCAGCAATCGATCGTCGAGGCGGCGATGGCGGGGGAGCATCTGCTGGCGATTCTGCCCACCGGTACCGGTAAATCGCTTTGCTATCAGATTCCGGCCCTGTCCCGTTACGACAAGACCGGCGCGCTGACAGTGGTCATCTCGCCGCTGGTCGCTCTTATGACCGACCAGGTGACGGGACTTAAGGAGAAAGGTATCGATTCCTGCGTTACCATCAATGGACTTCTTTCCATGCCTGAGCGCGCGGCTGCGTTGGACCAGGTGAGGCTGGGAGATGCCGGCATCCTCATCATCTCACCGGAGCAGCTTCGCAGTGTCTCGGTACGTCGAAGCCTGGAACAGCGCGAGATCGGAGCCTGGGTGCTGGACGAGGCCCACTGCCTCTCAAAGTGGGGGCATGATTTTCGTCCCGATTACCGTTACGTGGGGCGTTTCATACGAGAAAGGGCGGGGGAGCAACAGGTACCGTCGATCTTGTGTTTGACCGCGACCGCCAAGCCGGATGTGAAGGATGATATCGAGAACTATTTTCAGAAAGAACTTGGCATCCAATTGAGGGTCTTCGATGGCGGCGCCCAACGTACCAATCTGGAATTCTTCGTGGAAAAGACCAGCGGCGCCGAAAAGTCCGCTCGTGTCCACCAGATATTGAGCACCGATTTGCCGGAAGATGAAGCAGGCGGCGCGATTGTCTATTGCGCGACGCGGCGAAATACTGAAGAGTTAGCGGACTTTCTTCAGGCGAAGGAAATGAAGGCGAACTACTTCCATGCCGGCCTGCCGTCAGAAACCAAAAAGGAGATACAGCAAAGGTTCATCCGCGGCCAATTACGGGTTATTACCGCGACCAATGCCTTTGGCATGGGGATAGACAAACCGGATGTGCGGCTGGTGATCCATGCCGATATCCCCGGTTCTTTGGAGAATTATCTGCAGGAGGCAGGACGCGCGGGACGCGATCAGAAGAGCGCGCATTGCGTACTGCTCTACATACCGGACGATGTGGATCGACAGTTCGGCATGTCAGCCCGTTCTCGGCTGACGCGGCGGGAAATTCGCGGTATCTTAAGAGCTCTTCGGAAGCTGGACCGAAAGAAGCGCCTGGAAGGCATGCTGGAAGCAACCTCCGGAGAGATCCTTGGCGAGGATGATGATAAAGCATTCGAAAGAGATTCCGTTACCGATGATACCCGGGCACGGATCGCGCTGGCTTGGCTGGAGGAAGCCGGGTTGCTTACCCAAGAGGAGAACCGAGTGCAGGTGTTTCCATCATCCCTGCTGGTGAGTTCACTAAAAGAGGTGCACGCGAAACTCAATAAAACCCAGATTTGTGATGACCACCGGCGCCGACTGATGCGAATTGCAGAAATGTTAATTGAGACGGGGGCGGACGAGGGTATTACTACCGACGACATGACGGCCACATCGGGTTTGACCTCCGAGGAAGTACGAGAGGCGTTGTATGACTTGGAACGATATGGCATTGCCAGCAATGATATGGTATTGACCACTTTTGTACACACAGGAGTACAGCGCTCTTCGCGGAATCGCTTTGAGCAGGCGGCAGCGTTGGAACAAGCTTTAATTACCCTATTGCGAGAGATGGCACCAGACATGGATCTAGATGACAAATGGCCGCTGCATCTTCGTCATGTTTCCCAACGGCTAAAGGATGACGGCTTTACTTACGCCTTACCGGAACGCTTGCGGAGCATTGTCCACAGCATCGCGATGGACGGAACCAGCGAGGGTGGTGGTAAAGGTAGTCTCGGGGTACGGGGGCAGGACAGGGAGACCGTCCTGGTGACACTGCAACGCAAATGGAAGAACCTGGCAAAGACTGCCGAAATCCGCCGGGCAGGCGCTCAGATTCTGCTGAACCATCTACTGGATAGTCTTCCGAAAGGAAGCCGGGGTACGGACCTGCTAGCTGAGACGACCTTGGGCAAATTGCTGACAGCGGTCCAGTCTGACCTGGTCCTGAAAAGTGAAATCACCAAGCCAGACAAATTGGTGGACCGCGCTTTACTCTGGCTGCATGAACAGGACATCATCCGGCTGAACAAAGGTATGACTGTGTTTCGCCAGGCCATGACGATACGCCTGAAGCAGGGCAGTCGCGATTTCGTCCAGGCCGACTTTGCACCACTCCAACTCCATTACGACGAACAAGTACTGCAGATCCACGTCATGAAGGAGTACGCACAGCAGGGACTGGATTCCATGGACGACGCCCAGCGTCTGGCAATGGATTATTTCAATATGTCTCAGGAGGAATTTTTGCATCGTTGGCTGCCGGATCGCGACAGGGAAATAAAGCGACAAACTACACCGGAGTCGTGGCAAGCAATTGTTGAAAGTCTGAAAAACCCCAATCAACGGCGCATCGTGGCAGACGACCGGGTACAGACAAATGTATTGGTGCTAGCCGGGCCGGGCTCCGGCAAGACGCGTGTGTTGGTGCATCGAATCGCTTATCTGATACGCGTCAGGCGCGAAAAACCTAGCGGAATTTTGGCCCTCGCATACAACCGGCACGCTGCTGTCGAGATCCGTCGCCGTCTTGCAGAGCTTGTTGGCGATGATGCTCGCGGCGTGACCGTATTCACCTGCCATGCTTTGGCGATGCGCCTCGTGGGCGCTAGCTTCGAGGGGCGTGCAAATCGATTGAATGATAGCGTATTCAAGGAACTCCTGCAGCAAGCGATCTCCCTGCTGCGCGGGGATGAACTGCCGCCCGACGAGGCAGATGAGGACCGGGCTCGGCTGTTAGCCGGGTTTCGTTGGATTTTGGTGGATGAGTATCAGGACATAGGTCCGGACCAGTACGATTTGATTTCCGCCCTAGCGGGCCGAACTCTTTCTGAGGAAGATGACAAACTTAGCCTCTTCGCAGTAGGTGACGATGATCAAAACATCTACGCCTTCAGCGGCGCGTCTGTGGAATTCATCCGCCGTTTTGAAGAGGACTACCGCGCCAAGCCGGAGTTCCTGACCGACAACTACCGCTCTAATGTCAATATTATCGCGGCCGCCAATGCGGTGATCGAACCGGCGCGGCAGCGAATGAAGAGAGAGCATCCAATTCACGTTGACCCCGCGCGCGCGAAAGAGCCTGCTGGCGGAGTATGGGCCGAACTTGATCCGGTTGCGCGCGGCCGCGTGCAAATCATACCGGCCGGCGAAACGTCCATCACGCAGGCTCAGGCAGTTATCTCCGAGTTGAAACGGTTGTCTACTCTCTCTCCAGATTGGAACTGGTCTGCCTGCGCGGTGGTGGCCCGCGAGTGGAAGTACCTGGATCCGGTGCGCAGTCTTTGCGAAATCGAGGGGATTCCGGTACAGATGGCGAACGAGGAGTTCAGTGGCATCTGGTATCTGCGGGAGACCCGTGCTTTGGTGGACTGGTTGCGCGGGCGAGATAGTCAGTTGGTAACGAGCGGAGAGTTAAGGGGCTGGCTGATCAAGCAACCCGAAGGCCCCTGGAATGAACTTCTGCAGGAAGGCATAGCCGAGTACGAGTTGGAGAACAGCGGCGCCGAAACTCCAGTTGTTCACTTCATCGAATGGCTGGCTGAGTGGGGGCGAGAAGTGCGGCGTAGCCAACGCGGGCTTCTGCTTCTGACCGCGCATCGTGCCAAAGGCCTGGAGTTCGACCACGTGGTTGTGCTGGATGGAGGTTGGGACTCCATTGGCCGCGGTGAGGATGCGGATGCTTCGCGACGGCTGTACTACGTGGCAATGACCCGCGCACGGCAAACCCTCACCCTTTCTCGAATCTCGGAGGTCCACCCGTTCCAGGATACTCTGCTTGAACTTCCATCGGTACTGCAGCGCCAGGAGCATGTCAGTTTCCCACCTGCAGCGCTAGAACTTTCGTGGCGCTACGTCCGGCTCAGCTTACGTCACGTTAATCTGGGTTTCGCGGGAAATGAGTACTCCAGCCATCCAGTTCATCGTGCGATTACCGCGCTTTCTCCCGGTGATCCACTGAAAGTGCGGAAAGGGGCGAAGAGTTGGGAGCTCTTGGATCGCAACGAGACAGTCGTTGGGCGCCTTGCCGGAAGTTATGAGGCCCCCGTCGGTATGCGCTGTGTGTTTGCTACTGTCTATAGCATAGTCAACTGGGATCGTGAGCGTTCTGACTTGAATCACCAGAGACGCGTTCGCTGCGACAGGTGGGAGGTGGTGGTGCCGGAGTTAGTGTTTGAGCCTGAATCACAGACCCGCTGGCGGTGAATTACTGTCGTTGTAGGATCCCGACTTCCGACTTGACGCAAATGTGCCGCCAAATTGTGTGATTGCAGGTGCGGCCGGGCAGTGTGCAGGCTGGGCATGTGGCGCTTCGCGCCGGCGCGTACCGATACCCGCCAGGAGCGACCAAAACGCGCCGTGCCAGCCGTGCCGAACCATGCCTACCTATCCTGATCCTGCTTTCCTCCACAAAATCGTCCTTTCTTGAAATTTCGGGTCAAGAACTCCCTCTTTGAAAATTTTCAAATCCCGCCGACACGCAGTTCGATACCTTGAGAAGCCGATCGCGCGCGCCAAAACACTCACAAGGACGCCGAGACCCATATGGCCACGAGTCCACCCGCCCGGAGCGGAGGCCCAGATGTGGCCTAGGCCTACACGTCCAGCGCAGCGCCCAGCTTAGCCGCGTTGTGGCAGGCGAGGACCATGTCTTTGGTGCGGAAGTGGCCGAAGGAGGCTTTGTCGTGGCGGTGGACGATGGGGAAGGTGTCGAGGATGTAGGCGGCGTCTGCACGGGAGAGGCCGTAAAGGCGGGCGCGCAGGTGGCGGGCTACTCAAATAGCTCTTCATCTCTCAGAAGGTCCTCCCTAATGGAAGCTTCGGCAAAATTAGCTAGTGAGTCGTAAAACCTGTATGGGGGTGAACCTGCGTCAAATTGGCTTTTAACCTCCGACGCTTGGTCCTTCATGGCCACATCCTCGGGCATTGGTTGGCCGGGCGTTCCCGAACGGGGACCAGAAATCGCGCAGCTCATCAAGTTACTGGCCACGCTTCGATAGCAGTCAGAGCCTGCCGTAAGAGCACGCTCCAGTAAATTTGTAGTGAATTCTACGTTCTTGAAGACGAACTCTGGTTGTGCGCGAGAGACCAGGTGAGCAGCAGATTGGATCCTGGCAGCGTCTTCTGAGTTGATCCATTCGTCCAGCACCTTCAGACTCGCAGCCGACTCGAAATCTAACGAAACTTCTCGGAACAATTGCGGCATCCAGTATGCGTAAGACGACCCTGGCTCAAGCGAGATGTCACGTATCTCTCGCAGGATGGTCTCCTGGTCTGGACTCGCGGCCAAACTGGCTAGCGGGTTCTGAAAGCCCAGTATAGGGAGCGCGTCGTAGTTGCCCCCCTCATCATCCTTCTTCCTGATCCGAGTTAGTAGGAATCCTACAACTGCCCTGGCGTCTTGTTCTGATGCCTTGACCAGGAAGGTGTTGATGTAATGGTCTTCAATCTTCTGAACATCCTCAAGCTTGGACAGAAGGGCTTTGAGATCATCTGATGTCAACTCTTGGAATGGAACTCCCCACCCATTTGAGAAAAGCTGACACAGTTCATTCGCCAAGAACACGTTGTCCCCGACTTCAACGCCCTTTGCGAGATCGATCGCAAGATTCGGATGCGCTTCTGCCAGAGCAGCAAGTGCTCTAATTGCCAGTCTCCTGACATCGATGTCCTCATGAGCGAGAAGTTCTCTGATGACTTCGAAGTCTTCTGTCGTGGCGTCGTCAGCCCATCCCCGCGACTGATAGCTCAAAGCTACGCCGCGACAGAGGATGTCCGATCCTTCTCTTAAGGTGCGTTGGCCAATACCGCGTGCCCGCTCTGCGTTCCATATTCTCACGTTTGTCAGCAGTGATTGCAGGTGCGGCGCAAGTGGCCCATTGGGGTTATCGATGATGATGTCACAGAGACCAACGGCAAATTCCGGGTTCAACTTTCCAATAATATGCAAGATCGCTTGCGGGTCAGATCGAGCTTCGGCGGTGTTTATGGTCTGAATTCTGTCAGTGAGAATCTCGTAAGCCTTGCCCGCGTGCTCTGAGTGTTCTAAGAACTTGACAACAAGAGCCCGCCGCCTCTGCCCGATCCTCTCTTGGCGGAGCCTGAAGTCATCATCTCCGCCTTCCTCGTTAGGCTGCCAGTCATCCATATGGTAAGGGTCTATCAACTCTTGGGTAAGTCGTAATTCGAACGATTCGGGTATGGAAGACACGACAGAATTAGCCTTGTATCTAACTTCCTCAGAAGGGCTAGACCTGCAATGCCACAAGAGAACATTCCTGATGCGGATGAGTGTCATTGGCTCTGCCGAACGCCGCGCGAGATCTGCTATGAGTGCCAGAATCTCTAGTTGCTCAGGGCGCCACTGCTCCAGATCCTCGTCCGCAATATCCATGTTAAGGTAGGCTTTAGGGTCTTGAAGGGCGCTCTCCAAACTCCCAAGGGCGCGCAACGTTATCTTTAGATCATTCGAATGCAGGCAGCGATCTATCAGGGAAATTGCGCGTTGCCGAATCGATTTTATGCTCTCAAACTTAAGCGTGAATGAGCGAGAGACGAAGTTGTGTCCCTCAAAGTGAACAGAGTATTCTGTCTTGGCCAACATCGGGTCGATGATGTCAAGCGGAGAGTGGATATGGTCGTGACTGCTGGGGTCCTCAAGCAGTTTCTCTATAGTGTCCAGCACCCTACTGGTAACGATAAACGGCTTACCGATTTCATAGCCTCCGAGATCAGCGAGCACGCGCACCCCGTGGTCAGGGTTGGAATGGAGGGTTCGGTTATCGTCCCTTCCTAATTCCCATAAGAGATTACAACAACGAGGAAGATAGTCGAGGGTGTAGCTGATCTGCCGCAACAGGGCAGGCAGCTGGCGCAACACATGGCTGTGTTTGTGCCCCCACAATTGGAGCCATTCCGGACCTCCCGATTCGGTTGCGGGATTTCGGATCGCGTGCTCCACCAGTTCGAGGGTTCTCTCGGGCTGGTAGACTGCGACCTTCTCAAGTACTTCGAGGGTCATGCTCCGACCCAGATTTGACGCATCCTGGAAGTTTTGCCTGATTCTCTGCCAGATGCTATTCAACAGATCTGATGCATGGGCCCCGGAGTGCCGCAGACGCCAGTCCAGTTCAGAAAGGTTCCGCAATACCTCGCCCGGGCACAGAGGCGCAAACATAGCGTATACACGGTCAGCGTATCCTGTCGGTTGTCCTTGAAAGGTGACACTTGCTTTGTAGAGGATGTGGTCTGCAAGCACGTCTGGGACGATTCTCAGAGTATTGCCCCGCCGGAGTAACACTCCGGCCTCTTCCAGTATGTCTAGGGAAAGGAGCAGAGTTGGGCGATCAATCCTCAAGAACTCTGCCTCGCAGTCCAACCGCCTGTTGTCGTCTAGCCGGACTGGTTGGATGGCGGATATCAGGTCCAGGAGGGCTCTGCACAGCCCTGGGTCAATTCGGTCGCCAAGTTCGCCGACAAGAATATCTCGAAAACGGATCAAAACAGTATCTCTGAACTCCTCGTCGCGTTCCAGCAACTCCGGTTCAATGGCCCTCTTGGCCAGCAGCTGTCCTCCTACTACGGTAACCAGCGGACAGTCCCATGTCGCGGCTGCGAGTTTCTCGGCGAAGCCTATGAATTCAGGGCCAAGCGCCTGGCGCCCTAACTCTATGACTTCCTCGCGGGACAGTTCTTTAACGTCTGGTAGGACGACGCGCTCGTGAACATCGAAGCCACTTTGAGTGAGCTGCGACTTCAAATAGTCAATCGCTTGGGGACGACATGACAAGACGAGTTTGATCATATGTGGCCGCTGCCGGGTTAGGTCGAGCAGGGTTGGCAGATCTTCACGTCGGTGAGCGTCGTCCACGACGATGACGCAGGGATTGAAGGGCAAATAGTCGGCACCATCGGGAGTGAGGGGAACCCCTTCGGCCGCGAACCACAGGGCCGTGCCCTTGTGTTCGTTGTCGAACGACTCGGCCAATGCGTGAAGTATTTTCGACTTACCAATACCGCCGCGGCCAGTGAGAATCGCTACTTTCTGCTCCTGCGACTCGACAAACTCGTGGGCCTGTCGTAGATGGTCGGATCTTCCTACGAGTTCCCACGCGTGGTTGAACAGAGCCGATGCCTTCGAAAACGGATGGAAGAAATCAGTGGGCGTAACGAATGATGATAGACCGTGGAGGCCCAAGAATGCCTTTCGCCATGAGGGGCCAAAGTGGGCTTCCACAAGCCTCGAGCTTGAATGCATCTCCATCTCTCGGACTTTCCGAGAGATGTCGCCGACATCCCAAACATCCCAATCAGGCTCCTTTTCGCAAGCATCCCGAACGCCACTGGTGGCTTGGCGACTCAACGTCAAGATGAAGCGGTCAGCTGTGCAGCTCGTTTTCTGAATCGCTCCCGTGGCATCAGTCTTTGTGAACTTCTTCCACTGTTTGCATTGAAAGGCCCACCTCTCGCCGTTGTCTAAGTCGGCAAAAATGTCGATTCCTCTCTGTCGACTGCCCGTTCTGCCATAGCGATGGGTTTCCTTCACGCCGGGGAGTCTGGAAATAAACTCCTCGCAAAACGCTTCAAATCGCTCCCAGGGGAGATTGGGGTCGTTGAGGGGTAGAAACTCTGGATAGGGGGTGACCGGAGGAGGGGTCACGTAATTCTGTTGCTTAGTCGGATCTGTTGTCATAATCGTATCTTGTCGTGATGACTTTGGTGGTCTAGACTGCTACATCCACATCCGTATTGCCGGCGTCGGTATGGAATTGTGGGGTATGATTCCGGCAGTAGGCCGCCACTTTGTCCATCCCCGCTACCATAGTGAGCGCCGTGCCTATCAGTTCCCCGTCCATGTGAATTCGCCAGCTGTCGGAGTGCGGTTGTAGAATCAGCCACCGAGATTTAGTGTGAGAATCCTGTCTGGTATCGAGACAAAGCGTTGGGTGGCATATCTCTCCACCAAACCCTCTAAGTTTATTCGGCTAGTGCGTTCATGCATGTTCACCAAGTGCACATCGTCGAGCAGATAGTCGTCGGAAACCGACTTCCACTCCCTGGTCGCCTACAATCCCAGCCTTTTTCGTAAGAGCGGATACCGCATCGCCATTTGCCAGATGTGGTCATGGTCGATTTCCAAAAGCCGGAGCAGGTGCAACTGCACCAAGGCTTCAAGTTTGGAGCGCAGTCGCCGCAACTCCCCCGCGTCGGTCACTGCCCGTTCCTTGATGCCTTCGTCATAGTGGGTCAGATAGTTCCGCGTGTCGACCACTCGGTTCACAAATGCTGCGCGCTCGGTTTCAGATCCGAACAGATCATCAAATGGCGCAACCATCTGCTTGATCCTGTTTCGGAGCGAAAGCGCGTTTGCATATGCGAGCTTTTCCCGTACCCAGCCTCTCCAAGTTTCGGGGGTTCTCTGAACAATCGAATCGACGCGACTATTGAATTCTTCAGCCGGCATTTGCGTCTCGGAGGAGCTTCTTCGATGCAGCGATTCTATGCCATGTACGAGGAACAGAAAGCCTCCTTCCAAGTGCATAAACCGGTTCGCCGTGACCGCGAAGTAAAGGTTGAACGTCGGTTCGTATTCCTCATAGCGTTCCAGCCACCTGGGGAGGTACTCGTGGATGTTGTGGGCCATCTCGTGGAATGAGATGAGAAAGTTTCCTGCGCTGATGTTCTCTTTCCGCAGATCATATGGATCGAATCGGCTGTATATGACCACCGCATCGTGGGCAGTGTGCGGCGCGTTCAATTCCCGCCGAGAACCAGTGATGGAGGTGAAGGAAACTGAGCGGTCAAAGACCAAGCAAAGGAAGTTCTTGATTTTCTGCAACACCTGCATGAAGTCGGAGAATGCGCGCATTCGGCTTGACTCTACGTTGATGCTCATTTGGGTGGTGATAGTTTCCTGAAACAAGCCCGATCTCGTTCTAACTCCCATGTGAAAGCCAATGCTGAGATCATCTGGGAGTTGGAAAGTGATTGACTCTGGCGGGCTGTAGGTAAACGACATTTTCCCGGTGGGGCGCATCTCGTGTGAGAACGGGCGATGATGGAAGGAGAACCACTCGTCGAGCCCTTCGACCGCGAATGTCATTCCCGAGAAACAGACTTCCCCGGTATCGAAATGCGCCCCACAGAAGGCGCGATCTACATGTAGGCTGGACTTGAATAATTGTTCAACGTTGACTACGGCATTCTTTTGAGTGACTACACAATCAACCAATGTCACGGGGCCTTCCTTGTCCGTCACTCCCAGAATGTGTAACTTCTCCCCCGTGAGTTGCTGAAGAGGTCTGTCGTGGGTCGCATCAAAGGCGCCAAATGTCTCCAGAGACGCCTCTCCTCTCGCGGAAATACGAAGTACTCCTGTAAGTCTGTTGTCGGGTTTTTCTGCCAGCCAGAAGTAACCGTATGTTTCTATGGACTCTGGAAGTTGCATCAGGCTCCTCTCTTAGCACTACAACTGCAATTCACGAATTTGCATTTTTTCCGGAGAAAATGAGGGCGCGAAAGCGCATTTGGAACAACCACGGAACGGTATAAACAGCTTGAATGCAGTCACTACTGCGCCTCTTCTTGCTCTTTCGGTCTTCGGCCAACACGAGTGCGGTTGTAGTATTAGGCCCAGCTGATGCTTGCACCAGCCGGCGCGTCCAAAACGTCTGTCAGGCCAGCTGCAGGCCTCGATCGTTGTGTAGTAGCGCCGGACCGCTGCCTGGAGGCGGCCGTCAGCGATCAGGGCAAGGGCGTGGTCGGCCGCGGCCGGGTCGTTTACCTGCATGGATTGCCGCATCTTTCAAACCAATCAGAATTTGGCATATCTTCAAAACCGATTACAATGCCAATCATATATCAACACGGGGGCGTGTTTCAAATTGACGGCAGCACTGCAATGTATTATAATTCATCTATGCGCACAGTGAAAGAGCTAGCCGACGTATATCAGGGCGTTGCCCGTGCCAGGCACGGTGTTGGAGCACGTAGCGGAGAATGGATGTTGCGGATCGTTGAGAGCGGCGACGTGCGCGACGACGGTTGGCTGGACCTCGACGGCCTCAACGAACTTGGATTCGTTCATGATGTCCGTAACGAGCGCCACCTGCTGCGGCCCTTCGACCTGCTGGTGACGGCGCGTACAGCGTCCACCCAAGTTGCCCTCGTACCGCCTGAGGTGTCGAGGACGGTCGCGGGCGTTACGCTGCTGGTGGTGCGGGCGAAACAACCGGAATCCGGTATGGGGCACTGGCTTTGGTACTGCCTCACTTCATCCTTTTGCCGGACGCAGCTCGCCAAGCGGATGACGGTGAGTGCCACGCTCAAGTCACTCTCGGCCAAGAACCTGGGAGAGATCCAGGTGCCCGTGCCGTCGCCGCGTGACCTTGATGCGGTGGCCCGACTCGTGGAAGCGTCGGAAGAGGCGTATGAATCAACGATTGAAGCCGCACGGCTGCGCCGCGAGGCACTCCGTGACGCGGTGATACATGAGTTAGCACACGGGGCCGTACCTGCAACTTTTGGGAGAAGCTTATGGCGCTAAGTAGACAAGAGTTGGAATCGAAGCTGTGGCATGCCGCCGACGTCTTGCGCGGACAGATCGACGCCGCCGACTACAAGAACTACATTTTTTCCATTCTCTTCCTGAAACGTCTCTCCGACCGGTTCGGCGAAGAGGTGGAGAACGCCGTTGCCCATGGCGTTGCCCGCGACGTGGCCCTCAACGACCGTGACGAGCACGAGTTCTTCGTCCCGGAGTCAGCTCGTTGGGAGACCATTGCCGCCTCTTCTATGAATCTGGGCGAGGTTCTCAACGTGGCCAGCCACGCCATCGAGGATGCCAACACCCCCAGATTGGACGGCGTGTTGGCCGCCACCAATTGGAACGACGAATCGAAGTTGGGGAGTCCTGCCAACCGCGAGCGCATCATCCGCAGCCTGCTGAATCATTTCGGCGACCTGAACCTGCGCGACGAGAACCTGCGCGAGGACGCAGCGGGCGGAGGTAACGTTCTGGGCGACGCCTACGAGTACTTGATCAACCGGTTCGCCGACGACGCCGGCAAGAAGGGCGGGGAGTTCTACACGCCCCGTTCCGTGGTCCGGCTCATCATCGAGTTGCTCCAACCCCGCGAGGGGATGCGTATCTGCGACCCGACAGCGGGCTCAGGAGGTATGCTCATCTATGCGGCGCAGTACGTGCGTGAACAGGGCGGAGACGTCCGCAACCTTGTGCTCCACGGCCAGGAACGCAATCTGGGAACGCTGGCCATCGGCAAGCTTAACCTCCTCCTCCACGGCTTGCGTGCCAGTCGGCTGGAGGCGGGGGACGTGATAGCTGAGCCGGGCCTCGTCGACCCGTCGGGGCGACTCCGGTCCTACGATCGCGTTATCGCCAATCCGCCATTCAGCCTCAAGAATTGGGGGCACGATTTCGCTCCCAACGACCCGCACCACCGCTTCGACCGTTACGGAGCAACGCCGCCCAGGACCAGGGGCGACCTCGCCTTCCTGCTGCACATGCTGGGAGTGACCAACGCCCGGGGCATGGTGGGCGTGGTGATGCCTCACGGAGTCCTGTTCCGTGGCGGAGCCGAGGGGAAAATACGCCAGGGCATCGTTGAGGCCGACCTGTTCGAGGCGGTGATCGGCCTAGCCCCTAACCTCTTCTTCGGGGCCAGCATACCCGTCGCAATCTGCGTGCTGAATAAGGCCAAGCCTGTAGAGAGGCGGGGAAAGGTGCTGTTCGTAGATGCGGCCCAGGAGGGTTATTTCCGTCCCGGCAAGGCCCAGAATTTCATCGATCCGGAACACATAGACAAGATCGTCAAGGTGTACAGGGGCTTCAAGGATGTGGAGCGGTTCGCCCATGTCGCGGAGCTTGAGGAGATACAAGGTAACGACTTCAACCTAAACATCAGCCGTTACGTGGACACCACAGAGCCGGCGGAGGTGATCCCGGTAGAGGAGGCACTGGCTCAGCTGAGAGTGGCAGAGCGGCGGCGAGATGAGGCGGTGGCAAAGATGGACGCGTTGCTGGCGGAGATGGGCTATGCCCGATAGTACGGCGGTCGAACAATGCCGGTGATACTAAGGGAGGGGCCGTACCGGTTCTTCTTCTACGCGAGCGACCGGGGAGAGCCTCCCCACATTCATGTTGAACGTGATGACCGCATCGCCAAGTTCTGGCTGGACCCGGTCAGGCTCCAACAGACAGGCGGCTTGAGGCGCCATGAGATACGCCGGATCGAGAGGATAGTTGAGGAGAACCAGATTTCGTTTCTGGAGGCTTGGAATGAACGTTTCAACTCTTAAGGTAAGTGTTCCGGAGGCCATGTCGGTTGAGGTGACGGAGGATACCTTGACCACCGAGCTCTCCGATGGTCGGACCGTATCCGTACCGCTGTCCTGGTATCCCAGGCTCATTCATGCCACGCCGGAGGAACGCCAAAACTGGCGGCTGATCGGCGCGGGCGAGGGTATCCACTGGCCCGCCCTGGATGAGGACGTCAGTGTGGAAATGTTGCTGGGCGGCTGGCCTTCGGGAGAAAGCCAGAATTCCTTCAAGCGCTGGTTGGAAGCAAAGCGGGCAGGGCTTCCTGTGACCATCCACGAAATCCGCCCCCCGTCCAAGGAATAGACGGAATAGTACCGATGAGACCTTCACCCGAAAATGGAGCCGTTCCCGGCGGCTGGCAACTGGTTCGCTTGGGGGATGTGGCGGAGATGAGTCAAGGCGGGACTCCACGTAAGAGCCGT
>VXOE01000246.1:0-9598 GCA_009840225.1 Caldilineaceae bacterium SB0662_bin_25 | reverse complement strand
GATGTGGCGGAGATGAGTCAAGGCGGGACTCCACGTAAGAGCCGTCCTGAGTATTGGGATGGTGACATTCCCTTCGTAACAGGCGCCGACTTGACGGAGCTCCGTATTAGGAGTTCAAACGCCCGTTCGTTCCTAACTGCCGAAGGTCTCTATTCCGGTGACACAGCAGTTTGCGAACCTGGCGCCTTGTTGCTGGCTACAAGGACGGCTGTTGGTCTTGTTGGTATGGCTACGGAGATCATGGGTGCAAGCCAGGACATAACACGTCTCGTCGCAAACGGTCGAGTAGAGTCAGATTACCTATGCAGAGTCCTGCTGCGATTAGGACCGTCATTGCAACGGAGGCAACGCGGTACCACCATCCAAGGAGTCACGAGAGAGGATGTAACTTCCCTCTCCATACTCCTCCCTCCTTTGCCCGAGCAGCGGGCCATCGTCGCTGTGCTGGACTCCATCGACGTCGCCATCGAACGCACCGAGGCCATAATTGCCACCACGGAGCAGCTGCGCGACTCTCTCCTGCACGAACTGCTCACGCACGGCATCCCCGGCTGGCACAGCGAAGAGAGTCTTAGATCGTTATCTCGAAGAACATAGCGATGAAGAGACCGACTGTATTAGGGCAGTTCGGACTGTAGTGGATGCGCTTGAGGAAATTCGAGACAAGAACAGACTAGAGGACGGCACACTAAACCAACTGGCAGAAATCGGTGGCGAAACACATCAACCAAGTGGAGGGGACTTCATCTTCAATCCTAGAGGGATTGCCCTGATGCCGGTTGTCCGTCAAGCCTGTGATGTGCCGGGAGCACCTCGAAACTTGGTATGAATGTGGTCAGCTCATCGATGATACCTCCACTATCGTCATCGTAGGTTATTCATTCAACTTGGCGGATGAGCACCTTAACGATCTATTGTGGAAACGTCGTGGAGCGACGAACGTCAGAATAGTAATAGTCAACCCCGACAAGGATGGAACATCAGCGAACGTCTGCAACATTTTTGGGCTAGCTGCTGATCAACTAACTGATAAGGCCAGAGCCGGACTCAATTGCAGAGAAGCGAGAAATCTCGTGTTTGTGAATGCAAAGAGCGAGCAACTTATGTCTGAGAGTCTTGAGCAATTGTTGAGCTAAGCCAGATGCTAGTACCTGCGAAATTGAACGAATTCAACCACGCCGAGGACCCGGCCCGTCGGCTTCTGGAGCGATTGGCGTGGACTTATGTGCCGCGCGAGACGCTGGCGTTGGAGCGCGGCGACGAAAGGGAAGTTCTGCTGAAAGGGCGTCTGAAGGCGGCCCTGATGCGTCTTAACGAATGGATGACCGAGGAGCAAGCGGACCGTGCCATCTTCGACCTAGAACACATCGACGCCACCGGCATGGCCCGCAACCAGGCGGTCCACGAGTACCTCACCTACGGGATGCCCTTGACCGTGGACGGACTACGGGGAAGAGATTCCCGCATCGTTCGCTTCTTCGACTTCGAGCACCCGGATGGCGGTCGCAACGAGTTCGTCGTCACAACCCAGTTTCGGGTTCGCCGTGGCAACGAGCGGGGCGGGCCAGAGGACGACGAGCGCATGGTCATCCCCGATCTGGTCCTGTTCGTCAACGGTATCCCATTAGTGGTGATGGAGGCCAAGTCGCCGTCGCTTATGGATGTTTGGAAGTCGCAGGCTGTGCGACAACTCCGCCGTTACCAGGAGGCGGGACCGGAGTGGCAGGGGAGCGGCGCACCCGAACTCTTCCACTACAATCTGCTCTGCGTGGCCCACTGTGGGGCTGCCGCTGCCTACGCCGCCCTCGGCGCTTCCGAGAACGCCTACTTCGAGTGGAAATGGGTGCTGCCGCGTTCGGAGGATGAGATCCGTCAGCACTTCGGCGTCGAGCCTCAGGGCCAGGCGCAACTCATCGTCGGGTTGCTGTCTCCGACGACCCTGTTGGAGATCCTGCGGGACTACGTAGTCTACGAGCCAGAGCGGGGACGACTAGTCAAGAAGCTGCCGCGCTACCAGCAGTACCGCGCGGTTCGCGCTGCCCTGGAGCGATTGCTCGCTGGCCGTAAGCCGGAGGCCCGGGGTGGAGTTGTGTGGCACACCCAGGGGTCAGGCAAGTCGCTGACCATGCTGTGGCTTGCGACGAAGCTGCGCCGGGAGCCTCGTCTGGGCAATCCCACCATCGTCGTGGTCACCGACCGCACCCAACTGGACCGGCAGATAACCGGCACCTTCAAGCGGTGCGGCTTTCCCGCGCCGGAACAGGCGTCCACCAGCCGGCACCTGCGTCGTCTACTTACTACCGGCACCGGCCGCACGATTATGACCACTATCCAAAAGTTCGAGGAGGCGTTGACGGCTCCTGAGGGCGAGCTTGATGTGCTCAACGCCTCGAAGGACGTCATAGTCATGGTGGACGAGGCCCACCGCACTCAGTACGGCATCCTCGGCGGGCGCTTGTCCAGGGCGCTGCCCAACGCGGCCCTCATCGGGTTCACTGGAACGCCTATAGAGAGGGACTACAAGCGCAGCACCATTGGGCGCTTCGGCGCGCTCATCGACATCTACACCATTCCGCAGTCGGTGGCGGACGGCGCGACGGTGCCAATTTTCTACGAGGCCCGCCTGCCCGAACTTGCCGTCGAGGGACCGGAGACATTGGACAGGCTGTACGAAGCCATGTTCGGCGACGATCCTCCTTCGATTCAAGCGCAAATTCGCCGACGCTATGCCAATAAAGAGACGGTGGCGGGAGCGGAGCGACGCATCGCGATGATCGCCCTAGACATCGCCGAACACTTCAAGGAACGGGTGCGTCCCAACGGGTTCAAGGCCCAAGTTGTCGCGCCCAGCCGGGCTGCCGCCTTGCGCTACGCAGAGCGGTTGAGAGACTTTGGCCTTAGCGCCTATCCCATCATCACCACAGTCCCCAACGACGGACCGGAGTTCAAGGCGGCCCGCGAACTCGACCGGGAGCAGGTTGAAAGCGCATTCGTCGATCCGGAGGGAGATCCGGAGGTGCTGGTCGTGGTGGACATGCTGTTGACGGGTTTCGACGCGCCCGTAGAGCAGGTGCTCTACTTGGACAAGGCGCTTCGGGAGCACGGGCTGCTCCAGGCCATTGCGAGGGTCAACCGTCGCTTCTCCCACCGCCGGGACGGAGTGGAGACCGAGAAGACCCACGGTCTGGTCGTGGACTACCACGGTGTATCCCGGGACCTTGAAGATACCCTTTCCACCTTCGACCGGGCGGACGTGCAAGACACGATGCAGGAGATGGACGAGGAACCAGCGCCGGTCATTGAGGCGGCGGCTGTCCAGGCGGAGTCACATTTCGGGGGACGGGATCTCAGTGACACCTGGGCGTGCGTCAGCGTCTTTGCACCGGACGCCTCCACAGAGGGCAACTTCAAAGCCGACCTGTTTGAGCGGTTCAACGCTGACTATCGCCAATTCTCACGCCTCATGGACCGCTTCCTGCCCGACCCGCGCGCGCTGGACTACACGGACCGGCTGGCGCGGCTCACGGAGATACGCGCCTACGCCCGCGCCCAGTTCCTTCGTGAGGACGCTGACGCAGATTGGACCGAGATCGGGGCTAAGGTGAAGAAGCTGGTGGACGAGCGCATCAGTGCCCAGGTACGGGAGATGATGCAGCCGGTATCCATCCTCGATCAAGACTTCGAGCAGAAGATCGCCGCCCTTCCTCATGACGAGGCCCGGGCCTCGATCATGGAGCACGCGATCAGGGCGCAGATACACGAACGCCTGGCCGACAACCCCGCTTTCTTCGAGAAGCTCTCGGCACAGCTTGAGCGCATCATCCAAGACCTTCGCAATCGGTTGATCGACTCGGCAGAGGCGTGCCGCCACCTTGCCCTGCTGCGCCAGGAAGTTCGAAGCGAAGCCGACATCGCCGCAGAACACGGTCTGTCCCCTGTCTCCTTTGCCATCTACGAATTGCTGAATGAACGGTCACAGGAGGTCGTCTCCCCCTCGCAGTTACGTGAGGAGCAAGCACATTACCGAACAATCGATGAGGGTACGAAGGGCGTCGCTCTGAAGGTCCAGGCAGTCGTCGATCGCCACTACGCCATTGTGGACTGGCAGTCGAACTTGGAGGTCCTGCGGGAGATGCGCCGGGACATCAAGCGCGCGCTCAGGCCTACGGGCGATTACACTGAAACCCAGTTGGATGAACTGGCGAACCGGATCGTCGATATGGCACGCAGGAGGAGCGAGCGGTGAGCGAGCGGGGCAGTGTCCGCTTCGGCAACACGACCATCGGCTACGAGGTGCGCCGCAGCGAACGGCGCAGGAAGACGGTACAGATCACGATGGACGGCGGCGGTGTGCAGGTTGCCGCCCCCATGACGACGCCGCCGGACGAACTGCGTGCCATCGTGCGCCGGCGGGCACCCTGGATACTCAGCCATGCATCGGGTGAGATGCTGGAGACCGCGCCGAAACGCTTCGTCAGCGGCGAGACGCTGCCATACCTGGGACGCAACGTCCGCATGATCGTCGATGCTGGGGAGGTGCACTTGCCTGAGGTCCGTTTCGACCACTGGCGGTTCCGGGTGGCTGTGCCTGAAGGTCTCGAAGGTGAGGAACGGCAACAGCGTATACGGCGCGCCATCGTCGGATGGTATCGGGACCGGGCGGCCGAGCGGCTGCCGAACCTTGTTAAACGCTGGTGGCCTCGGCTCGGCCAGGGAGAACGGTCGCGGGTGCTCATACGCGATCAACGCCAACGGTGGGGTAGCTGCGCGCCCGATGGCACGCTCCGCTTTAACTGGCGCGCCATGATGCTGCCTCCAGCGCTTATTGAGTATATCGTCGTCCACGAGTTGGCCCACCTGACCCATCGGAACCACTCGACGGACTTCTGGAGCTTGATGGCTGAGGTTATGCCCGACACTCAGCAGCGCCGCCAACGCCTTCGGGAAGCGGGGTGCACGCTTCCCTTGTGAAACAGCGGGCGATATTTCCTTACTGACACTTGTTGGCGGCGGGCGATATCCATCCCCTGCTACTCCTGATGTATGGCCTTCTCAGACCGACAGATGCTATACCACCTCAGCCTCTCTGAGCTTGTTGATCACCTGCTCCGGCCTGTGTCTCCTCTTGGCCATGTTTCCCCTTTCTACAGCCCAATACTAACATATTACTGGACCAGCTTTTGGGGGACAGGTCAGTGACCGGGAACCCGGAAGAGGCCCGGCGCCGGCGCCATGTGTCCGAGCCTTTGGCACTCTACACGCACCGCGAACTGGTCGTTGACTTCGCCCTGCGCCGATCGCCCCGCCTACGTCTTCACCGAGCCCCGGGCGGGCTACTGGATACCAAAGGGGGGACGCAGGGGTAGGAACTGTAGCAGAGCCAGGATGACGAGGTAAGGTAATGTCTATACCCGAATCTACACTTGCCAAGTGGAGCCATCACAAGGCCGCAACGGCCTTCAAGCAGGCCCATGTACCCATCCGGAAGGCCCTTGAAGCCCACAGGAGCCTGTCACAGTTCAAGTACGAGGTCTTTCTTCAGGGCTCGTATAAGAACGACACGAACCTCGGCGGGGACAGCGACGTCGATGTGGTCGTCCGGCTGTCATCGAAGCTGAAGCCGGCGGTGGCCGACCTTACCGGCGAACAGCTGCAGAAGGATGGTTCCCACAGGTTCGTACACCAGCAATGGAACTCTTTCCGAGACGAGGCCCTGAAGGCGCTGCGGGGCAGGTTCGGGAGCGCCGCAGAGAGCGGCCGCAAGACCCTGAAGGTGCCCAAGGGCAGAATGATCCCGGCGGACGCCGACCTCGTGGTTACGGTGAGCCACAGGGAGGGCATCGGGTTCTATCTGTCCGACGAGCAGCGCTGGGTCGTCAGCTTCCCGCAGCAGCACCATTCCCGGGGGTTGAAGAAGGAAAAGGCCGCAAACTACCGGTTCAAGAGGACCATCCGCATGTTCAAGGCGGCCCGGAACCATCTGGTCGATAAGAAAGTGCTCGCCAGGGACGATGCTCCCTCCTACTTCATCGAGTGCCTTCTCTACAACGTTCCCGACAGCCTGTTCAAACCGACGCTGGTGCCGACGTATACGGGCATCCTCGACTGGCTGGGGACGGCGAGGCGCAAGAACTTCAAGTGCCAGAACGGGCAGGTGGAGCTGTTCGGTCCAGGGCGGGAACAGTGGTCTCAGAAGAAGGCGCGGGCGTTCATCAAGGCGCTCCAGGACATGTGGGACACCTGGGGTTGAAGAAACAGCTGACGCCTGGTAGCGGGTGTTTACAGCGATGTCTTCTTCGGGACCGATCTGGGGAATTTCGGAGAGAAAGACCCGAATGTGTGGCTTGAGAACACCGTATCGATCTATAACGAAGGGGATATTGGACTGACATACTGCACACCATATCTCTGCTATAATACAGAAAAGCTTTCCCTGCAGCACAGATAGACGGTCCTAGAACAGTGCACTATGTCCGCGACCCCCAATTGGAGCTAAGCAAGTAGGAAGTCTAATGACTGCAGCGTCACCAAGTCAGCATGAATTCAACGAAGAAGAGTTGTGGGAAGGTCCAATCCCCGCCCACTTGGCCCGCAAGCGAACCGGTACCAAACCGCAGTTCTTGGTTGCTGGACTATTGCTGGTTGGCGTAATCGTCGCGTTGATGATTTATGGCCTGACCACAGCCACATCCTACTGGTTGACTGTAGACGAGGTCTATCAACGGGGCGATTCTCTGGTATCCCAACGCCTGAGGGTAAATGGCGTGCTTGTCGAAGGCAGCGAGCAGTGGATCGCCGAAGAGGTGACACTTCGCTTCAAGATTCAGGATGAAGAAGATCCCGGTCAGCAGATTTCGATAGTCTTTTATGGGCCTCGACCGGACAATTTCTATCGTGCTGCCTCGATTATCATAGAGGGAGAGCTGTTGCCGGGCGGTGTCATTCAGGCCGATGTGTTGCAACTCAAATGCCCTAGTCGATATGAAGAAGCTCCCAAAGACATCGTGCTTCGGGCTGTTCGCTGAACCGGACGGGACTATTTGGGGCGAGTGCCTGCAATTGATAGCAGAGAGACTGGCCTTCCGACACTTCAGTGCAAACGGTGTTACTACTCAGATTCAAATGGCGGTGTTGACCAAAACCAAGAAGAAGATTTTGGAAGAACAGACGAAAACTGTCTGCCAGTAAACATGCTGGACATCCCTGCCGAAGCAGCAAAAGAAATCTACAATAGGTAGGGATCGACCTCTCCTCGCTTGTAGTCCGTTTTGTCAAGAACCGAATACAAATGAAAGGGCTGCTATCCTGCTTCTGCTTTTTCTGGGGGAAACTGTGTCTGTGTGCGGATGCCGCCGCAATGCGAGAGTAAGGGTGCCGGTAACCCAGTCATCGACGTCGACAGCGCGTGCTTCGTGTAGTCAACTCAAGCCACCAATACCATATCTCAACCACTACAACTTTATACATGACACAAGCCGCATCTGCAGTCGAAGGCTCCGGCCACTGACCGGGATATCTGGCCTGTACAGCCCACCCGGTCAGCTCAGCCAGGTCAGCCCAAACGGGCCAGCTGTCCGGCAGAAGATTGCGCAGCGCGTTCAGGTCATGGGTGAAGGGGAAATCGATCCCCTCGAGTACCAAAGCCGCCTTCAACGCCCTTTCCGCGGCTTGTTGCGAGTGCCAGCAGACGTGACGCGGGGCAGACGAGCGGGCCGCCAGCAGCCGTCGGGCGGCATCGAGGTCCTCGGCTGCGAAGCGCAGCCAGCGTTGGGCCTCCTGCACGACGAGTTCAGCGTCGTTCATACACGACCTTCCCCTCGCGCAGCGCCGCACGCAGAACGCTGCCGGCGACGTTGCCGCGGCGCTCGCCAAGCAGACGATCTCCGGCCAACTCTGTACCGACGGTTGCCCCTCGTTTCTGAGAGATGCATGAAGGAATCGCTTTAGTCTTGTCATAAGGGTTTATAATTTTGGGTAATCTAGCCATTTTTTGTGAACCAAATCTCTTGACAAAGGGAGAGTTTCCGGTTCCATCCGATTCAAAACAGTAGCTTGACGATGCTACCCGCGGTGGTGTGGCAGACCGGAAACTCCGACCAAATATCCTGTGCCGAGATAGGAAGCTTACCGCAGTCGAAGATGGATGCTTGGCGAAAGGACCGTCTGACTATTATCACTTATGGCAGCGAGGTTCAAAATGTCAAAAGAGGACAAGTTTGTCTGTGTCTACTGCTTTAAGGACCCGGGGCTGAGTAACTTCATCAGAAAGAGAGCCGTTTCCGATAAGTGCTCCTTTTGCTGCTCCCGGAGTCAAGAGTTCATTGCAGCGTCGATAGATGACGTCTCGGCTTACTTCCTGAAGTGCTTGTTTCAGGAGTACGACCTCGCAGTTAGTCAACTCTTTCAGGAAGGAGGTTGGATCGGTACCTTCTGGTCTTCTGAAGAACTGGCGATTGACGAAATCAATCTGGAATTTCCGGGTGGAAACCAGGATTCACTGTTGCCGTATCTTTTCGGCGAATATTTCGATCAAGACTGGTGTGAAGAGGACGCCTACGGACCGAATCCTCAGGACCGGGTTTACTTAAGTTGGAACTACTTCCGCAAAGTGATCATGCACGAGCGGCGATTCTTTTTCCTGGGCAACGGAAGGGAAACGCATGCCCCCGAAGGTTACGGTCCTGGAGAGATTCTCCACATGATTTCCGAATACGCGCAACAGATAGGTTTATTCACGGAGGTTCCGTCGGGCACGCATCTTTTGAGGGCTAGGCGAGAAGGATGCAAGCGTGTACTGAAAGAGCCGCAGGAGTTGGGACCGCCACCAGTCAACAAAGCGATTCAATCAAACAGAATGAGCCCTGCCGGCATCCCAATGTTTTATGGATGCGATGACGAGGAAACTGCTCTCAAGGAAACTGCATCCAAGCCAGGTTTTTACGCGATAGGGCGGTTTGAAACCCGTAGGCCTGCGACCCTGCTTGACCTGTCCGCGATTCCATCCATTCCCAGCTTGTTCGACGCGATACCCGACTGTACAGAAATCTCACCCCGCAGAATGCTTATATTCCTCGATCATGTTTCGAGGGAGATTTCTCGCCCCATCGAACGGAGCGAGAAGGAACATGTTGAATATGTACCAACACAAGTGGTCACGGAGTTTGTCCGTGACCACGTGAAGTGGAAGGGATCACGTGTCGATGGCATCAAATATGTCAGTTCAGTCCACCCATGCCATGCTTCGTATGTACTCTTTGCCGGTCAAGGCAACATTTGTTCCACGCCCGAGAGTGAATTCTCCGAGGACGTTTGGCTCAAATTAATCGATACTAAACACACATGGAGCAATGGAAAGTAATGGTAGGTCTCAAGGTTTGAGAAAGGCCAACCGACACAGTGTCCCTACGCCAGCCACTTCGCCGCTCTTCCCGCCTCCTCCGAGCGTGTATAGACCTCGACCATCCTCGCCGTTTTCCAGCGTCCCTGCGCCATAATCTCATGCGTGGGCGCACCGGCCGCGGCCATGCGCCGCGCCATCCCCACCCGCCCCGAATGCCCGGAGAAACCCTGTCCCAACCCCGCCACCGCGGCCGCGGCC
>VXOE01000059.1 GCA_009840225.1 Caldilineaceae bacterium SB0662_bin_25 | reverse complement strand
AACGGGCAACCCCCCGCCCCTCCCCCTGTTAACTGACCACTGACTACTGACTAATGCCGTTCCAATGACGATCCCTTCAGACGTACACGACGAAAGGGGCACCCTGTTAGTACCATGGCTCTGCCTGGCCTGCGAATACACTAACCGCGCCGACGCCCGATTCTGCGGCCGCTGCGGCCGCCCCGCACACATCATCTGCGCCCAATGCAGTACACAAAACCCCGGCGGCTATCACTACTGTGACGCCTGCGGCGCACCGCTTTACGAAACGCCCTTCCCGCACGGAAGCTCGCCCAACCTCATCAACCGCCTCGGCCGGCGCCTTCCCGACCCCCGCAAAATGGCGCCCCGCCAGGGCCTCGTCTGGCTCACCCCCCACCCCAACTGGCACTGGTCCCGCCAGTTCCTCAAAGATTGGACCTCCCGCAATCGCTGGGAGCTCCTCGCGCTCCTCCTCCTCACCATCGTCGCAGCATTCCTGCGCATATACCGCCTCGAACAGATCCCGGCCGGCTTCCACGGCGACGAGGCCTGGTCCGGAATCGAAGGCCTCCGCATCCTCCAGGAAGGCTGGATCGGCCCGTACTCCACCTCCGCCATGGGCCAGGCCACCGGGCCCTTCTACCTGACCGCACTCCTGATCTGGCTCTTCGACGTCTCCAGATTCTCCGTCCGCCTCTCCATGGGCCTCTTCGGCATCGCCACAATTCCCGCCGCCCATCTGCTCCTACGATTGGGGTTCGGCCGCTGGGTCGCCCTCTTCGGCGCCACCACCCTCACCTTCAGCTACTGGCACCTCCACTTCAGCCGTCTCGGCTTCGGCCTTATCTCCCTCGCCTTCGTCGCTACACTCGCCGCAATAACGTTGCTGTGGGCCATGCGGGCCAAATCGCGCTGGACCTGGCTGCTGGCCGGCGCCTGCCTGGGACTGGTCCCCTACACCTACTTCGCCTATCCCTTCTTCATGGCTGCCGTAGCCGCCATGCTCGCATATTACATGCTTCTGCATAAAGAAGCGCTTCGCGGAAAACTGACCTCCCTCGCCCTCTTCGCCGCCGGCTCCCTGATCGTCGCCTGGCCCGTCGTCTCCCTCATTCTCGACTCTCCCGACAAATACTTCGTCCGCATGTTGGGCGGGTCGGTCGGAAACTACCGCGAATTCTCGGAGGCAGGAGGCACTTGGGAAAGCGTGGGATTCCTGGCGCAGCGCGCCTGGTACGCACTGAAGTTTCTCTTCGCAAACACCAGACTTGACTTTGTGGACGGTTTAGGCGGGAAGGGGGCACTGGATCTTGGGACCGCAGTGCTGGCATACGTGGGGCTGATTATAGCGATAAAAAAATGGCGCAGCCCGCCTCATCTGTTTGCCGTCCTGGCCCTGTTCTTCGGCCTACTGGCATTGGTCGTGACCGAACCCTCCAGTGGCGCCATGCGACGCACCATCATCGCCATTCCCTGGGTCTTCGGTCTGGCCGGTATCGGCGCCGTATCTGTCTCCGACACGCTCCGCCGCCGCTTCGGCAAATGGGGACGCGCCCTCGCCACAACAGCCGTCGCCGCCGTCCTCCTTGTGGGCGGAATCTGGAATCTCAACTACTACTTCGTCGAACTACCCCGAGGCCCCGCCTTTAAGCGTACATTTCCCCAATACTATTTCGAAGCCCTCGACGCCGCCAACGCCTTCGACGATCCGGGCACAATCTACTACTACTCCGGCCAGCGCAGCTTCACCTACGAGACCATCCGCTTCCTCTACGCCCATAACCGCGGCATCGACCGCTCCCGCGAATTCGGCGCCTTCGACCTCCAAAAACTCGACCCCGGCCCGGTCACGTACCTCCTCGAAGGCCCCTACATGCAGGAAATCGACACAATCATGAACATGTACCCCGGCGGCCGCCTCATCGTCCACGACAGCACCCAACCCCTCTACATCATCTATCACCTCCCCGGCTAACCCACTCCAGCTCCCCAAATAGACCACACAACCCCCCAGCCACTAACCACCGCAGTCCCAGCCCCCGTTCCGCTTTAAGTCCCTGACCCCTTCCTCCCACCTAGCCCGAACGCCCACAGCAGTTCACTAAAAACTAAAAACTGACTACTAAAAACTGCTAACTACTGACTACTGACCACTGCAGTTCCCGTTTCAAACGTAATCCGCAGAAAAGACCTCACACTCCGATCCAGAAAAACCTTGCTCCCTCGCACACATTCAGGCGAGAGCAGGTATCCCCGATTTGCCGCCAGCACGTGTGCCTCCCCGTCCTCTCCTGCTTCACCGTGAAACGCACCCGGACAGACGATGCAACCCGAAACATTCGCAATGACAATCACCGCCATCCTTTCCAGCATCGTACCGTCAAAATAGTAGCCCCGCCCCGGCTCATACTGATGCCACACCTGCTCCCTGCCTGAATCCCGACCCGCCGCCTGCCCCCCGGCGCAGCACTGCCCCGTCAGCGGCTCAACCATCCGCTCGTCCACCGCCATGTACGCCTCTCGCGTCTCCGGATTCGCCGCATGCACAAGGTTGGACACAACGTCCACATAATCCTCAAAACCCGCCTCCATCACCGGCGCAACCGGGTCAAATCTGAACAAGCAGCTCTGCCGGCCCTTCCACTCCGGCATCACCGCGTCGCCAAGGTCCTGATAACCGCCCTGCAGAATCATCTTGAACACTCCTTTGGGCTCAAAACATATCGCACGCACACAAACCGCAGAAGATAGACCTATCCCAAACTCCCGCCGTCCAAACCTCCTTCGCATGTTGTAGTTTTGAATTCTGTAGAGAAAGGTGTGGCATCTGGCTCGACCGCCGCCCTCAGCCCCCGGAGTACATCCTGACTCCCACCCTACATACCGGCATCCACCCCCTATGTAAGCCGCCTCCCCTTCCCCGCCCATCTCCCATTTCCGGGAGATCAAAGC
>VXOE01000239.1 GCA_009840225.1 Caldilineaceae bacterium SB0662_bin_25 | reverse complement strand
GGGGGGGGGGGGGGGGGGGGGGGGGGGGGGGGCGCGCCCCCCCCCCCCCCCCCCCACCCGGGGGGGGCCCCCCCCCCCCCCACCGCCCCAAAGCGAGGAGAGAGAATTGAGAAACACCCCTTTAGATGCAGGCAATTGGAAAGTGATTCGACCGTGGCCTGTTTTCTTTCAGAAAAATACGTGAGTTCGCCACAATATTGGGATGCACCCGCTTCCGATGTTTATATTGACAAATATCAATATAAAGGGTAGAATGCCAAGTACGGACGCAACTTCCACGACATTATCTCGCCTGCGTTGTGCGGATGTAGAGTTGGGTCGTCTTTGGTAAAGTGGGAGCGAACATGATGGCAATTGAAATGGCGCCAGTCAGGCGTTCAAGGGACGTGAGTGTGCCGGAACTGTCAGAAGAGCCTGTCAGCGAATCCTCCGCCAAAAGGAACGCGACCGATGCAGCGACAGTCTCTTTGGCAGCAGCCTTTAAGGCTGTCGGCCACCCTGTTCGTTTGAAGATCCTGGAATTGCTGTCTCGGCAGTCAGGCCCTATGTGCGTTTGCCACATCGAGTCCAATTTCGTCCTATCGCAGCCAACGATTTCCCATCACCTGCGTCTGCTTCGCAGAGCGGGTCTGGTCGTCAGCGAACGGCGGGGCACTTGGATTTACTATTCCACGGCAAAGGAAGGCGTTGCGACGCTTCAACAGTTTCTGAATTTAATCATGCCTGATCATGGAGAACACACTCATGGCATCCCAAATTGAATTAGCGCAGAAGCCAGGTGACGTGCAGACAGAGGGTTGCTGCGTAGAAGGTACTCACAGCCAGCCGCCCGCGCTTAACGATCCCGAGGCCATCCGCGCCGAGGTTCAGTTGCACTACGGGCGCGTAGCCGAACAGCAGCTTAACGGCAGGGGCGGTCAGGACTGTTGCGGAAGCGACTTCTACGACCTGGAAGACTTGAGCCAGCTTCCCGACGCAGCCGTCAATAGCAGCCGGGGCTGCGGCAATCCCAACGCCATCGCCTCGCTGGCGGCCGGAGAAACTGTCCTCGATCTTGGTTCAGGCGGCGGACTTGACGTGCTGCTTGCTGCCCGACAGGTCGGTGATACAGGCTTCGTCTACGGCGTTGACATGAACGACAGCATGCTGGAGCTGGCCCGCCGCAACGCCGACAATGCCGGAGCGACCAACGTGGCGTTTCGCAAGGGAGACCTGGAAGACCTTCCCCTTCCCGACGATAGTGTCGATGTGGTCATCTCCAACTGTGTGGTGAATCTCACGACCGACAAGGGGAAGGTCCTCAACGAGGCCTTCCGCGTGCTCAGACGGGGAGGGCGGGTTGCGATTTCAGATATCGTTGTTGACGGCGATCTTTCCGGCATGCCGGTAAGCGAGGAACAGATTCGGGCTGGATTGAGTTGGGCAGGTTGCATTGCCGGTGCCTTGACGATCAGCGAATTCACTCATTTGCTTCAGGCCGCCGGCTTCCATGACATTGCCATCATCATCGAACAGCGCTATACCACCGAAGACTTCAACGGCGAACTGCCGCCTGCGCTGTCGAATCTGAGCCCGATCATGCTGCAGGACCTGTTGCAGCGCTTCACAGGCAGCAGCATCCAAGCCCGAAAGCCCTGAACGTGAGCCGGTACTGGACGGTCTGGACGGCGGCCTTGCTGTTCTTTGCCGCCTTCTACGCCCTCCTTGTACCGATTCCCCTTTACCTAGAGGCAGAGGGCCTGCCCGACTGGCAGATTGGCTTGGTCCTTGGGGCGTTTGGCGTTGCCTCGTTGGTTGGACGTCCGCTGACTGGGGCAGTAAGCGATAGTCTGGGCAGCCGTCCGGTCATCCTGTTCGGCACGGTGGCGTTGGCCGCCGGCGCGGTTCTGATGAGCTTTACGTCCAACCCCGCTCTGCTCTTCTTGCTGCGTGTCCTGCAGGCGGCCGGCTACGTAACTTTCACCACAGCCGCAACTGCGCTCGTCGCCGACCTAGCCGAACCGGAGCGCAGGGGCGCCGCCCTGGCGCTGTTTGGCGCCGCCGCCAATGTGGCCATCACGTTGACCCCGGCTGCAGTCAGTGCTGGGCTCGACCTGCTCACCCCGCAGTTCGCCTGCCCGACCGCCCCCTGCCCTGCCTGGTGTACGCAAGCGCTCGAAGCCGCCAGTACCGTTAAAGATTCGTGCCCGCTCTGGGGCCGCGGTATCGGCCATAGCGCGTTTTTCCTGAGTTCAGGGTTGTCTCTGCTGGCCTTTGCGCTGGTCTGGCGGGTCATTCCCCGGGCCACCACGCCGGCGGTCCCAGTTTTCCGTCCGGCCCAGCTGGTCTCGCTGCCCAAGCCCTTACGCGGGCCGATGCTAACGACCGCCCTCTTCGGCATAAGTTTCGGCGCCCTCTTTGCTTTTCTGCCGCTGCTGGCAGAACGCAGAGAGCTGGCTTCGGTGGGCGCAGCCTACACTGTCTACGGCGTCGCCATAATTGCCACCCGCATCCTGACCGGACGTTTGCTTGACCGGGTCAACCGCGGCCAGGTGCTGCTTCCTGCACTGGTTGTAAACGCCATTGGGCTGGCGGGGCTGGCCGCCTCCGCGGACACGCTTGTCCTCGCTGGCAGCGCGGTGCTGATGGGCATTGGCTCCGGTATCAGCCACCCTGCCCTGATCGCGATATGTGTGGACCGCATGCCGCCGGCTCAGCGCGGGCGGGCGACAGCGGGTTTCTATCTGGCCTTCGATCTTGGGATTGGCGCGGGGAGTTGGTTACTTGGACTGGTTCTCGATGGGTTTGGGCTGACCGGACTGTATATCGCGGCGGCGGTCGTCAGTGTAATCGGTGCATTGACTGCCCCTCATTTGTCCGGCAGCAGGTACACGGAAAAGCAAGCGGAAACTTGACAGGCCAAGGGTCAGCAGCCGCTGCCAATTTCGCTGTGCCCGGACAGAAGGGTTGACCCCTATAGGATTGCTATCCTGCGGTAGTGGCTTGCAGCACCCATACCTGCGGTTTCCCAGGCAGAGTAGCCTTCGTGAGCATCACTTCTGGCGTATCAGCCCACCGGACACTCGACGGGGGGTAGCGGTACGTGAACTCTTTCACGTCGGCCATGGTGGGAAATCTGCATCCGGGCAGTTCGTAGTGCATCGGGATCGTCACGGCGGGACGCAGGATTTCGAGGGCGTCGTGCAGATCTGCCAGCTCAATGGTGGGCGGACCGCCGGTGGGGACGATGGCCACGTCGACGTCGCCGATTTGATCAAGCTGCCACGCCTCCAGGCGATTGCCCACGTCGCCGAAATGAACGACTCGGATGCCCTCGACGACAAAACAGTACATGGCGTTGTCACGCGGCTGCAGCTTTACACGCATCGACTCCATCGCCGGGATGGCTTTGAATCTGACACCTGCCTGGGTTAGGAAAGTTGAACTGTCCCGGCCAACCTCCGGCTTCCAGGGTGCGCCGTTACCATCTGCGCCTTCGAACGTCAGTATATGCGTGGCCGTCACCACCTCCGGGTCCCCCGGGATCATCTCGGCGTTGGCGTGGGCGGAGTCGTCATCTGAACTGCGAACGATGATGTCGGCCGTCTCGGTGACCGCGGCAAATCCGGATTTATGGGGTGTATAGGGGTCGGTGATTATGCTGACACCGTCGCCTTCGATTCGCAGACAGGCGTGTGCATACCACTTGATCTTCATTCAACCTCCCTCAGACGTGGTTGTGCAATCGGAATCACTCCGGAAACAGGAGAACCGATTTTGTCCCCTCACCGTTCTGGACACGCCGAACCGCTGCCAGTATGTCATCCAACGCGCAGCGGGATGAAATCACGGCCTCGATATCCTGTGCATGTTCGCGTACGAAGCAGAATGCGCGGCGGAACTGGTTCACCGACGAGGCAAACGTTCCGGTCAATACAATCTCGCCGTAGTGAATCCAGCGAGGATCAACCGTAATCATTTCCCCGCGGGGTGTACCGCCAAAGATATTGAAGACACCGCCGTTTCGAACCAGCGGGAGGTAGTTCTCCATAACTTGGGGGAAGCCGACTGCCGCGATGACCACGTCGGCTCCTACACCGGTCATCTGGCGTACAACTTCTTGCGCATCCTCATTTTCAGGGTTGATGGCGCGCTTCGCGCCCAGTTTTTTGGCCTTGACCAGCCGCTCCTCGTTGACATCTACGCAGACAACGCCGGCGCCCAGTGCCGTCGAGACAACTGTATGGAGCAGGCCCAGCGGACCCGCGCCGACCACAACGACCGTATCTCCGGATTTCGTCCCGCACTGGTCGGCGGCTGCGATGCAACAGGAGGTCGGCTCTATCATGGCCGCCAGGTCGAACGGCATATCACCGATGTCTATTACGCCGCCGAGACGTACAACCTCGGCAGGGATTCTCACGTATTCCGCGAATCCGCCGTCGTCGCCATGTCCCAGGCCGTGCTCGTGGAGACAGAGACTGTTTCGACCCTGACGGCAATACAGACATTCGCCGCATGCTGCGATGGGATAGACAGCGACGCGCTGCCCGATGTGCAGTAGACATTCTTCGGCGCCCGGTCCCACCTCATGAACTGTTCCGGCGACTTCATGTCCCAGAATTGCCGGCAGGTCGGCGGGAATCCCGGCGCCACTCAGGATTTTGACGTCGGTTGCGCAGATGCCGGACGCCCTAACCTTTACGACGACCTCTCCGCTGCCGGCCCTGGGCCGCGGCACTTCGGCTATTCGGATGTCATTCTTGCGGAAAACTACGGCAGCCTTCATTCGGGAGCCGTTCCTCTACCCTGCGCCTTCTGGAGATTTCAAGCTCCAACCGTTCATCCAGCTGGACCGTATCCGGGCCCAATCCATCGGGTCCACCGAACTCAGCCTCGATTCGTTCAATCAGCCTGATCGCCCGAAGCCGCAGTATCCGGTTGAATCGCTCAAAGTCGGCGTCCTCGATCTTTCCGACCCCGTGATCGAACTCAAGCTCTCGGATCGCTTCCAGTGCGACTTCCTTGCGCGTTATCAGGTCGGCCAGCTCCTCTCCCTCAGCCGAGACAACCGTGCGCGTCCGACCGAACAGAGGCAAGATGACATAACCTACTGCTGCGATGCTAAACACGCTGATCAGTGCAATTGTTAGCCACATTGCTTTGCGAGGACGCCTACGCGGTAAACCCTGTTTGGGGCTGCGTACCTTGCCAACTCTTCAATGTCTGGATGTGCAACCGTGACAGGACCAGCGGCAGTGCAGCGAGGAGACCTCGCCGTCAAGCCGACGCCGGACCTGTAGCTGCTCCGCCGGGAATCGGTGACGTCGCCTCGCGCGAGGACCGGGCCGGCTGTGGATGGGGCCAGACGCAAACGACGGTGCCCAGCACGACGAGCAGTCCGCCCACCCACATCCACATCGTGAGCGGATTGACATAGATTGTAAACGTAGCACTGGTACCGTCGCCTTCCCAACCGTTGAGAATCACATAGACATCTTCAGCAGGCGTCATACGCAGCCCGACCTCGCTGGTAGGCTGATCGGGAGACTTGTCATATATGTTTCGGCGGGGAAAGATGTTCGCCAGGACCCGTCCGGTCTCGGCATCCGAGACCTGAAGATTGGCTCTGATCTCCGTATGGTTGCTCTGTTGCTTCGATTCGAGAGCGACGTATTTCAGCGAATAGCCGGACAGCTCAACAGCATCACCTTCGGCCAATGTGACGTGCGTCGTAGATTGATAGAACTCGTTGCCGATAATGGCAACCCCAATCAGCACGATGCCAAAGTGAATGACGTATCCGCCGTAGCGGCGTCCGTTGCGTCGAATCAACCCCCACAGTGCGGAGGCCACCGGCTCGCCCCTTGAGCGCCGACGCGCAATTGTTCCACGCACGAATTCCTGTACAATCGTCGCTGCGACGAAAATGCAGACGGCGAACCCGACGACTGGAAATATGTTCCGGCTGGTGAAAAGGAGAAAGGGAATCGAGATCAGCGCCGCCGCGACCGGCCAAGTAAATTGCCGGCGTAACGCCTTTGCACCGGTTCGCCGCCAGCCAAGCAATGGACCCACGCCCATCAGAACAAACAACAACAGGAAAAGCGGACCTGCCACCCGGTTGAACCATGGCGCAGCTACTGAAATGCGTTCCCCGGTGAGTATCTCGCTGAACATGGGGTAAAAGGTACCCCATAGCACGACAAACGCGATGCCTGCAAACAGCCAGTTATTGGCCAGAAACGCCCCTTCCCTGCTCGAGATCGAGTCGATCTCATTCTCGCCCTGAAGATAGGGCAACCTCTGAAAGAGGAGCAGGAGGAATCCAACCGTGGTGACGGCAAGGAAGACGAGGAAATATGGACCCACGGGGCTCTGCGCGAAACTGTGTACGCTGCTAAGAATCCCGCTGCGGGTCGTGAACGTGCCCAGGATGACCAGGGTGAACGTCAGCCAGATCAGTGTGACGTTCCACACCTTGAGTATGCCGCGCTGCTCCTGGATGATGACACTGTGCAGGAATGCTGTCGCGGTCAGCCACGGCAGGAAACTGGCGTTTTCCACCGGGTCCCATGCCCAGTAACCGCCCCAGCCCAACTCCATGTACGCCCACTGGCTGCCCATGATGATGCCGGCCGAGAGGAACATCCACGGGATAAGCGTCCAGCGGCGTACAGTCCGCACCCAGCGCCGGTCCAGGCGTTTGCTCAGGAGGGCGGCCACCGCAAATGCAAAGGGAACACTGAGTCCAACCCAACCGAGGTAGAGCATGACCGGGTGGATCACCATCCAGTAGTTTTGTAGCAAGGGGTTCAGACCGCGCCCATCGCTCGGCACCAAGCCGATCTGTTCAAAGGGGTTTGCGCTGAAGACCAGCAGGATGAGGAAGAACAGGAGCGAAGCCAGCAGAGTTCCATTGACATAGGGCATCAGCGTGCGCTGGCTCGATCGAAATGTCAGCGCCGTCGCCGTGCTGAACAGGCTGAGCAGGAGCGTCCAGAAGAGGAGACTACCGGCTTGGCCGCCCCAGATCGCGGCAAACTTGTAGAAGGTGGGAAGACTTCGCTCCGAGCTGTTCCAGATATAGGCAATCTGGAACTGGTCCGTCAACAAACCGTACCACAGGATGACCGCCGCGATACCAACCAGTCCGCAAACGGCATAGATCGAGTGAAAGCTACTCTCCGTGAGCCTTGTGCTCCATGAAACGCCATTGGGCAATTTGGAGGATGGCAGTCGCTCTGAAGGGAGTGCCCCCTGTTCGGCCTCGACAGTGCCCAGTCGTCCTCCCCAGAAGCCTGCGGCCATCCCAAAGGCACATAGGATCAGGGCGAGCACCAGAGTCAAATAGGCGAAATCGAATATCATCGCCGTTACAACTGGAGCTGACGGAGGCGCAGCGCGTTGACGACGACGCTGACACTGGAGAACGCCATGGCGGCAGCCGCAAGAATAGGATGAAGCTGCTGCAAGAATGGCGGCGCCCAAACGAATGGAGCCAGGACACCGGCGGCAATCGGAAGCAGAGCGACATTGTAGCCAAAGGCCCAGGTGAGATTCTGTCTGATATTTCGCATCGTCGCCTGAGACAGTACGATCGCCTGGGGTACGCTGCGCAAGTCGCCCCGGATGAGAGTGACGTCGGCCGCCTCCATTGCCACGTCCGTTCCCGCTCCAATCGCAATGCCTACGTCTGCCTGTGCCAGGGCGGGGGCATCGTTGATGCCGTCGCCAAGCATCGCGACCCTGAATCCTTCTTCCTGCATCGCCTTGACCTGGTCGACCTTCTGGCCGGGCAGCAGTTCTGCGATAACACGGTTGATGCCTACTTCCCTTGCAATCGCGTCGGCGGTCGCCTGGTTGTCACCGGTCAGCATCGCCACCGTGAGGCCCATCTTGCGAAGTGAGGCAACGGCCTCCCCAGAGCCCTCCTTCACCGTGTCGGCAACGGCAATCAAAGCCGCCGCCTGCCCATCAACCGCCAGCCAAATCGCCGACTTGGCTTCTGCCTGCAATTGTTCATACTGGGGCACAAGGCCGTTCAAGTCGACCTGTTCCCTTTCCATGAGCCGCAAGTTGCCGAGCAGAACCTGCTTTTCCTCAACCTTCGCGGCGATCCCGTGACCGGCCAGCGCCTCAAAGTGTGCGGGTTCGGCCAGTTCCAATCCTCTGGCATGGGCTGCACGCACGATTGCCTCGCCGAGAGGATGTTCTGACCCCCTTTCTGCCGAGGCGGCAAGCCGCAGCAGGTCAGTCCGTCCAACCGGAACAGGCAACTGCTGGGCGTGAGTTGCGCCAGAACCGATTGCAGGGAAACCCTGACTGACGACCAGGTCGGTGACCGCTGGCTCACCTTGGGTAATCGTTCCAGTCTTGTCCAACAGAACTGCCGTCAGCTTCTGTGTATGTTCCAGAGCAACGCTATTCTTGAACAGTATACCTACGCCCGCGCCCTTGCCGATGCCTACTATAATGGATGTAGGCGTAGCCAGTCCCATGGCGCATGGACAGGCGATCACCAGCACCGCCACCACGCGTAGCAGAGCCGCTACAAAACCGGCGCCCGCAAACATCCACACGACAAACGTCACGCCGGCAAATGCGATCACCGCCGGAACAAAGTAGGCTGCGACCTGGTCTACAACCCTCTGAATGGGCGCCTTGCTCCCCTGGGCCTCTTCCACCAGCCTGATGATCTGCGCCAGCGCCGTCTCCCGGCCAACTTTCGTAGCCTCGATTCCCAGAAGGCCGCGTCCATTCAGCGTTGCTCCGAAGACATGGTGTCCGGATGCCTTCTCCACGGGCATGCTTTCTCCTGTAAACATGCTCTCGTCGACGCTTGACTCCCCTGATACCACCATGCCGTCAACCGGAATTTTCTCGCCCGGTCGGACCACGACCATGTCGCCGACCATGACCTCTTCAACAGGGATGTCAAATTCCTCTCCATCGCGTGTGACACGCGCCGTCCGGCTCTGCAGGCCCATCAGCTCCTTAATTGCTGCGCTCGTACGGCCCTTCGCTCGCGCCTCCAGCAACTTGCCAAGAACGATTAGCGTGATAATGACGGCCGAAGTCTCGAAATAGACATGTCCCCCAAGCAAGCTGCTGCCGACGGTCTGGGCTGCCAGCACGGCCAGACTGAAAGCGTATGCGACGGTCGTTCCCATCGCCACCAAGACATCCATATTGGCGCTGCGATTGCGAAGGCTCTTAATGGCGCCAACGTAGTAGTCCCAGCCCACGAAGAACTGCACTGGTGTAGCCAGCAGAAAGAGCAGCCAGTTTACCCAAGCGCCATGCGCCCACGAACTCAACAGGCCGAAATCCCGACCCATGCTAATGGTCAGCAGTGGAAGCGAAAAGACGGCGCCCACCAGCAATCGAACGAACTCATGCCGAATTGCGGCCGCGCGTGCCGCCGCTTCAGCATCCACTTCAGACTCTTCTGTAACTTGAGGCGATACCCGCGTGGGAACCGGACTGACTTGGCTCAATGCGACTGGGGCGTCGGTAGGGCTTGGTGCACCGACAGCAGGAGGCGCCTGGGGCGATGGTGAGGCCGCGGAAACGGTATCGTATCCTGCTTTGCGGATCGCTTCCACAATAGGTCCGCGTGACCCCAACCCGCTCACATATTCGACACTTGCCTGCTCCGCGGCAAAGTTGACGCTGGCATACACCACGCCGTCAACCTCTCCAATGGCCTTCTCGACTGCACTCGAACAGGCTGTGCATGACATGCCGATAATCGGCAGAGATAGAGTTAGCGTTGGGATCTTGTATCCGGCGCGTTTGACCTGTTGGCGGACTTCAGACAGCACTTCATTGGCCGGCAGTTGATTCGCATTGAGGGACAGCGTCAGCCGTTCGCTGGCAAAGTTGACAGAAGCGTCTTCTACGCCCTCAGCCTTCTTGCTGCTGACCTCCACCGAAGCCGCGCAACCGAGACAGGTCATTCCAATAACTGGGACAGTGAGCTGTTTCGTCTCGTCCATGGTGTCGTCCGCGATTCTCTCCAGGGCACCAACACAACCAACCCCAGCCTTGCTGACAGGTTTCACTTACTCGCCTGAACCAGCCAGCAGATACATTATTCAGAAAGTGACCCCCAGCCAAGCTCCTGAAGCCCGTTACACGGCGTGGATGACTTCAAGTTAAACGTTGCCAAGATTGAACGACCAACAGGAAATCAGTCACACTCTTCGACTCGGTGGCCATCCCCAATATTTGGCGCTGTTACCGTCAGTTGACGCTTCTCTGCTACTCTGTCGCCGAATGCTAACTCTGCCCAACTTTTGCCCACCTGGTCTGTATCCTACTTTAACACATTTGCGCTGTTTTGTGGAAATCAGAATTGTAAAAACGGGCCTCCTCGCCTCTGGGAAAGTAACAGGATTCGGGACGCAGAAAGGAGGAATCCATATCTAACCGACTGCTCGAAAGCTTCCGATCAGATGCAGGTCGGGTCAGAAGACAAAAGGTCTTTCGCAAAACTCTTTCCAGCACCATTTGCGCTGGCCCGTCCCGCGTTTTCGGACCCACTTCAGAAAGGGCGGAATTCCCGTCTCCACTTCCTTATACTTGCCTTTTACTTTACATAACTTACTTCATGTTTTTCAGTAACCTTGCCCCGATAGTCCACCTTGAATGGCACTGTTGTTTGTGCTACATTTTCCCTGCGACATGAAGGATATAAGGTTTCGCGCAGGCAGAACAGTCCTACCTGACTTTACAGATCACGCCTTTCGGCATAGGGCCTGATCAACCGAGAACTGGGCAATTGGGGAAGAACATGACAGTTGAATTGATTGGTTACACCGACAAGCTGAGCGTCTCCCCCGGCGAATCGATCCGATTCATGGTGAGTACCGACCTGCCGAGCTACGACTCAAACTTAGTCCGGCTGATTCATGGGGATGACAGACCGGCCGGCCCAGGCTTCAAGGAAGAGTTGGTTGAATCTACTCTTGATGGCCACCGTACCGGCCGCAGGCAGTACGCCCGCGCCGGATCTTTTGTCACGGTAGCGGATCACGACCTCCTTTCTCACCTGACCAGTTTCACCTTGCAGGCTTGGATCTGGCCGACCACTCCTCTCCTGGGGGAGCCACAAGGCTTGCTTAGCAAATGGTCGGAAGAGAATGGTGGCATGTGCCTTGCCATTGGAACGCAGGGCGACCTCGAGCTCCGGGTGGGTGATACAGGTGGTTGCGAAGCCATCAGTACAGGGCACCCGATGCGGGCCCGGGAATGGTACTTTGTCGCCGCAGCCTTCGACAACCATACCGGCCGACTGACCCTTTACCAGTGTCCCAACGCCAACTGGCCTTCCGACCCGTCCTCAGCTATTTTGGAAAGAGCTGTCCAGGCTCACGTCTCATGCAGCAATGGAAGCCCTCTGCTCATGGCTGCTACCGGTCTTGAGGAAGTCGATACTGCAACCAGAGCGGCCCAGGGTCTGTTTAACGGCAAGATCGGTGGTCCCCGCATTTACGGTCGCGCGCTTGAGGAAGGCGAAGTCGAACTGCTCAGGCAAGAGACAGTTCCCTCGACATTTGCCTCTGACGATCTGATTGCGGCATGGGACTTCTCGCAGGACTTCTCTTCATCAATGGTGACGGATGCCGGCCCCCATAGGCTGCATGGCACTGCCATCAACATGCCCACTCGTGCGGTCACAGGCCACAACTGGACCTCGACTGAAGTGGACCACAAGAACGCCCCAGACCAGTACGGCGCCATTCACTTCCACCAGGACGACCTCGAGGATGCCGGATGGGAACCGGACTTCGATCTGACGGTACCTCGAGGACTGCGCAGCGGCATCTATGCCGCGCGTCTGAAGGGAGAAGGTAGAGAAGACCATATCCCTTTCATAGTTCGGCCGTCTCCGGATGCCCCCCGGGGACCGATTCTCTTCCTCGTACCAAGTTACACCTATCTTGCCTACACGAATGACCGCATGGAAGCTACCAAGGACTTTTTTGCCGCCATGTCTGAGGAGGAGCTCATTTTTGACCCGCTCGATAACTACCTTGAAGAGCGCCCTGAGTTTGCCATGTCACTCTATGACAATCACTCTGATGGCAGCGGGTGCTGTTACTCTTCCAGCCGGCGCCCGCTGGTTAATATGCGTCCAAAACACCGCCATGTTCTGTCGAAGGGAGGGCGCAATTTGGGCGCCGACCTGTATTTGATCGACTGGCTTGAACAGTTGGGATACGTCTACGATGTAGCCGCCGATGGGGATCTGCACGAAGACGGGCTGGACCTCTTGGCCGGATACAGGGTCATTGTTACCGGTACGCATCCGGAATATTGGACAGCTCAAATGATGGAAGCGCTTGAAACTTTTCTAGCACGGGGCGGGCGGCTCGCCTATCTGGGAGGGAACGGCTTCTACTGGGTCACCAGCGTCGATCCTGAGAGGCCCCACATCATTGAAGTACGCCGCGGTCTTGCAGGAACGCGCGCTTGGGACTCCGCACCCGGCGAGTGCTACCATAGCACGACCGGCGAGTTGGGTGGTCTGTGGCGCTATCGCGGCAAGCCGCCGAACCAGCTAACCGGAATCGGCTTCACCGCCCAGGGCTGGTCGGATCCCGCACCAGGGTACGCTCGGCAGCCCGGCAGTTTCGATGAGCGTGCGTCATTCATATTTGAAGGAATCGCTGCTGACGAAACAATTGGCGACTTTGGCCTGATCTTCGGCGGCGCCGCCGGCGACGAGCTGGATAGAATCGATTTCGATCTGGGAACACCCCACCACACCCTTGTGTTAGCCTCATCCGGCGGACATGGGCCTTCGATCAACCCTGTCATTGAGGATTACCTCCAGGTCGGCAGCCACATGCGCCCGGAAAATTCGGCAAACGTACGCGCCGACATGGTCTACTTTGAAACACCAAACAACGGCGCCGTTTTCTCGGTTGGCTCGATCTGCTGGTGCGCAAGTCTGTCGCACAACTGCTACGAGAATAATGTGTCACGCATCACCAAGAATGTGCTGGATGCCTTCTCGACCTCTGACAATCTTCCTCCGAAAACCAGGTGACGCGCTCCTTCTTGACCAGCAGTGTTTCTGGCTATGAGCTTGCAACTTTCGCTTCGTCTTTTCACCACCCCATGACATTAAGCCGTCACGTCCTGAAGTCGCGCCGGAATTCTGATTCGTGTTTGCTCATCTGAAATCGCCGTAGTAGAATGCGGCGAAATCTCTCCGGCCCTTCCGCTAATTCGTAAGCCAGAGCCGCCTACGAGTCGTGGGGAGAACGAGAGCTTGCCTATGCATTGCTGGCAATCCTGAGCCATGCCATTGCTTCCACTTTTCCTTTCGATGGTAAATTCAGAGGCTGGGAAGCTCGTTCGCACACCACTGCGGGCCACCGGGCCGACTCTCTCGCTCCGCAGGCTGCTTGCCTCTCCCGGTTTCGTTTTCGACAGTTTGAATCTGCACAATGTTGCGCCAACGACCCGACTTACCTTGGTCGCGTCCTTTCCCATATCCATCCAATTGAACCCAAGCATTGCTATACGTAATCTGCTGCCGCCCCCTTTAGGTGTCTTCAGTATATCGAGATAGTCGTGGGCATAGGTTTCTCCGATAGGCCTGATTCGTAGTGGACGTTTTCAAAGGGTAGGGCATCATGCTTTAACCCTTTGATCGATCCGAAGGTTTATCCGAATTCTGGCATTTCCTCTCGGCGACTGGTGTATCTACTCCAAGGAGGCAGATCGATGGAAAGCAAGCTGCGAACGAGACGCGATTTTCTGAAAGGGTCCGCTGTTGCCGTTGGCGCGGCCGTCTTGACGGCATGCGCCCCTGCTGCGGCACCCGCAGGGGACACGGCAGAGTCCGGAGGCGAAATGGCCGCCGCCGAAGAGATTCTGATCCGCTTCGCCATGTGGGACTGGTACGCGAATACCCCGGGCGTGCGCTGGGACGAGTGGAATCAGACCGAGGCCTTCCCGCTTTTCGAAGAGGCCAATCCCGGAACCAAGCTGGAGTGGGAGCCGCTTGGCAGCGGCTGGCCGGACAAGATTCTCACGCAGATGGCCGCCGGGACCGCTCCGGACATTATTTCAACCTGGTCCCCTCATATCGACACCTGGGCAGAGAAGCACCAACTACTCGACCTTCAGCCCCTGATCGACGCCGACATTCCCAACGCCGATGACATCTATATTGGATTCGCTTGGGACCAGATGTGGGATCCGTTCAACAACATCCGCATGGGGATGCTGTCGGACCTGGATATTACGAGTATCTACTATAACAAGACCGCCTTCGAGGAAGAAGGGCTGCCACTGCCGACCGTCGACTGGACGGAAGACGAGTATCTGGTCGCGGCAGAGACCCTAACGACACGCGACGACAACGGTGAGATTACCCGCTGGGGCGGGCAGTTGCGGCCTGGCTTCTGGCTCAGCTATTCCTACCATGTCGAGACACATGGCGGCGAGGTCCGCGATGAGGAAACCAGGATGCTATGCGGACTTGGCGAGCCGGAAGCGCAGGAAGGGCTCGAATGGGTGCGCAGGAACATGTGGGACACAAACGTCTTTGCCCAGAATAACCAGATGACGGCCACTGGTATTCCCAATATGTGGACCGGCCTGCTGCCCGCCGAAGTCGTGGCCATGGCCGAGCGCAGCGCCGATCAGTTCTTTGCCCTTGCCGAGAGCATTACAGAGTTCGAGTGGGACATTGCCCATATCCCGAGCGGCCCCAAAGACCGTGCCTGCATGGGCCTACCCGACGAATGGGTTGTCTACAAGGGCGTGGTCGAAAGGGGAAATCACGACGAGGTCTGGGAGATGATGAAGTGGCTGACGGGAGACTGGTACCAGGAGAAGATTGCGACCGTTTCTGGCCGCATACCGGGACTGCTGGCCATGGCAGATTCATGGGCAGACACGCTTCGCCAGACCGATCCGCGGCTGGAGCAGGTCCGCCTGGAGACTGTGGTCGAACAGTTGCAGATGGGCTACCCGCGACGCGGCCCAACCTTCCGGTTCCAGCAGATTGCAGAAGAGTTGATCAATCCCGCAGTCGACCAGGTCTTTATCGAAGGCAAGGCACCCGTCTCTATTTTTGAGGAGATTGGCCCTCAGGTGACGGAGGCTCAGCAGGATGCGCTGCAGCGCGCGACAGGATAGGCAGAAGAATGCAGTCAGCACAGGGGGCCCGGTGCATGTCTGCAAGCTAAGCGAATCCATAGATTTGAAGAAGGGCAATGGGGGGCAGGGTAATTGTCCTGCCCCCTGCCCTATCAGCTGAAGCGCTTGACTTGCCCCCCTACCGGGGTCCACTGCGACTTGCAGAAGTGACACATTTCAGTAGCTACGCCCCAAGACAGTCAGAGTGACAGTTCTGATAGGGAGAACATAAAGAGTGGCGGCTCGGAGTAGCTTGGCAGATTTCGTGAAACGGCGCTTCACGCAGAGAACCGAGGACATCCTCACCGCCTATCTTTGTCTGCTGCCGTGGATCATCGGCTTCCTTGCATTTACCTTGGGTCCGCTGGTCTTTTCGCTGGTCTTGAGCTTCTTTCAGGCAGATTTGTTCACCCGCAACATCTTTGTTGGGTTCGGAAACTACATTGATCTGGTTCAGGACCCTCTCTTCCTGAAGAGTCTGCGCATCACTGCAGTCTATGCCTTTGTTTCCGTGCCGCTGGGCGCAGCCACAGCGCTTGCAGTGGCCCTGCTCCTCAATCAGAAGGTAGTAGGGCTTGGCGTCTGGCGCACGGTCTACTACCTCCCCTCGGTTATTTCGGGTGTAGCGGTTGCCGTTCTGTGGATGCAGATCTTTAACCCACGAATGGGGTTGATCAACAACGCTCTCAAAGTGGTCGGAATTGAAGGTCCAAGCTGGATATTTGATTCCACCTGGGCGCTCCCTTCGTTAATCATCATGAGCTTGTGGGCAGTCGGCGCCAACATGCTTCTCTACCTGGCAGGCCTGCAGGGGATCCCTACCCATTTGTACGAGGCTGCCAAGATCGACGGCGCCAACGTCGGCCGGCGCTTCTGGCATGTGACCATACCCATGCTTTCGCCGACGATTTTCTTCAATGTGGTTATCAGCTTGATCGCCGCGTTTCAGTTCTTTACTCAGTCATTTATCATGACAAACGGCGGCCCCAACAATTCAACGCTGAGCATGGTCCTGTTTCTGTATCGGAAGGCGTTTCAGCAGACCCGCTTTGGCTACGCCTCAGCGGTAGCGTGGGTACTCTTCGCCATAATCATCTGTTTTACGCTACTCTTCATTCGCTCTTCAAGCCTCTGGGTCTATTACGCAGGCGAAGAGCGAGATGAGTAATACGCCCTGAGGGTCGCGGATTCAGGCCGCCTTGCGATGAATTCAGTACTTGACATTGCCTTCACTAGCAACATTAAACGAGTCTGGCATCCAGTTTTTCGCCAGTTCGGGTTGCTGGCGCTTGTCCTCCCGGGGGCAAGTTTGTTCCTGATTCCCTGGCTGTGGATGCTCTCCACAGCGGGCAAAGACACCGCTCTGATTTGGAAGACTCCGCCCGTCTGGATTCCCCCTGTCTACCACTGGGACAACTTCATAAAGGCCTGGCTCCAGGGCGATTTCGCTGTTTACTATCTCAATACGTTCTACATCAGCGGCATGAATGTCATCGGCATACTAATATCCAGTGTCCTGGCAGCCTATGCCTTTGCCCGCATTCGTTTCCCCGGCCGCGACATTCTTTTCATTGTTGTTCTCAGCACCATGATGCTGCCAAGGCAAGTGACGCTGATACCCCTCTACATGATATTCAGCGAACTGGGGTGGATAAACACGTTCAAACCCTTGATTGTCCCTCTTTTTTTTGGTGACGCCTTCAGCATCTTCCTTCTTCGACAGTTCTTCCTGACCATTTCGAGGGAGTTGGACGACGCCGCGCTTATCGATGGCTGCCGCCGCTTAGGCGTTCTGTTTCGCATCCTCCTTCCTCTTACGAAGCCGGCGCTTGCCGTTGTGGCAATCTTCAACTTTACCTGGGCCTGGAATGAGTTTTTCACGCCGCTCATCTATCTCGATTCGCCAAAACTGTTCCCTATTACATTGGGTCTGCACCGCTTCATAGGCCGCGCCCAGATTGATATCCAGTTCCTGATGGCCATGACTATTGTCTCCACGCTTATACCGATAGGGATATTCTTTCTAACGCAGCGCTACTTTATACAAGGTATCGTGATTACGGGAATAAAGGGCTGAAACCAGTAGACGTGAAGGTGTCAGCAAGACGCCACGTCCGCAGCCTGCCGCAATCCTCCAAGATGGCTTGCCCGGTTGCTTCAACTGGCAGCCAAACAGATTAAGGAGAACTATCAAATGCAGTCAACCGAAACAGCCGTTCGCGAAGACGGCTTCAAGTTTCTGACCCAATCTCAGGTAGCCAGCTTCTGGGAAAACGGATTCCTGGTTGTCGGCAAAGTGCTCGAAGACGATCTTATCGAGGAAATGCGCGAAGAGTACGACGAAGAATTCGCGCTCGGGCGCAGCGGGGAACGGCCTGTTCGAAACCTGGCCGTCTTCGAAGATGATCATGACCACGATGAAGATGGGGAGCAGGAGATGCTCCAGTTCATGCAGATATCCGAGCACAACGTCCAGTTTCACAAGCTCACCTACCATCAGGGCATACTCGACATCATCGAGGATGTAATCGGACCCAATATTCAGCTGTTCCACAACCAAGGGCTTTACAAACCGCCGCATCACGGGGGACCGATCTTCTGGCATCAGGACAACGCCTACTGGAGGTGCCTTCCCGCGAACCTGGTCAGCTGCTGGCTCACGCTTGACGACGTCGACCTGCACAATGGCGCAATGCAGTTCATCCCAGGCTCGCACCTGCGTCCCATGATCCACGACCAGGCCCAAGGCAGCGACGTTCTTCTCGACATGGGCAAAATGGTCGACGACAACGAGGCCGTGGTTGGTGACCTGCCGGCCGGCGGAATAACTCTGCACCACTGTCAGACTTTGCACCGCACTGCGCCCAACACGACCGATCGCCAGCGCCGCGCTCTCGCAATTCATTACATGACGCCGGGCACAAAATCGGCGCGCACTGGGGAGACGATTCCCGTCAACTTCAGCCATCCCATGTTGCGTATGCGCGTCTGACCGAGTATAAGCTGGCAGTTCAAAGTAAGGCAGCCATATCGAAGCCAACTGAGAGTAGCCGCCACAAATGACGCAATCGATTCGCACCGAAAACCGGATCTTGTGACTTCGGGCAGCCCTTTCCTGGCAGTGGGAAACTGCACGCTGGATGACGTAGTCACGCCTGACGGCCAGATATCACCGCGTCAGCTAGGCGGCAATGCCGTCTACGCGGCCGCCGGGATGCGCCTATGGGGCGCAGACGTCAGCCTGGTCAGTGTAGTCGGGCTTGACTACCCCACAGTGTGGCTGGAACAGCTGGCCGCTGCAGGCATCGACATAGCGGCGGTAACCCAGATCCAAGAGCCTCACCTGTTGCGTTCGCGCGCATTCTACTTCGCCGATGGCAGCCGTACCGACCGTATTGAAGAAGCTCAATCCCTACTTCCTGCTCATGCCGGCGAGATCATCGATCTCGAAAGCGAATACACCGACACCGGCAACCCCCTCCACCGCCGCATCTGGCCGAGTTTCTGCCCAGACGTGACAAGATGGGCGGCTTTGGCCAGTGAAGCCTCCTATGTCCATCTGGCCCCAGGACCGCTTCCTTGCAGCCGAGCCAACGCCTCCTTTCTGAAGAAACTGCGAGGCGATCAGATTGTCATCACGTTCGACTGGCCCTGGTGGGATTGGGACCGGGAAGCAGAGGTCGACTTCACTCTGCTGAAGAACATCGACTATCTGTTGCCGAGCATAGAGGAACTGACCATCCACGCCGGCGCTGCATTTGCCGATAGGAAGGACACATTCGAGAAGGATGGACACGTCTTCGAGGCAGCGCGGCGCCTGCTGGCTTTGGGACCGCGCGGAGTCGGGGTGAAGATGGGCGCACGCGGCATGCGCCTGCTTCTTCAGGGTGCCAACTATTGGATTCAGATCCCGACCTACCCTACGGAGGCGGTTGATCCGACCGGCGCCGGCGACGCCTTCTGCGGCGGCTTTCTGGTTGGACTGGCTAGGACCCGCGATGCAATCCAGGCCGCCCTCTACGGGGCGGTCTCGGCGTCCTTCATCATTGAGGATTTCGGCGTCCTTCATGCATTAGATGTCGACGCAGACCAGGCGCATACAAGGCTGCAGTTGTTGCGGGAGCTACATGCCAGGCAGGAAACAGACGTTTGACAACAAAATGTCGATTTGCTAAGTTGGGGCGCAACGCCGGAGCCCGATAAGGACATCTGTCTGCGACACACTACTGTTGCAAAATCGACACATAGATTTCCATTCTTTTTGTCCCTATCCACTCAAGATTAGGAGAACGACATGAAGTCTACACAGCGTGTGACTGAGCTGGTCCTATGTCTGGCCCTGTTGGGGTCGCTTTTGATTGCCTGTGTCGCCGCGCCGGCGGCTCCGGCTGACACTGGCGCAGCCGCCGAACCGGCCGCGAGTGAAGGGCCGAGAATGGGAGGAGTCGTGACCGGCTTCGTCTCATCCGACCCGAAGAGCTTTGATCCGGCTGCTATCGCCGGTTGGGACCAGGGCGTCATCGCTCCCAACCTGCTGGAAGGCCTCTTCCGACTTTCGCCCGACGGTCGTGAAATCGAACCGGCAATCGCCGAAAGCTTCGAAGTGTCCGAGGACGGCAAGACCTGGACCTTCAACCTTCGCGCGGGCGCGAAGTTTCACAACGGCCGCGAGATTACCGCGGACGACTTCAAGTACAGTTTTGAACGTGTTCTGAATCCGGAGACCAGGAGCCCCAAGGCATGGATGCTCTCCATAGTCGTCGGCGCTCAGGCGTTCCAGGATGGCTCCGCCAATGAAGTCAGCGGCATCAGGGTCGTCGATGCCGGCACGCTGGAAATCGAGCTGGCCGAGCCACTGGCTCCCTTCAAGGCGATGCTCGCCAGCATCAACCTGGCCGTCGTGCCGCAGGAAGAGGTGGAAAAGTGGGGTGAGGACTTCGGCCAGAATGTTGTTGCCGCCGGTCCGTTCTCTTTGGGTGAGTGGAACCTCAACCAGGATGTAACGCTCAATTCCTTTGACGACTACTGGAACGGACGTCCATACCTTGACGCAGTCAGTTTCCGGTTCATCGGTGACGAAAACACGCGCATCGTTGAACTGGATGCCGGACGGCTGGATATGGCCTGGGTTCCCCCGGCACACTGGGAGCGGTTCAGCACCGATCCGGTCTACAAGGAGAAGCTGGGCTGGGCAGAGACCTTCCACACCGATTTCATCGCCGTCAACCTTGACAGGGAACCTTTTGGGACGAATGCCAAATTGCGGCAGGCCGTCCGATACGCACTTGACCTGGATGCCATCATTGCCAGTCTGCAAGGACGGGCCAACGTCGCTCAAGGTCTGCTTCCGCCCGGGCTGCTCGGATACGACGAAGACGCGGTGTTAAATTACCCGACCAACCTGGAATCAGCACAGGCGCTGATGGCCGAGGCCGGCTTCGCGGACGGCGTGCCGGGCACATTCGATGTCATTCTGCCGCCCTGGGGCAACCTGATAAAGCTGCTGGAAATCTACCAGGCCAACCTAAAAGAGATCGGCATCAACATCGAGATCAAGCCGACCGAGTTCGGTCCTTATATGGAAGCCCTAGAGTCGGGCAACTACGATCTTGCCTGGATGTACCGGGTGACCGACTACGCTGACCCGGACGGGTTCTATTTCCCGCTCATGCATTCCGACAATCTTGGCGCAGGCGGCAACTACGCCCGCTACGCAAATGCCGACGTGGACGAAAATATTGCCACCGCACGAGCCACCATCGACGACGCCGAACGCGCTCGCCTCTACCAGGAAGTCGACGCCCAATTCGCCGAAGACCTGCCCTACATTCCGCTGACCCACAACATTTATGTCGACGTATCGACGCCTCGCGTGCAGAACTACGTACCGTCGCCGATGGACACCCATATGTTTCACCGTGTTTGGGTAGAGGAGTAAGCCGCAAGGCGGAGTGCACAACGCCTCGGATCTGCTCCTTTAGTCAGCGTGCCTGAGAAATGGATGTCACCTGTCTCGCAAGTATGACAGGTGATATCCATTCTGAAAAGGAGGCAGACATGACGACTCAGATTTCGGGCGGCCGGCGAGGAGCGATCGCCGGTATTCCAGTAGCGTACCTCGCAGTTTGGGCAGCCGTCTATGCGGTTGCCTCGATACTTCCCGCAATTCCTCTTGTCGGCGGGGGCACCTTTGGCGGACAGGAGTTTATCCTGACCCTGGCAGGGATTTTGTTTGGCCCGATCGCGGGAGCGATTGCTGCCACGATAGGCGGACTGCTGGCAAGCTTCATCGGTCCCGCCACCGCATACTTCGGTTTTGCCACATTCTATCCCCACACAATCGGCGCGTTGGCAGCGGGACTGCTGATGGTGAATACGCGCAATACACGCATTGCGACACTCGTGATCTTTCTGATTGCCCTGATTGCCTGGCCGGTTCTGCCCATGTTTTCGGCGATTGGCGGCTATGTCTACGCGAACTTTGCCTACTGGCCAATGTATCTTACCGGTCTGGTCGGACTCTGGTTTTCGCCCTGGGCTGTCAGCAAGATTCGAGAGTTGGAACCTGTGCCCACTTCTATCGGCGTGGCCGTGATTTCATGGACTGCTTACATGATCAACCACGTCTACCTGAGTCTGGGCTGGTCGTTTCTGTTCCCGGAAGGCCCGGAACAGTGGGTGTTTGCCTTTTGGTCGGGTATCGTGCCCGCCCAACGCATCTTGTTGACCGTCATCTCCGTGGTAGTGGGAGCGGCAGTAATTATCGGGTTGCATCGCGCTGGCATTCGATTTGCTGCCGGTTCCGGATCCATCCTGGCAGCAGACGAGGAAGAAGATTAGATAGGCGGAGGCCTGTTTCCGCTGGGGCGGCCCCCGACCGGAAGAAGCAGGGCCCTGAGCCAGGCTATCCTCCGACGAATCATTTGCCCCCCTCAATTGTTTCTTGGTACGACCGAACTTTGATTTTTCGCGAATTGCAGGGTCTTTTCGGCAGTATTCCGGCGCATTGCGCGGGCGATTCCTCGCAGTCCCTTACGGGCTCGCGCAATGCTGCCGGGATATCGAAGCATTCAGACAGTTTTTAACAAGATCTCGTGAAAGAACCAATTGTCGTTGCAGAGGACCTTACTTTCTACTATTCAGGCTCGAAGGAGCCGGCGCTGCAGGACGTAAACCTGGCCTTCCATCGCGGTGAGATCGCGCTACTTGTCGGCGCGACGGGGGCCGGAAAAAGTACCTTGTACATGTGTCTGAATGGGTTGATACCGCATCTGGTACCGGGACGTGTAGGCGGACGGGTTCTTATCGACGGATCTCCCACCAGCGAACAGTCAATCTCTGAGTTGGCGCAGAAAGTTGGATTCGTTTTCCAGAGCCCGGATGTGCAGCTTTTTTCGCATACTGTGAGAGAGGAACTTGCCTTCGGGCCCGAGAATCTGGGCCTTACTGTGCCTGAAATCCTGCGCCGGGTTCAGCACGCAGCGACCACAATTGGCATATCAGACCTTCTGGAACGCGAACCAGCCTATCTTTCCGGAGGCCAGCAACAGTCGGTTGCCATCGGCGCAATTTGGGCGATGCTTCCTGAAATACTGATCATGGATGAGCCGACCTCGAATCTTGATCCGCAGAGCAGCCAGCGCGTTCTGGAACTGATCCGTTCGCTAAACCGTGAGCACGGCAAGACAGTCTTAATCGCTGAACACAAAATTGATGCCACGGCCCAATTTGCCGACTCCATCCTGGTATTGAACGAGGGCCGGGTTGCGATGCAAGGTGAGCCGCGTCAGGTCTTCTCCCAGACCGAGAAACTCCACGAAATGGGTTTGGTTGCGCCAGCTGCCGCAGAGTTGGCCTTCGAGCTCAGCAAGTATGGATATACATTCGAGTGCTGGCCCCTGACCGCCGAAGAAGGAATCCAGGCGATTGGGGAGCTTCTCTAGTTCCGGAGCGACAACTGACATCCGAAGCGATTATCAAAGTTCGTGACCTGAGCTACTCATATCCCGGTGAGATTTCCGCACTGCGCAGTGTGAATCTGGACATCCTGCCAGGGGAGTTCGTCGCGATCATTGGCTCGAACGGATCAGGGAAGACCACGCTCGTAAAGCAGTTCAACGGACTGCTAAAGCCATCTCAAGGTCACGTTCTTGTAGACGGATTGGACACACGTAGCTCCAGAGTATCCGAGCTGTCTCGCATCGTCGGTTTCGTCTTTCAAAATCCTGATCATCAGATATTCGCCTATTCGGTATGGGAAGAAGCTTCATTTGGCCTGAAGCTCCAAAAGCTAGATTCCGAGTCGGTCGAACGGCAGACGAGTGATGCGCTCAAGGCAGTTTCCCTGGACGGGCTCCGTGACCGGCACCCAAGAGCACTTAGCAGAGGCCAGCGCCAGCGGCTGGCCACCGCCTCGATCCTCGCGCTCAATACACCAGTCCTGGTGCTTGATGAACCCACTACGGGGCAGGATTACCTGTCCAGGCGCCAGATTATGGAGCTGGCCGTCGGTCTACATGCCGAAGGACGCACAGTACTGATGGTTACTCACGACATGGCGTTGGTGGCCGAATATGCGACCAGGGTCATAGTCATGCAGGACGGTGAAGTTGCTTGCGACGCCTCTCCCAAGGAAGTTTTCGAGCGAGAAGAGATGCTGAGGGCCACCGGGCTGGATCTGCCCCCGGTGGTAAAAATCGCGCGCGGGTTACGGGAGTTTGGATTCTCCGAAACTCCTTTGACGCAAGCGGAGCTTGTTGAGACTCTGCTTACAGCCATCCGAAGTTAACTCCCGCCGTCAACCCATTGTGGCTGGACGCTACCATGCCGACGATTGACATACAGTACTTTAAGGAAGATTCCTTCGTGCATCGCCTGCACCCTTTCACTAAGGTCATCTTCGAGATAGCTGTCCTAGTGACCGCTGCGGCCTTCAATGAACCTTTGTTTCTCGCGGCCGTAATCTTAGCCATAATTGGTGTAGCCGCGCTTGCGAAGATTCCTGCCAGGAAATTCCGCTATATGTGGGTACTCCTCTATATCGTACTGTTCATGGTGATCACCCAGGGCGTCTGGTTTACCAGCTTTGGCGACTTTGGGGATATTGACGCTGAATTCGAGTGGCTAACGCTCTTTCATCTGTGGCCAGCATGGGCCCCGGGCGGGCCACGAATCCCGGTTATTTTCGAGGGAGCCAACTATGGATTCTCTTTAGGGCTAAGGGTGGTCGCTATCTCGCTTGCGTTCCCGATTCTGGTATTGACCACTCACCCCAGCGACCTCACAAGGTTTTTGTCCCAGATACGCATTGGCTCGTGGAGAATCCCTTACAATGTAATCTTCGTGTTCACAACAGCATTTCGGTACATACCCACCGTCAGCCGAGAGTTCGACCAGACGCTGGACGCACAGCGTTCGCGCGGCGTCCATTTCGGGGGCTACAATCCAATTCGCCAGATTAAAGTGGTGGCGACCCTGTTTGTTCCGGTCTTGACCAGCTCTCTCCTGAGTGCGCACGACTTGACCCTTGCGTTGGAGACCCGGGCATTCGGCGCTCCCACCGAAAGGACATTCATTCATGAAGTCCACTGGCGAAGGGCGGACTGGTTGGTGACCGGGTTGTTGATTCTCATTGTTGTCGTATGCCTCATTCTTGCCAACAGTTACGGCCTGGGCGTTTTGCCCTATACTCCGCAGCGAACCATCTAAGTGCAGGTCAGGATTCTACGTTGGAGGATGTCCCAGAGCCCCTTATTGCGGAAGGATCCCTTCCTGAAAACCGTGCTTCCCTATAGAAGGGCCAAACAGTAAAATATGTAGTGGATTCAATGAACCTGAGAATTCAGCGGGTTCGAGAAGCACCGGCCCTTTTCACCCAGGCTTTAACACATACCAGACCCCTTCATCCTTTTTCGCAAACCATCAGACTGCTGCCCCGTGACGGTCTAGGATCAGGGCAGTGTCTTCAAGAGAGGGACAACTACAATGAGCACAAAAGCCAATGTAGAGGATACTGGCAGCCTGGAGGCGTATGTCCGCGAAGGAAAACGCCAGGCCTACGAGTTGGGCAACCGGGGACCGATCCGATTCAATGACGACGGCACCCTGGACCAGGAGATCATTGATGCCTATTGGCGCTGCGGGTTCTACGTACTCGAAGGCGCCCTGAGCGCGGAAGAACTCAACGATCTCCAGGAGGACATGGAAGATGCGTTGTCGCGTGCGCCGTACACAAAAGACGCCACGGTCGACGCGCAAGGCCGTCCTGCCATTGGCAGCGATTTGGAGAGGCCGACATTCCGCTTCGCCAAGCCATTGAGCGATCCCTACGGCGGAACGGAATTGGTCAGCGGGCGCCATCCCGCCAAGATGAGCGAACCCGCGCCGCCGGCCGATGCCCCTGACTATGTCATTAACAGCATCGGCAGCCCGCTCCAAATCATGGACTCTTGCCTAAGGCTTTACGGTCACCCGCAACTGTTGGCGATCGCAGAAAGCATCAACGGACCCGACTTCACGCCCTTTACCGAATCTGTCATCGTAAAGCGCGCCGGACTGGGACCGTCCGTCGCCTGGCACCATGACGGAACGACCCACTGGGACAGTCCCGACCTGGATGAGGGCACGCACGGATTCAACTTTATGGCGCAGCTGTACGGCAGCACAGCCGAGAACGGTGTTTGGCTGCTGCCCGGGTCGCACAAAAGGGGCAAGTTCGACATCAAGGCAATGGTGGAAGAGAACGGATCCGACCGGCTGCCCGGGGCTGTGCCGATGGTGTGCGAGCCAGGCGACGTCTGCATGTCGAACCGGCAGGCCCTGCACGCTTCGTTCGCCAACACCTCGCCGGACCGGAGAATCACGATCAATTTCGGCTTTCACCGCCGTCGGTCCGTTCTGAATGTCCGTACTGTACACGCCAACCAGGAGGTCGTCTTCGATGAAGAACGGATACGCGAACGGTCGCGCTTGATCGCGCTCGCGATCGACGCCCGGCGCCAGCGCTTCCCCCACGAGCACCCCTACGTCTACCACCCCTTGGCTGGCGAAGAAGAAGCCAATCGGTGGAGCGAAGCAACTCGCGCAAGCCTCCTTAGAAACTACAACTTGAGAGACCTTGCAATCTGAACTATTGTCAGCCGATTGAAACGGGCCCTGGGTCAACTCACTTTTTTTGTAACTGCCAAGCCATGTTCTGTGTGTACTGTGTGCGGTCTGTCTGGGCGGAATGTGCCGAACGTATTCCTGTAGCGGGCTCGCGATGGTCGTAGCGGTGAACGTTGGGCATATATGGGAGTTGTCTCGCCTGTCTTGTCTGCGCTGGCATATACTCGGAATGTGCCAAGACGGGGGGTGGGGGGGTTAAGCCCGGCCGCCGCGAGACGCCAAGGTCATATTGGAACACAC
>VXOE01000159.1 GCA_009840225.1 Caldilineaceae bacterium SB0662_bin_25 | reverse complement strand
GACCCGCTGCGACCAGGATTAACCCCCCACCCCACCCCGCATCTTGGCAGATTCCGAGTATGTGCCAGCGCGATCAAGACAGGCGAGGCCACTCCCATATATGCCCAACGTTCACCGCCATGACCATCGAGAGTCCGCTACAGAAATGCTGACGGTACATTCCCCCCAGGCAGACCGTACACAGAACTTGGCTTAGCAGTTACGAATTCGCTCAAGCCACAGACGGCCAATAATCCAGGCCGGCTGACACCGGACAGTGACCCATTCCTGGAAACTCAAACGTCAAGTATAGAGAGACCGGCAGGAAAACCCAAGTACGCAACTGCCTGAATGGCGCCTGGTATCCTTGCCCTGTTGCTGAGGCCCCCCAAACCAGAAGCGCCTGCCCATGGCCGCGCCAGCGGCGAATGCATACCTCACTCAGTTCTTCCATTGGTCATTCACACGCTTTCAGATATGATAGACCCTAATCCGGGATCGCATCATCGCTTCGCCGCGCAGGCGCCGTTTGGAAGATCTCCTATGAGAACCGTTGCTATGATTCTGGCTGGCGGAGAGGGCACCCGCCTCACCGTCCTCTCCGAAAAAAGAGCCAAACCCGCGGTTCCCTTCGCCGGCAAGTTTCGCATTATCGACTTCACTATCAGTAACTGCGTCAATAGCGGCATCCATACCGTCGGCGTCCTCACCCAATATCGCCCCCACAGCCTCAACGAACATATCGGCATCGGTAAACCCTGGGATCTCGACCGGCAGTACGGCGGCATCCGCCTCCTGCAGCCCTTTCAGGGCCGCGGCGAACAGGACTGGTATGCCGGCACCGCCGACGCAATTCTGCAAAACCTGAACTTCCTCACCGAATACAACGCCGACACCGCCCTGATTCTCTCCGGCGACCACATCTATAAGATGGACTACGGCCCAATGCTGGACTTCCACCAGCGCAAGGGCGCCGACGTCACCATCGGCGTTATGCCCGTACCCATCGAGGAAGCGCACCGTTTTGGTATCATGGAGACGAACGCAGAGGATGAAATCGTCCAGTTCCATGAAAAACCGCAGAATCCGACCAGCAATCTGGCTTCGATGGGCATCTATGTCTTTAACAGCCGCCTACTGGCCCAACGCCTCCAGGAAGAAGGCGCCGACGGCCCCCGCACAGATTTCGGCCAGCACGTCGTCCCCGCCATGCTGGCCGCCGGAGACCGCGTCCTTTCCTACCCCTTCACCGGCTACTGGGTCGATGTCGGCACCGTAGACGCCTATTGGAAAACAAGCCTCGAGCTGCTCCAACCCAACCCGGCTCTGGACCTCTATACCGACAACTGGCCCATCTCCACCCGCTCCGAAGAACGGCCCCCGGCCAAATTCGGCCCCCAATCTCAGGTCGTGCAGAGCATGGTGTCGAACGGGTGCGAAGTCCATGGGCTCGTCAAAAACAGCATCTTCAGCCCTGGCGTCTATGTCAGTCCAGGCGCCGTCGTGCAGGACAGCATCCTCATGAACGACTCCTGGATCGGCCCCGGCGCCCGCGTGGAACGCGTCATCATCGACAAGCAGGTCATCGTCGGGTTCGGCGCCAAAGTCGGCTGTACTACGTCCGACGCGCCCGCACCAAACCAGCAGTTTCCTGACAAACTGGACAGCGGCCATACCGTCGTCGGCAAAGGCGCTTTCATTCCCGACGGCGCCCGGATCGGCACCAACGTGATCGTCAACAGCGACAGCGGCGAGCAGGACTTTCCACCTGACCTCGTTGTCGAGGACGGGCAAACCGTATAGCTTCCGCGTTGCGCCCCTACACAAACCGTCCGCGAGGATCGCTCCCTATGTCTTCCGCATTCGCTATGATCATGGCCGGCGCCGACAACGCCGACCTCAGTGTCCTCACCGAAATCCGTTCCGAGCCCGCCGTCCCCTTCGCCGGCAAATTTCGACTCATCGACTTCTCGCTCAGCAACTGTGTCAACAGCGGCATCCACAACGTCGCCGTCCTCACCCAATACCGGCCCCGCAGCCTCAACGATCATATCGGTATCGGCAAACCTTGGGACCTCGACCGTTCCAGCGGCGGCTTGCGTCTGCTGCAACCCTACCGCGGCGGTCCCTACGGGGACTGGCAACGCGGCTCCGCTGACGCCATTCGGCGCAACCTCGACTACGTAATCCAGCAGAAGGAGGAGTGCGTACTCATCCTCTCCGGCAAACACATCTACCTGATGGACTACCGCCCCTTCCTTGAGCACCATCTGCGCAACGGCGCCCCGGTCACCATCGCCGTCCGCCGCGTCAGCCGCCACGAAACCCATCGTTTCGGCATCGTCTCGCAGGATGCTGACCAACGCGTCGTCGAGTTTCAGGAAAAACCCCGCCGCACGCAGCAGAATCTTGCCAGCATGGGCGTCTATATCTTCAACCGCGACTACCTCGTGGAAGTCCTGAGCAACGGCGGCGGCGATGACATCGGCCGCGATATCCTGCCCGGCCTGGTCGCCAAAGGCCATGTCAACAGCTACACCTATCCCGGCTACTGGGCTGATGCCAGCACGGTTCAGGCCTATTGGGGGGCCAATATGAGCCTGCTGGCCGAGGAGCCGGCGCTCAACCTCTATGCGCCGGAATGGGTCGTGCATACCCGCAGCCAGGAGAGGGCCCCGGTCAAGCTGGGCCCGGCCGCAGACGTCGATGGGGCGCTCCTTTCCAACGGCTGCCAGATCGAAGGCGCCGTCGAACGCAGCGTCCTGTCACCGGGCGTGCAGGTGGGCCAGGGTGCCCTCGTACGCGATAGTGTCGTCCTCAACGATACCATCATCGAATCAGGCGCAGTCGTCGAGCGCTGTGTCATAGACAAAGAAGTGGGGGGGGGGGCCGGCGCCCCCCGGGGGGTGTTAAAAAAAAACCCCCCCCCAACCGAGGAGACCGCACCGCCTCACCCCCCGCACCCCCCACGAGGCAAACGCAGACACGGT
>VXOE01000119.1 GCA_009840225.1 Caldilineaceae bacterium SB0662_bin_25 | reverse complement strand
CGGGGGCGGAGCCCCCGCACAAGGGAGGGCCGAATAGGCCCGACCGCCCAGAAAATCGAGGAGAGAGAAACAGCTATGAAGATCCGTACTGTTCAAGCATATGCGCTCGCCTATCCGGAACCCCATTACAAGGGCATTGAACGTTATATCACCCTGGCGCGGGTCGAGGCCGATGACGGCACGGTCGGGTGGGGCGAGTGTATTTCGCAGTTTCGCGAGGCTGCGCTGGCGACGAAGCTGATCATCGAGCAGGGGCTGGCGCCGCTGCTGCTCGGTGAGGACGCCCGCGATGTGGAGCGCGCCTGGCACAGGATGCTGGCCCATGTCTGGTGGTACGGCCCGGAAGGGATTGCGGCCTTTGGCGTGAGCGCGCTCGATATGGCGCTGTGGGACCTGAAGGGCAAGGCGCTGGGGCTGCCGGTCTGCCAGCTTCTGGGGGGCAAGCTGCATGACAAGGTGGTGGCGATGGCGTCGATCATCTTTGACATGGAAGACCTGGCGTGGACGCTGAACGAGTTTCGCTGGATGGTGGAGCAGGGCTACCATTATGTCAAGGCGGGGTGGGGCATGCACCCGGGCGCGGTCTTCGGGCAGGACGCGGGGCGCGATATCGAGTATGTGCGCCGCATCCGCGAGGTGATCGGCGATGCGCGCGAGCTGATCGTGGATACGCCGGGGGCGCGCAATCTGTGGGACGTGCCGACGGCGATTCGGCGCTTCCGCGAGCTGGAGCCCTACCGCCTGCGCTGGATCGAGCAGCCGCTGCTGCCGAGCGATCTGGAGGGGCATGCCCGGCTGCGGGCCGCGGTGGCGACACCGATAGGGACCGGTGAGGATGAATGGGATGTCGAGAGCTACGGGCGCCTGATCCGCAGCGGCGGCGTGGACGTGGTCCAGATCGACCCGGGCCGCAGCCACGGCATCACCGGAAGTCGCGACATCATCAGGCTGCTGGAGGTGGAGAACCTGCAGTTCAGCCTGCACACGTGGAGCAGCGCGCTCAACAGCGCGGCCAGCGTCCATCTGCTGGCGATTTCCGACCACGGCGTCAGTATGGACCTCAAACCGCATGAGTCGCCGATGCAGCATGAGCTGGTCAGCGATCCCTGGGTGCAGGAGGGCGGATACCTGGCCGTGCGCGATACGCCTGGGTTGGGCGTCCACGTGCGCGAAGAGATCGTGCGCAAATACTCGTTTGAGTGAAAGGGCGGTGGTCATTGGTTAGAGGTTCGATGATTGCTGGCCGCCGATGAATTTGGGGAGGGGAGACTGTGTCGGATATGCAGAGAGGCGCGCGGCGTGCGCTGATCACCGGTGGGGCGAGTGGATTCGGGCTGGGGATTGCGGAGGCGCTGCTGGCACGCGGCGCGCAGGTCGCGATTGGGGACATCGATCGCGACCGCCTGCAGGAGGCCGAACGCGGCCTGGGCAGCGACGATCTGCTGGCCATTGAGTTGGATGTGACATCGCCGGAGTCAGCGGCGGCGGCGGTGGCGGCCTGCGAGGCGCGTTTCGGCGGCCTGGACACGCTGGTCAATTCGGCCGGTGTCATCGCCTTCAACCCGCTGGAGAAGATCAGCGAGGCGGAGTGGGACTGGGTGCTCGACGTGGACCTGAAGGGCACCTTTCTCTGCTGCCAGGCGGCCGCGGGGCTGTTGTGCGCCAGCGGCCGCGGCCGCATCGTCAACATCGGGTCCGACGCGTCCAAGGTGGGATTCCCGCTGCTGGCCCACTACTGTGCGGCCAAGTTCGGGGTTGTTGGGCTGACCAAGGTGCTGGCGGGAGAACTGGCGTCGCGCCAGGTTACGGTCAACTGCGTCTGCCCGGTCGGTGTATCGGGAACCGGGATGGGACAGGAGATTCTCGAACTGAAGACAGAGGCCACGGGCATGCAGCCGCAGGAGATCCTGGCGGCCACGGCCGCGGACATTCCCTTGCAGCGCAACCCTACGGTGCAGGATATCGTGAATGCGGTGCTCTTCTTCATCTCCGACGAAGCCGCTTTCCTGACCGGGTCGGCGCTTGACGTGGACGGCGGCATGCGGAGCACGATTCCGGTGCCCGGCATGGAGGTGTGAAGTTGCTTTGGCTGTCGATGTTTCTGAACACTGACCACTGAAAACCGGGGTTTGCGATGGAACGGGTTGCGTTTGTGATGCACGTCAGAGAGGGGGAAGAGGAAGAGTACCGGCGGCGCCACCGGGAGGTGTGGCCTGCTGTGCTGGCCGACCTGGAACGGGCGGGCGTGCACAGCATGAGCATCTTCATGGCTGAGCGGCAGCTGTTTCTCTACATGGAGACAGAGGACTACGCGGAGGCGGTGCGCATCTTGGCGGAGAGTCCCGAGTCGGTGCGCTGGGAGGAGTACATGGCGCCGATTATGGAGGACGAGAGCGGGGACGACTACGATCCGCACGACGCCTATCCTGAAGGGATGCCGGAGGTGTTCCACTGGCGGGTTGGCGGTGGAGGGGAGGGGAACTAAAATATCTTCAAGGAGGTCAAGACATGACATTCAGTCGAATTCATGATAGTCGTCTCGTTCGTCTTGTGGATGAACTATGCCAGTTGTCTGGAGAGACGGAGTGGGTTGAGTTCAAGAGGAATTACCACTCTGACCAAAGGATAGGTGAGTACATATCTGCTTTGGCGAACGCAGCATGCCTGAAGTATAAGCCGAAGGCATATTTTCTTTACGGCATCGAGGACGAAACGCACGAAATTGTCGGAACGTCCTTCGATCCATACACTGAAAAGGGCAAGGGCAACCAGGATCTGCTTCCCTGGATAACGGCTGGACTAATCCCGAACCCAGGTTTCGAGGTCTCTATAGTAAAACACCCACGTGGGCGGGTTGTTGTCTTTGAGATCGAACCTGCCCGCGGGAGGCCCGTCAGCTTCTACGGCAAGTTCTACATTAACCTGAATTCGGAGTAAATGAGCGCCTAACCAAGCTGGTAGAATAGAAGTTC
>VXOE01000095.1 GCA_009840225.1 Caldilineaceae bacterium SB0662_bin_25 | reverse complement strand
ACCCCCACCAGGACCACCATCGACAAGGTGCTGGTCGTCCACGTCCAGCTGGGCAACGTTCGCACAGGCCCCGGTATGGACTACGACATCATCGGCAAGGTTCAGGAGGGCGACCGGCTGGTCGAAATAGTAGACGAATCGGGCGGATGGTACAGATTCTGTTGTGTGGACGGCGACACACTCGGGTGGCTGCACAGCAGCCTCGTTACCGCATATCACACCGGCGCCGGACCGCCCCCGCACCTCAATGCAGACCCCTACTACCAGAAATACCTGGATGCACGCGGCATACCGATTCTGGCCCCTGAATCAGTCCCGGACGCAGAACTGCGGCGAGCGCAGGCCACCCTTTTCGGCATGGTCGCCGACCGTCCCGACCTGCTCGACGTGCTGGCATCGCTGAACACCAGGATCCTGCTCTACGACAGAGAAAGGGGTGGGCCTTCGCAGTTGCCCGAATTTTCCGAAGATGCTGATTCCAAATTCTCGGGCGTGTTCGCTGAAACATCCTATGGACAAGCAGTGGTTGCCCCCGCAATGACAACCTATTATTGCAACGAGACACTGATTCATGAGATAGCCCACGCTCTGGACTATGCGCTTCTTACACAAGACTGGAGGGCCTTTCGTGAATCCGGATTCAAGCAGGCTCGCAATCAAGCCTACCTGAGTGCCATGAAGGCTGGACTGTGGGCTGGCAGGTATGAATCTACTGTGAGCCACGAATACTGGGCCGAAATGGTCGTACACTGGCTTCGCCCCGACCTGTTCCGCACCCAATTCGGACTGAGTGACCTGTCGGAGCTCGACAGCGAGGCCGCCCGCCTGATTGAACACTACCTGGGCAACCCGACCCTGCCTGACTTCTGCCAGACCAGGCAGTTCTTCATCAGGGGCAGAGTGCTGGATGACAGAGGCAATCCAATGCCGGAAGTGTGGGTCACACTATCCGCTTGGAGACAGGAGGGCGAGCGCTTTAGGTCGCTTCGCCGACATCCGGATGTAGTGGCCAAACGGACCGGGCCGGACGGCAGATTCTGGATTGTAGAGGCCGTGGACCCCGGCCTGCTCGAAACAGCCGACTTCTTCAACCTCGGGATATGGCGAGGCGAACCCGCCGACCGTTCGGCCGCCTGTTCCATAGCCGGATTCGCCGGCCAAAACAAGACGGCAGTCAAGCACTTGGACCAGGAACTCCGCGTCGAAGTGACCGGCCAGGACCTGAGCGGATACACCATAACCATCCCCACCGAATTCGACTGGTCCCCCCTGATAGATTGCCAATAACCAACACCACGACCGTCCGACCTATATGACAAGAGCCCTGCCGTTCTTCGCGCCCCTTCGTGGCCCTTCGTGGAAAAAGGTGTTCTTCGCGCCCCTTCGCGTGCCTTCGCGGGCAAAAAGGTGTCCTTCGCGGCCCTTAGTGGCCCTTTGTGGAAAAAAGGTGTCCTTCGCGCCCCTTCGCGTCCCTTCGCGGATAAAAAGGTGTCCTTCGCGGCCCTTCGTGGCCCTTCGTGGAAAAAGGTGTTCTTCGCGTGCCTTCGCGGATAAAAAGGTGTCCTTCGCGGATCGACCGGTCTTGCCTATCACAAGTTTCAGGCGCCAACCATCCCGAAAATCCTTCACAATCCAGCAAATCCTGATTCAGACAACAGAAAAAGCAGCCCACCAAAAACTAAAAACTGACTACTAAAAACTACTAAACCCCTTGACAATTCGTCCATCCTGAAGTAAGCTTACCCCACTACCTCGCATGTTTCCCCATGTAGGTATGACTTCGTGGCAGGCCGGGCGGTATCACACGTTTACCCCATCCATCCAATCCGACAATGGATGGCGGCCACATGCCATGGAGGATCATACCTATGGCCAGAACACCATGTAAAGGCATCAAAAAAGACGGCACACCCTGCCAGGGCCACGGCCTGCCCCAGTACGACGGACTCTGCATCGCCCACGGACCCACCCCCGACCAGACCCACCAGTGGCGCTCCCTCGGCGGCCAGAACTCCTCCACCGCCGCTCGCCTCGATAAACGCATCCCCGAACGCCTGAAAGGCGCCATCGACCAGATTGACGACGGCATCGTCCAGGTCGCACAAGGAACAATGGAACCCGCCGCCCTCACCGCCATGTGCCGCGGCGCCAAAGCCCTCGTCGACCTTTACCGCCTCGCCGACCAGGACATGGAAACAATCCGCAGCGAAGAAACCGAACAGGCCGCCGCCGGAATAACCGGCGTCCGCGCCAACCTCGAGCTCCTCGAAACTATCGACGCAGTCTCCGCCCGCCAGGACCAGTACCGCAGCCAGTCCCTCGTCGACCAGAGACTCGCCGAGCTCGTACCATCCCCCGACCCCGACCAACCCCCGCAAATCGTCCTCACCGAAGAGGGCCGCCGCCGCTTCGGCTATCGCCGCGCCTGTACCATCACACAGCAGGAAATCGATGACTGGTATGATGTCCTTGACGAAACCCGTACCATCTCATTCTCAATCGATGAACGCCACGAAATGGTCCAGGAACTGGTCGCCATCCACAGCAACGTCCTGGACGCACGCGAAGACCTCACACTTGAGCCCTCGCCCCCTACCGACCCCTTGACCGGCCAGCCCATGATCGAACCCCCGGCCTGCGTGAAAGCCAGTCTGACGACAAAGTATGACGCCCCCAGCGCCGCCCCCACCGCAGAATTCCTGGAGAATCGACTAAACCAGGTCTCTGACCTGCTCTTCAAGGCCATGGGGAAGGATAGGGCAGCAATGGTTCGCCTGAACGAGCTGGACGACCCGGACGACAACCCGTCTCCGCAGGGCGAGGCCCCCGGTTCCGACCTCGCTACAGCAGCAACTGTCAGCACAAGCGCAGAAACGCCCCATTCGGAACCGTCCCCGCCATAGCAGGCGGGGAATCGACCTAAAATAAATATAATATAACAGAAATCCGCCACCCCATGAGCAGCGGCCCTATCCCCCTACCC
>VXOE01000396.1 GCA_009840225.1 Caldilineaceae bacterium SB0662_bin_25 | reverse complement strand
CGTCTTTCGCCATGCTGAATCATGAGCGCCTTTGGGCAAGGACTTAGCAGTCACCTTTTTCCTAGAATTCTGTGCTGGGCATCGAACGCGTAACCTCGCTGTCTTTGTTGTGTGCTGGGCCGACAGGCTTTGGGCAGCCAACAGTCTTGTCTGGGGCCTCTTTCACAGTCTGATTCCCTGCAGAGGGAGCCATGGCTTGAAGATGACAGTACGCCCTCAGTATTGCCTTTTCACATTCGGCCACAGTTTTATTATAACACTGTTTTCGATGCTTTAGCCTTGATTTTTGGGAAATCAAGAGATTGAATTGTCGTCGGTCCTAAGTTGTGGAATGAAGTCTGGAGTTGAGAATGGGATTCTTTGAAGTTTGTCCGACCTGAATTTTGCGGGCCCATGATGTAATCAATCCAGCAGGGACAAAACAGTTCAGGAGGCGTCCTTGAGGGTGAGGCAATCACGATGGCGCCCACAAGGGCACCCACAAGGGGTGCCCCTACAGGGGATCGGGAAGGTGGGGGCAGGGAGGCGCGGCGCGTACGAGGGCACCCACAAGGGGTGCCCCTACGGGGGGTGCCTGGGTTGGGAGGAAATGTCAACGGGCCTTAGCGGGTGGAGTTGCCTTGCTACATAGGCAGGAACGCGAGTGGACATTGGCCTCTGATGTGGTTGGGTGCAATCGAGCGCCTGAGAATATGCGTTGCGCTCTGCGGCAAGGCTGTTTCACTGCGGCGGTGTTCGGCTATAGAATAGTGGTCTGAGATTGACAGCGTGCGAAATATGAAGGCCGGTAGCGAACTTAATCCAGCTTTCGGGCCGGTCCGATTTCTTGAGGGGGAAGCAATAGCATGTTTACCGTAATCGGGACCTGCACAGTTGATCTTTTTGTCTCCAATCTGGCGGCGATGCCGCGCAGCGAGGGGGATGAGTTCACGGTGGATAGTCTCGTGTTTCATGACGAGCCGCTGAGAACCTCGCTGGGGGGAAACGGGGCGAATTCGGCCTATGCCCTGGCGCGTTTGGGGGCGGCGGTGGAGCTGGTTGGGGGCTTGGGCGAGGACCATCTGGGCGATTGGATGGCGGAGCAGCTCGTAGATGCGGGGGTCAGGATGGGGAGCGTCAGAAGGTACACTGGGCAGGGGACTGCGACGACGCTCATTCTCAGCGACAGGGAGCAGAATCGACTGGCCTTTCACCACGAAGGCGCCAACAGGGCTGTTGACGGTAGGTCAGTCGACAGCGATCTGATTCGCAGTTCGGACATGCTGCTCCTGACGAGCTATTCGATCATGCCGGGTCTGCGTCCTTACGGCGCAGTCGAACTGTTTTGGGAGGCTCGACAGAGCGGCACGCGCACTGCGGTAGACATCGGTCCGGCCATCGGCGAACCGGCCCACTTGGAGGAGTTGCGTCCGCTTCTGGCCCTGACAGATTATTTCATGTGCAATGAGCACGAGTTAGCGGTCTGTACTGGAGGGGTTGAGCTGGCCGCGGGGATGGCGGCGATTCTGGCAGGCGGCGCAGGTTGTGTGGTGATCAAGAGGGGCGCTGCAGGCGCGGTCGTACTGCAGGTGGAGGACGGGGAGGCCACTTCTGGGGGCTCTGCAAACGGGCCGATAATCGTACCCGGATTCTCCGTCGAGGTTCAGACTACGGTTGGCGCGGGGGATTCATTCAATGCCGGATTCCTGTTGGCGGTACATAAGGGGTCAACTGCTGTGCAGGCGGCGCGCTTCGCTAACGCGGTGGCGGCGACTGTCGTTTCTACGCCAGACAGGCCGTTGGATGCGCTGTCGCGGGGGGCAGTCAATCGCCTGGTCGAACGGTCATGACGCCAGCAGCCGACTTTTGGACGGTACAGCGTTCGCCGGCCTGCAGCACGCGTACGGGCTGATCCAGCGCGGCGGCGGCTGTAATGAAGGTATCGGGCGGCGCGGTATTGAAGGTGAACATTTCGTAGTGGCAGGGGATGGCCAGTTTGGCGTTGATGGCGCACGCAATTGTGGCGGCTTCGATTCCGTTGAGGTTGCCGGCAACTCTCCTTTCAGGCCTGCTGCCGTTGATGGGAAGGATGGCAACATCCACGTTGAAGGGCGTTAACCGCTCCACCAGTCCACTGTAGTGGACCGTGTCCCCGCTGTGATAGACGGTCCAAGGGCCAAAACGCACCACATAACCAAGTAATCTGCACCGCCCCTTTTCGTCCCTCTCCAACTCCTCGTGTGCGGCGGCGATACCGTGAAAGCGGAATGCGCCCACCTCTCTGTAGTCTCGGTCGTCCAGTCCCACAGGCCAGGTCGGGTCGCAGTCCAATCGACGGGCTACGAAAGCCCGGTTTGCCTCCGGAATAACGAACTGAAGGTCGGGGTTTGCCGCCATCAGGGGGCCGAGCGTCTCGCCGTCCAGATGATCGGTGTGATTGTGGCTGGATGTTACAACGTCAACGAAGTTGAGGTTGTCGGGCGCGACCACCTGTTCGGTCATGCGGATGTGGGGTTTGTCGGTGGCGGCGTATTTCTTTGTGAGGGAATCGGAGAGGTAGGGATCGAAGAGAAGGAATCTGTTCTGCCATCTGAGCAGGAAGCCGCTCTGGCCGAGCCACCAGAAATGCAGGACGCGTTCGTTGCCAGTTGCATTCTGCACATCGTGGAGGAAGGCATCATCCTGGAGGAAGGGTTTGATCAAGGACATCGGAAGGGACTAAGCTCTTGAAAATACTAAGGCATGTTCATGGCGCGGTCTGCCTGGGCGAAATGTAGTGCCAGGAATTGCATGGCGGGCTCTCAATGGTCATAGCTGTTTAGGTTGGGCCCACTTCGGGCTTGTCCTGCATGCGGTGACACATACTTGGAACCAGTCTAGAGGCGGGACGGGGTGAAGACTGGTCGCCGCGGGACGCCAATTTCATATTACCCAAACACTCGCAGCGGCGCGAGCAGGACCGGGGGCGTTGCGGGGGCGGAGCCCCCGCACAAGGGAGGGCCGAATAGGCCCGACC
>VXOE01000189.1 GCA_009840225.1 Caldilineaceae bacterium SB0662_bin_25 | reverse complement strand
GCCCCCGCACAAGGGAGGGCCGACTAGGCCCGACCGCCCAAAAGCGAGGAGAGAGTAACATCTTTCGCCATGCTGAATCATGAGCGCCTTTGGGCAAGGAGTTAGCAGTCACGCGAATTCTTATATTTTGCGGGGACCCCGCACCGGCCAAGTTAGCGGACAGCTGGTCGTAACCAGCGCGGCCTGATTCATCAGAAACGCCTGTGGTCCTGGAAGGCGTCGAACCGGCTGGAGACCCCAAAACGAAAGGGAATGACTGAAACGTCAAAATCAGGGGAATGTCCAGCCGGCGCAGCCGAGTCAGCAGAGACTGAACGCTTGCGCCTCGCGCTGGTCGCCGGGGGAATTCTGTTCGTCCTGGCATTGGCCGTCCTGTTGCTGCGAATCCAGCGCATAGATGAACTCCCGATTGGGCTCCATCATGATGAAGGGGCGCACGGCATGGATGCCCTGCGGGTATTGCAGGGAGAGCACGCTGTTTTCTTCCCTGCAAACAACGGGCGCGAAGGGCTGATTGTCTATACGATAGCGCTGGCCGTCTCCTTTGTGGGGCGCACGATGCTGGCTCTTCGTCTGCCCACTGCGCTGGCCAGCGCCGGCACAGTCTTTGTTGTTTTCTGGCTGGGGCAGCTGCTCTTTGGCAGAGAGGAGAGCGGGCGGGCGACACCGTGGCGCGGCCTGTTGGTCGGCGGAATCGGGGCTGGTCTGCTTGCGATGTCACTGGGCCAGACGATCATTGGGCGTGCGGCGCTGAGGGCCAACTTTCTGCCACTTTTGCTGGGCGTGTGCCTGTTATTGCTCTGGCGCGGGTGGGAGGGCAGGAGTTGGCGGCGGATCGCGCTGGCGGGGGCGTGCGCCGGGCTGCTGCCATACACCTATCTTGCGGCGCGTTTCGCGCCATTCCTGTTTCTCTTTTTTGGACTGAGTTTTCTTCTGCCCTGGGCCAAAGGAAGGGCTCGCCTGCGGGCTGGGCTGCCTTGGGCAGGCATCTTTCTGGGTATAGCCGGGCTGGTTGCGGCGCCGATTCTCATACATTTCGCTCTACATCCGGAGCATTTTGTGATCCGCAGCAACCAGTTATTGATACTCCAGCCTGATCGGAGTCAGGGGGAACCGCTGCGAGCTTTGCTGGGGAATGTGTGGGCCCATTTGTTGGCATTTGGCTTTCGCGGCGATCCGAACTGGCGGCACAGCTTCGCCGCTCAGCCAGTGCTGAATTCATGGGAAACGTTCTTCTTCTGGCTTGGCGCGGGGCTAGCCGTGCGGCGCTGGCGGCGGCCCGCCTACCGCCTGCTTCTGATCTGGCTGGCGGTCCTGCTGCTGCCGGCGATGCTGGCCAGGGATGTCCTCGTGCCCAACACGCTGCGCATGATCGGCGCGACGCCGGCAGTCTATCTGCTAACGGCTATCGGCGCGTGGGAGACGTGCCGTTTCTTGCGGGAGCGGTTTTCTGGGGACAGCAGAGGCATAGCCACCATCGCACTGGCGGTTATGGTCAGCAGCGTGGTTCTGGTTCAGGGCGTCAGCACGTATCGCACATATTTCCAGGAGTGGGCGTACAGGTCTGAAGTCTACCATGAATACGCTGTGGGGTGGGTTGATTTGATACAGATGTTGAGCCTGCAGCCGCCCGATGAGGAAACTGTCTATCTGATCCCCGATGGACAGCGCCATAAGGCGCTGGATGAGGGATTTCGCAGTCCAACTTTCGAATACTTGTATCAAGGCGCGGCCCAGGTCCATCTTTTCCATACCGCCATGCCTGACCTGGCGCAGAAGATTAGATCTTCGCTGGCGGCCATGAAGAGCATATCCACTGTGAAAGTTGTGGACTGGGACAGCAGGGCTGCCTGGACGGGCGATGAAAGCGATCGGTTTGCCGTCCTTTTCGGCAGATACGGACGTTATCTGGGTAGTGACGCATACGGCAGCTTTCGGATTCATAACTACACCAATATTGCACTGGACCAGCCCTGGACATTCTATGAGTATCTGGAGCCGCTGACAGTCTACTACGATGGCGACATTGCTCTTGAGGGGATCGCCCTGGGCCAAGGCATAGAGCAGTGGTCATCGCAGCAGCTTCTCAACCTGGGCCGGGATCGAACGCTGTGGATGGCTCTGCAGTGGCGAACAGAATCCGGGTTAGATGTCGACTATGCGATATCGCTGCGCCTCTACAATACCGACGGAGAAAGGTCTTACCAGAGGGATATTGTTCTGTGGAAACCGAATCACACGCTGACCGGGAGCGGAGGGCCTTCCGAGCTGTTCGATACCATGGTCCAGTTTGAATTCCCGACCGATCTCGCTTCCGGCGAGTATGCGTTGCGGCTGGTCGTTTACAGCACCGAGACACAGATACCAACTGTCGAGATTGGGGTGTGGGAGCCGGAGCTGCTGCTGGCGCGGTTGCAATTGGATGTCAGCCCGTGAAGCGTAAACGGGAAGACGCCCTTTGGCGCTTGCAGGCTGCCCGGGGCGCGGATGGGACCGAAGTTGGCGGCGCGGCGCGAAAGCGTTACGACGAGGAGCGGGCAGGAGTAAGGAAACGCCAGCGTGTCTGAGAGTTCATCTTCAGAAAGAGATGGAACAGGCGCAGCCGGGTTAACAGATGCCGGGCGCATGCGCTTCAGGTTGGCGACAGGGGCGATCCTGCTGGCTCTGGCGATCGTGGTCGTTGTGCTGCGTTTTGCGGGGTTGGCCGAGCTGCCGATGGGTCTCAACCGGGATGAGGGGATAGACGGGGCGCTGGCGCTCCAGGTTCTGCGGGGTGAGCACGCGATATTTTTTCCGGTGGACCAGGGTCGCGAGCCGTCGGCGATCTACGCGCTGGCGTTGTCGACAATCCTGTTTGGGCGGACGCTACTAGCCATGCATCTGCCGACAGCGCTGGGCAGCGCGGGCCTGGTCTTTGCCGTATTCTGGCTGGGGAAGGTGCTGTTCGGCAGGGATGAAGGGGGAAGGCCGACGCGGTGGCGCGGTCTGCTGATCGGGGG
>VXOE01000255.1 GCA_009840225.1 Caldilineaceae bacterium SB0662_bin_25 | reverse complement strand
CGCCGCCCCACTCCCCGCCCACAGGATCAACCCGATCGGCGCCTCCTCCGGAAAGTAGCCAAGCGTAACCAGCGCCAGAATCACGACTCCAACTGCGCGCTGCCGCTCGCGCCGCGCGATGTCGACCCCCACACGCCGCGCCAGCCACTCCGCGCCCAGCGTGACCACGCAGCCCAACACCGCATTTAGCCACGGCGACCCGTGCCCTGTATGGCTCAACACGCTGGCCGGTATGTAGATTAGGCGAAAGAGAAAAAAGAAAGGAATGAACGCGGGGTGAAGAATCTGCCGGCCCATCAACTGCTGCTCAACCCGGCTGCCAGCGCCACTGCCGCCGCCGGCTCCACCCAGACCAGGCTATCCAGCTGCAGCGCATCCGCGCCCGCCTGCAAACAATCGCGCGCCTGCTGCCGTGTATGAACGCCGCCGCTGGCGACCAGCGAGCCGGGCAGCGCCAGCGCCTTCACCGCCAACAGCGCCGCCAGCATCACCGGAAAGGCCCCCGGCCCGAACATCTCCCCGCTCACAGTCTGGCCGTCTGGCCGTACACCCGCCCCCATCGGCGGCCTGCCCACCACCACACCGGCCGCGCCCGCCTCCACAGCCGCCGCGGCCAGTACCGCAGCTCGTGCGAGAGGCAGCTTAACCAGCACGGGCAATTCCGTCTCCAGCAGAACAACCTCCAGCAGCCGGCTGATCTCTTTCTCGCCGGCCTCCGGCTCACACAGCAACTCGAACCCCTCGATTCCGTCCGCCGCCGATAGCCGCTCCACAGTCTCCGCCGCGTCTCTGTGCTCGCTGTCCGCCACCTGGGCAATGACCGGACAGCCCATACGCGGCCACAGCTGGCCGTACCGCCTCACCGCCGCCGACACGCCCCGGTTCTGCAACCTGACGTTTCGTACAAACCCGCCCACCGTCTCCGCCATACGCGGCGGCTGGCTGCCGCCCCGGCTCCGCCGTGTGAACGGACCCACAACCACGCCGCCGAACCGGGCCGTCTCCAACTCCCGGTGCCGCGCCTCCCCGTAACCGACACTGCCCGCCGCCAGCATCACCGGGCCTGCCAGCGGCAGACCGATCTTATGGCCGGGCGCCAGTTCGACAGCGCTTTCAGCCATCGATGCCCTGGCCGATCAGCTCCACAAACGTGTCCACGCCAATGTTCGAGCCGCACAGAATCAGCCCCACCCGTTTGCCCGCCGCCTGTTCACGCAGCGGTCCCAAAAGGGCCGCAGTCGAGGCCGCACACGCCGGCTCGACCGCCAGTTTCATCTCATGCAAAAGAAGCCGCATCGCATCCAGCATCTCTTCGTCGTTGACCAGCGCTAAGTCTTCCAGAAAGTGCCTGCATAGCCCGAGACTGTACGACTGCGTCGACGGGGCTCCCAGGCTGGTGGCGATCGTCTCTACACGCTCAATCGACTCCGGCTTGCCTGTGGCAAAGCTGCGGTGCATCGTGTCCGCGCCCTCCGGCTCCACACCGAAGACCGCGCACGCCGGCTGCAGCTGCTTGACCGCCGCGCCGATGCCGGCGGCCAAACCTCCTCCTCCTATTGGCACGATCAACATGTCCAGCGCCGGCGCATCCTCGCACACCTCCAGCCCCACCGTCGCTTGACCCGCGACAATCGTACGGCCATCAAACGGATGAACAAAGGCCCGCCCTTCTTCCGCCTGGATGCGCTCCACCTCGGCAAACCCCTCATATACGTCGGCCACCAGCACAACCTCGGCCCCATAACTGCGCGACTTCTCCACCCGAAACCGGGGCGCGGACGACGGCATCACGACTTTGGCGCTGATGCCGAAAATCTGGGCCGCGTACGCCACCGCGATCGCGTGGTTGCCCGCGCTCACCGCGGTCACGCCTCGGGCCCGCGCCTCCTCGTCCAGTTGCAGAATGTCATTCACCGCCCCGCGCGGCTTGAACGTTCCCGTCCTCTGAAAAAGCTCCAGCTTCAGCCAGACCTCCGTGTCCGCCCCAAATGCCTCCTCCACGGTCTGACTCTGCCAGCGCCACATTGGAGTGCGCAAGACATAAGGATCTATGTGAGCGCGCGTTGTGCGTATCTCTTCCAGTGTAGGGATCTCGAGATCGGTCATCTTGTCAACGGTCATTGTCTATGCCTTGAAATGGGAAAGGGAAAAAGGAGTGGCTAGGCAAAAGCGAGGAGGCGCGCCCGGCCGTCGTTCGAGGAACAACCGCGCCTGCGTTCACGCGCTCAGCGTTCCCTTCGTACTCGGTACGCCGGCCCGCCGCTCATCCGGCCGCGTTGCCCCGTCTAGCGCCCGCGCCAGCGCTTTGAACAGCCCTTCCGCTTTGTGGTGATCGTTGCGCCCGTACAGCACCGCCGCATGCAGGTTCATCCTCCCGTGAATCGCAACGCTCTCGAACAAGTGGAACAACAGGTCCGTGCTGAGCTCCCCCAGTTTCGGCGTGGTAAACTCCGCCTCAAATACGCAGTACGGCCGCCCGCTCAGGTCCACCACGACCCGCGCCAGCGTCTCATCCATCGGCACATAGGCAAGCCCAGTGCGCACGATGCCGCTGCGGTCTCCCAAAGCCTGGTCGATCGCCCGCCCCAGGCAAATGCACACGTCCTCAGCCGTGTGGTGCTCGTCAATCTCAAGATCGCCGTCCGCCCGCACCGTCAGGTCAAACAGCCCGTGCCCGGCAAAGAGCGTCAGCATATGGTCCAGAAACCCGATACCCGTCGCCACCTCCGCCGCGCCGCGCCCGTCCAGCGCCAGCTCCAGCACGACCTGCGTCTCTTTCGTCGCCCGTTCAATTCTGGCCTGTCTCATAGTCTTTCCAGCCTATCTCTTCGTCCCTGAAATTGAAACCCCTACTTTTCAAACATGTGCCTCCCAATATGGCGGCGAACTTTCGTTTACCTCTGGAGGCTCCCAAGCCATGGTCAGTTACCATTCCAACAGAATAAGCGCCGTCTCTGACCACTGACCACTAACCACTGACCACTGCAGTTTTGGGCGGTCGGGCCTATTCGGCCCTCCCTTGTGC
>VXOE01000288.1 GCA_009840225.1 Caldilineaceae bacterium SB0662_bin_25 | reverse complement strand
GCCGCGGTGGCTGGGCTGGGGCTGGGCTTTTCCGGGCATTCGGGGCGGGTGGGGATGGCAAGGCGCATGGCCGCGGCCGGCGCGCCCACGCATGAGATTATGGCGCAGGGCAGATGGAAGACGGCGAGAATGGTCGAGGTCTATACACGCTCGGAAGAGGCCGGAAGAGCGGCGAAATGGTTGGCGTAGTTCCGCCGACAGGGGCGCCCTGTGACCAACCAAGCCATCGTCGATACCATAGTGAAGCGCATTGTTGCCCGCTTCCAGCTGGCGCGCACGCGGCACTGACAATCGCTGGAGCGACGTCGATCTGTTTGTCGTTATGGATGAGGTAGAGAATAAGTGTCGCGTCGCGATAGTGTTGATGGTTTTGATTGACTACACGAAACATGTGGTATCGACGACGATGACCGAGTTGCCGGCACCCTTAATTTTGCATTGCGACGGCATCCGCACACAGACACAGTTTCCCCAGAGAAAAGCAGGAGCAGGATAGGCTGGCATGGTCCGGCACGGCCGGCGCGAAGCGCCACATGCCCAACCCGCACACTGCCCAGCCGCAGCTACAGTCACCCAGTTTGGCGGCAGATTTGCAACAATTGGGGCGTAGCGCCAGCTTGTGTGCAATGCGCGCCAGGAGGAAGGGGAACAACAAACGCCTGGAGGGTCGGATGCTCTCCAGGCGTTTTCTCTTTGTCTACGCTTGATAAACAGAACCGATCGATCCGCGAAGTCACGCGAAGGGCTGCGAAATCTATTGTGAAGCTTGCAATAGGGACTCAACCGCGCTGCTGCAGTGCCTCCCCGGAGTACTTAGCCTGTGAGCTGAATTATCATGTTGATCAGAGTGATCACTGTCGGAACGGCTACTACGCCAATCAGCCACTTAACTTGTGTCAAAGTGGATTTCGCCACATCCTCTTTCGTAGCTAAGTGGTCGTACGCCCCCCGTAATTCGGATGTTTCTTTCACCAGGTCGAGCTGCACCGCCCGCAATTTGGTTGCCTCTTCCTTAAGACCTTCAACCTGTGCTTCAACGCGCGACATCCATTCCGCTTCGACGCTCTTTTTGCGCTCCTTCGACCCTGACTTGCCAGTGTGTAGAATCGACACTCCCCCCGATGCGTAACAGCAGGGGTACCCTAACCTCTAGTTCGCTGGACATGCCGAATACATACTGTCCGGCTCAGTCTCCCAGATATGACGATATTCTTCAGGTTCGCCAGCTTGCGGGCGGCCTCCCTGTACCTCACGGGACGGAGACGACCGTTTCGACGGACAAGGGGCCGTTCGCATCTTCCAGTTAGAGGCTCGACGGCAGTGGACGGCCTCTGTCCTGGTATATCTCCACAACCGCGCCAAAGGCGTCTTCCACGTTGGCCAGGGCCATGGTGTCGCCCTCGGTCATCAGCTCCGGGAGCAGCGGCGAGGTGACGGTGTAGCCCCCTTCGGGCCGAGGCTCCAGCACCAGCGGTATTTTCGCTTTCATCACCCAGTTCAGACTCCCTCCATCTTGTGAAGAGCACAATCCTCAGACTGGGATTGTACAATCATAGATTCTTCAGGTCGTGGTGTGCTGGCGGTGATATGGGTGATGATACAGAAGGCCGGCGCGATCGGCAAAGCCTACAATGGGGAGCAGTCTCCTTTGTTCGCCGGTTTACGTGGGACCGGCAATTTTTCTTTCAGCCACTCAAGTCCCATTTTGAGCCGGTCGACCTGTGGATGCACCTTGAGTTCTGCATAAAGAGAGCGGCAGACATCGTCGCCTGCCGCTCTCGGTACTTCCCTAGCCGCGCCGGGCCCTGCCATGCCTTACCACAACAAGCCGAGCCGAACCTTGCCCCGCCATGCCAAGCCATGCCCGGAGCGTTTCGCTCTTCTACTCAAACCCTGCCTTGCCATACCTCGCCAACCTCACCCGGCCAGGCCTCGATCCCCATGCCCTGCTACGCCATACCATGCCGTACCTTGGCCTCTTCGGCTTTTTCGATATTCGGTTCATTGAACCGACCGAACATACCGCTTTTCTCCGGACGCCAGTCCCCGAGCCCAACTTGGCGGCCGGCAATGTCCAACCACTCGAGCAGATGGTCTTGGTCGATCTGCTCATCATCCACAACCACTTCAAACGTGCAGGACCAGGGCGTATAAAACTTCGCCCGCGTCCGTAGAATCCTGCTGCGTTGCACGACAACCGGAACGGTGTACTGCGTCGAGCGGCCAAGCTCCCCAATGCTGGTGCCGTACTTCTCTGTGTCATAATCGAAAACGGTGCTCAGCACCAACAATCCGCCCCTGACTTGCGGCCCTTGCTTTCGCTTGCGGGCTCCGCTTTCGATCGTTGCGCGGATAGCTGTTGCCGGGATCGTAGGCGTTCCGCTCTCGTCGAGCCAAAGAGAGCGTTGGGTTTCGAGCTCTCGAAGCCGGTCGTCGTCGGCTTCGGTGCGATTGCCGCCGCGCTTGGCCGCGATCGCTGCGATCTCACGGCTGACAGGACTTCGGGTGTCAAGCCCGGCTGCCCCGTTGTGGTGGATGATCGGGCTAACCCCGCTGACTGTGATCCTGTACTGCATGATGCGATTGCCTCCTCGATTCTGCTGTGAAGTTCGAAACGGTCGGCGCCCCGCCTCAGCTGGCGCCGCATTGTCGTGAATATCAGATGACACACGCCGCAAACGGCAATAAGATGGTCGCTCGTCACCTCCTCGTCGGGTACGTATTTCCAGTGATGCGCCTCGGTCGCCTGCGCCATACCGCATCCCTGGCAGGTCCCTCCGGAACGGGCGAAAGCTTCCCCCCGGGCGACGCGGTAGTTGGGGCCGTAAAACTGATCTGTCATGGTGCCTCCTGTGGATGCCGGGCGCGCAAAAATCCCGGGCCGAATGCCCGAGACGCGTCGCGGCTTTGAAATTGGATTACAGGTTGGGGTACAATCGTGGTGGCCATGAGCTATATCCTCGTGGTCCGGACCCGGGCGATTGCCGTCGCGCCGGGTCATCTTTATGCGGTTAGAACATCAGTTTAGCACACTTGGGCGTGAGTGCAAAATGGAGATCTGGGCGAAACCGCAGTAGGACGCCGAGCGCCTGCGCGATGCCAGTTACCAGAACTGTGCGCCATGTAAAAAGGGGAACCGTCTGAACGTCCGGCGTAATCGGCTGCCGGGAAATTGGCCTGTCCGGACTGATCTGTCTGAGTTGACAGGGTGGGATGTCCAGGCCAGATACCCGGCGAGTGACCAGAGATTCGACTGGCGAGTCCGATGTCTGCGTCGTTGTTTTTGTGTATGTGAATTGATTCTTGTTGGTTTTGAGGTTTGGGTTTTGATTGACTACACGAATAAGCCTGGGTTGTCGACGCCCGGGGTGAAACCGTCGCTCTTACCGTCTTCATATCCTTGAGCGAAACCTATTTCCTGTTGCGCGTCCTTTTTCGATCGCGATTCCTTCTGCTTCTGACCTCCCTGCCGTATATCCTCGCCCGTACGCTTTATCAATCTTTTCCCTGCCTCTTTGGGCCAGTGCCTCTGCATATCCCTGGGCGAGCAGTTCCTCCTTCCCTTCTCTCCTGCCTTCTTCCCATCCTACCTGTTTCCCTTCATCATATCCCCTGACATACTCCGGGTACCTCGTCGACCTGGCCATCTCTCCCCCTACACGCTCGCATATCTGAAAGCTGGCCTGATCAGGCCTGTCTAGTGAATTGACTCGCCTTTGATTCTGGCGACTTCAACTGCGAGCACGGTGAGCTCGTGTTGGGCCTCGTCCAGTTCGGCTTTACGTGTTTCGATGTGTGTTTGCAGGCGTGCATGGTGAAAGATTGGCATCAGGCCGCGGCGCTGCAGCTCTTCGCGCAGCGGGTGGAAGTAGCCCCGCAGTTTAGGGATGTCAGGCGGCACGAGCGCCTTGAGTGCGGCGGTGAGATCGCCACCGTGCTCTTCGACGGTGGCGATGATCTGGTCGTCAGTGCACAGCCGCAAGGCCTGCAGGCAACGCTCTCTGCGATACTGTTTTACCTGTCTTTCCTCTCTCTCTTTCACCCTTTTACGGAAGGTGTTGATGGCGCTGGGCAAGCATCTGTTGCAGTAGCGATGAGGAAGCCACTGTTCGGAGCTATCGAGGTGGGACCAGTCGACATCCGCGTTTAGGGCAGCTACCGGTGCGCCACAGAGTCTGAAGCCGTCATTGTAGGGTTCGATTAACCGGATCTGTGCGCCGTCGTGATAGAGCCAACCTTCGCAGGTGTGGGGGGTTACGACTTCGTCGTGTGTTGCTCCGTAGATGTGCCAGATGTGTGAATTTTGGCCGGGCATGGATTCCATCAATTTTCTCCTGTGCCTCTGATCGTTACAACCTAGCATACCTTGCTTGAACGGACGTAGAAAGCCGCGGGCCACATCTGCCAACAGTCTGGCTTGGCACGCGCGTGGCGCGGTGGACCCGGGACCTGCAGGCCGGCGCGGGGGAATCAGGACCACGACGGTCAACAGCAACAGTGCACAGCCACGTCAACGGCAACGTCAACCCCTCTGAAAACGCGCGCGCGGCGGCTCATCGGGCTGGGCCCGGCGCGACACCAGCAACGGCAGCGCCCTCACCCCTGGTATAGGGGCAAAGATGTCCCAGACCCCGCCGGCCATGCGCACGGTTGCGGGCGGCTGGGCGTTGAGGAGGGCGATCTGCAGCCAGCGCTGGCGGTCGGGGCTGGTGGGCCGGTAGACGGGCAGGACGAAGCCGCCCGCCGGGCTCACGGACGGTCTTGCGGCCGCCGGTGTTGGGGCTGGCCTGTGCGTTAGGCCCGCTTTACTTGATTATAGAACATATAACCCGTAATATAGTTATGTGTTTAACGTTGGGATATCAAGTCAATCGCTGCAGTTACGTGACAGTTTCCGGTGAGACAGATCGTTGAAATCCATGTAGATCAACAGAGAAGAAGCAGTAGCAACAATGAAACATGACGCGTTTTTCCGCCGACATCCGGTGTTCAGGGGTGAGGAGTTGGTTGAGCATCTCAGCTCCAGCGGCCGAGTCGGTGACCGGATGCAGGAGTCTTTGGTTGCATATCACACCAGGACTGGACGGCTGGTCCGTATTCGACGCGGACTGTTCGCCGTGATTCCGCCGGAAGCCGACGGCGACACCTATCCGATAGACCCCTACCTGGTGGCTTCCAAGCTTACGCCGGACTCCGTCCTGTCTCACCACACGGCGCTGGAGTTCCATGGGCGCGCATACTCAGTCTGGCGACAGTTCACATATCTGTCGTCGCGTCCGCTGGATACGTTTACGTTCCGCTCCCTGGTCTACCGGGGGACCCGATTTCCAGAGGCGCTTGTGCGTTCGGGCGAGGAGAACTTCGGTGTGTTGACGATGGAGCGCGCCGGACTATCTTTGCGGGTCACCAGTCTTGAACGAACTTTCGTGGATGTTCTGGACCGCCCGCTGTTAGCCGGAGGCTGGGAGGAGGTTTGGCGTTCTCTGGAGTCGATAGAGTTCTTCAACCTTGACAGGATCGTGGAGTACGTTCTTCTACTTGGAAATGCGACCACAGCTGCGAAGGTGGGCTTTTATCTGGACCAGCATCGCGAAGCATTGATGGTCGAGGCACGCCACATCTCGGAACTACGGGAGGAACGTCCCCGGCAACCCCACTACGCCGACCGGAGAAGCGGTGGGGACGGGACCTTCGTCGCCGCATGGAACCTGGTCGTCCCGACAGAGGTGGTCGAACGGTCCTGGGAGGAGATGAGATGAGGGTCTCAGCCGAGAGGCTGGCCGCAGATGCAGCGGCGACAGGATTCCGATCGGACATGCTTGAGAAGGCGATCCATCTACTGGGACTGCTTGACGTCATGTGCAGTCATCCATTTTTGAAGGGAAAGTTCGTACTCAAAGGCGGGACTGCATTAAATCTCTTCGTGTTCGATGTGCCGAGGTTGTCCGTCGATATCAATCTGAACTATGTGGGCAACGAAAGCAGAGAGGCGATGCTGGAAGAACGCCCCAGGCTTGAGGAGGCAATACAGGCGGTCTTCAGCCGAGAGGATTTCAGCATCAGGCGTATTCCCCAGGAGCACGCAGGAGGAAAACGGTCGCTTCGCTATGCGGCGGCGTATTTGCCAGGTTTCCTCATCATGACTGGCGGGGCGCCTTCCACAGCCGAACCGTGAAACGATCATCTCCCTCCACCAAGTCCGGCTCCGTGCCATTGTGGCGCCGCATTGAGTTGATGATCCGGTTGCGGACTCCCATTCCGTAGTGTTCTATGTAGCGGTAGTCGCGGAGGATTTCCTTGAGCAGCTCGTTGCGGGCCACACGAACCACGCCTTCTTTCATCTTCTCCACCGTGACACCGTTTGGAAGGCGACCCGGCGAAATCACTTCGAAGCGATCCCGGTATAGCGAGACCTCAATGTCGGTCCCCTCGCGCGCGTAGTCGCGATGCACCACCGCGTTGACTACCGCCTCTCGCACCGCGTCAAGAGGAAAGGACTTCTTGTGGATTCGACGACCTCCGTCGAGGTAGGCGACGCTTCCCATGTTGCGCTTTATGAAGTCCACCGTGCGGTCGATCACGCCCCTTTCCACCACATCACCATCCTCCGAGACGCGCGGCGTCAGGGGTCCTCGAATCCGCTCTTCATCGACCGTGTTGTACTCCTTTTCAAGACCGGGAAATGCCACGGCTGTCACGCCTGCCTGGGGAAGACGGCGGTTCGGGTTCTTGCCGAACAGCAGGAGACCCGCGACCGATGCACCGACGCCAGCTCCCGCCTCAACCAGCAGGTCCGAGTTCAGCAGGAGCCGCCGCCTGTTCTCAAGGTCCGTCCGGGCCGGCAGTGAGCGCTTCAAGACGTCCTGGTAGTAGTTCTCGATCCGGTCCATGTCGAGAGCTTCCAGCCCGGTGTCCGGCACCGGTTTGATCTCGTATCGGACCAAGCGGGCGGCCTGGTAGAGCCGTCCCTCCTCCTCGCGTGTCGCCTCCCGGGAGGTGCTGCCGGCGCGGATGAAGGTCACCCAGGCTCTGCCTCGTCTTGCCTTGTAGGGCTTTCCCGGGCTGTCGGCGCCAAGCTCGATGACACCTACATTTTTGCCAACCCCAATTTCCATGCAGGCCCAGACGGGAATGATAGCAGGCTGGAGATTCTGTCGAGCGATGTTCATCACCCACTCCTCCGCAGCCTCGCGGCTTCTGGTCAGACCGGAGATGGCTCCGTCGTCTTCCACGCCGAGGAGAATGACGCCGCCCTCGAGGTTCAGCAGTGCGGATATCTCCGTGGCGAGCTCATCCGGGTGACAGTCGTCACGCTTAAATTCGACGCGCGAGTTCTCCCGGTTGGCGATGAGTTGGAGCAGTTCCGTTCTGTTCATCATTCAGAAACCATATTTCCGCTGCCGCGTCTCGAACGCTTCGCGGCCGCCCTCAAGAATCTCATCCACGAGACGCACGAGCATGCTCTGCTCCCGCAGACGTTCCTCGAGGCCAACGTCCTGAAAACGGTCAAGCGTTTCCTCTAGTCCAGGAAGCGCGGCGAGGCTATCTTCAACTGACGCAATCTCGGCGCGCGCCTCTGGGGGGCTGGGCATCCATGCCAGCGACGCTCTCTGCGGTCATGTTTGTCGCGCCGCGGTACCCTGCCAAAAATCGTCATTGCCACTCACTCATTGACCAGCGTCGCCCGTCGTCGAAAAACCCCAGTTTACCGTTGACCACTATGCCCGTTCTTCCTCGAAGATTGTACGCAAAATCACGCCCTTTGAACAGTCACCCGTCTGCAGCCCTCTCGCCCACCTTATCTGAACTTCAGAGAAAACAATAGCGCAATGCCGAATGTCATAGGTAAAAGCTGTCGATCAGACGACCGGCGAATCCGGGCGAAAATACCCGAATCCGATGCTTTTGTCCATTTTTACCCCGATTGCTCAAAATTGACCGCACAGGAAGCCCGTAGAGCGCCTGAAATTGCATAGGAGTATGGAGGAGTACCTGGTTGCCTTGCAATTCGTAGCGGTCGCCCTGCACTGCTGACGGCAGCCAGCCACAAAGAATCAGCGTCGCCGCCGGCCAGCGCCAACCTGTGCCGAGCGCGGAACTGTAGACGGCCACCGAAAATGGCTCTGAACGCCAATCGGCCGATCGCAGACACCGCGGACCGCTGGACTCAGCTCCGACAAAATCCAGATTTCGCCAGAGTGCGTCCGTGCGGGAGAGTTCGGACGTGGTCGCCAGGTCCAGAACACGAAGTCGGTCGGTCGGCTTGCCCATGTTGCAATTCCGAATCCCGAGAGACCACCAAGTCAACCCACAACGATCAAAAGCCTCGTCAATGACTTTTTACCAAACCCATTCCGCTACCGATCTGGCTCTGGAAGATTCTGGTCATCGCAATCTACCTAGGCGTCATTGCGTTCGTCCTCCAAATTGCAGCTATAGTCCTGATCAGGCTCATGTCCTTGTTTTTCGGCTGAGTCCCGTACCCGGGGCCCAGCAGCTATCTCGCTACCAGCCACAGCTGCCCAGATGTCCGTAGGGTGTGCAGGAGAGCAGAATCAGGAAGTTCAAGGTCAGAGCGGACATTTTCGCTTTCACAGTTTTCCTCGCCCGCGCCCTGTTCGGCATACGCCCTGACAATTTCACCCGCTAACCAGATAGGAATGTTACTGAGGGTCACCAGATAGGGACTGACCGCCCTCTGGGATCGGGGCGTCCGTCCTCTGGTCAGGTCGGCCGACACAGTGCCAAATTCACCAACTTGGTTAATTTGCGAGCAGTGCTGGCGTAGACGGATAAAGCGGTTGGCGGTCGTGTTGGCATTGCCCCGCTCTTTGCATGATTGCAACTAAGCCCCTTGTTTGAGAGTGTGTTGCAGGCCCACATCCATATCCAAACTGGGCACTGCGCCGGACGCGTAGGCCAAGGGCCACGGCTGGGCTTCCACTCCGGGCGGGCGGGCTCGTGGCCATATGGGATTTGAGAGTTTTTCAAAAGAGAGTTCTTGGTTCGAAATTTCATAAGGGCCGATTTGAGGGAGAACAGCAGGGTCAGGATAGGCGGGCATAGCCCGGCACAGCTGGCGCGGCGCGTTTTGGTCGCGCCTAGTGGGTGCCGGCGCCCACAGGCGCGAAGCGCTACATGCCTGGCCTGCACACGCCGCGTGGGGATGGCAAGTCCTTTGACCGATCCCGGTGCGTCTACGCATAAGATCATGGCGTAAAGGCACTGGAAGATGGCGAGGATGGTGGAGGTCTATACACGTTCAGAGGCGGCAGGGCGCGAAGCGGTTGGCCTAGGGTGACGCAGTGAGTTTACAAACGCCTTGCACATTTGGGCGACTCCAACCCGATTCCAAACCTAGTCTTTACTGATACTATCCGGTAATATGGAATATTGGAGTGCTATTCATGGTTGGCCTCAATCTGGAGACACTTATGGTCTCAGGCAAACAGATGACCTACCGCATCACTTTGAGCACAACAGAGAGGTGGGAAGTTGAGCAACGAAGCGTTCAAGATATATGAGAGAACACTTAAGGAACAACATAGCCGAAATGAAGCGAGGCGAATTCGCGCTCGGGTGGCAGAAGCTCGCCAAAGTATTCCTTCCGCTGGGCCGCGTTGGCCATTTGAATTGCTCCAAAATGCACTGGATTTCGGTCCCCGAAGTGGGAGAGCGTGCGTCTCGATTCGCCTGAATTGCGATCAGAGGGTGGTTGCGTTCGAGCATGACGGCGTTCCCTTTAGGCCTCATGACCTGGCTGCATTACTGTCCGGCGGTTCGAGCAAGGACTTCGAATCAAAATCGACGACCGGCCGCTTTGGGACAGGCTTCCTTGTCACTCACGTCTTGGCTGAGCGCACGAGTCTTCAAGGCCTGCTTGAAACTCCTAGTGGATACGAGCTATTTGACCTTTTACTGGATAGAGGGGGAGATGAAAAGGCGATTCTTCAAAACATGGAAGCTTGTACCGAAGCCATCCGAACTGCCACCGCTGTTTCGGACTTGGATGGTACCATGTCTGCAAGATTCCAGTATTACATTGATGCTGATGCTCCTCTACGTTTAGGGATTGAGTCGCTTAGGTCAGCGTTACCTTATCTCTACGCCACTCGACGAATCCTCGGTCGAGTAGAACTAAAATATGATGAGGGATACACAGAAGTCTGGCGACCTACAAACGTCGGTAAACAATCGTTCGAAGGTGGCTATGTCGAAGAACGTTCCCTTCAAGTTCGGCAAGCTGGTATTGACGCAAACGAGATCCGTGTCTATCGCTTTATGACAAGCAAACAGGCATCAGCTTCCGCTCTTGTGAAAGTAGAGAGGAAGGCGGAGGGATGGAAAGTAATTTCAATTGAGCCAGACGTTTCCCGGGTATATCGGGAATATCCTTTGAGTGGCTCAGGATTCCTGCCAACAAACTTCATACTTGATGGGAAGTTCGCTCCCGATGAAGAACGCAGCAGGCTGCTAATGGGCGAGCAGGACAAGGCACTGGTGGAAGAGGCATTTGCTGCAGCAGTATTAGCGGTAAAGTATGCCTTCGCAAACAAATGGGAAGATGCCCATCTTCTTGTGCAAGTACAAAAGCCTGCTACAGCATTCAGTTCAACGGATTCTGAAGAAACAGAGTGGTGGTTCAATCAACTCGCCTCCTTCGTAAGGAGAGTTTCTGAGTTGCCCGTAGTCGAATGCTCGTCGGGAATGCTGCCCGCGGTCAGTCCATACGGTGGACATGCTGACTTCATAATCCCAAGCCTATCAACGGACTCAAACGAAAACGAAACAACGGTGGAGCGCATCTGGCCTCTTAGCGATGCAGCCAACCGTCTTTCGCCTCCCAAGAGAGGACTCGCGACCATTTGGACTGAGATTGCACAGGGGTGGTACAGCCTTGGAGTTCAGACTAGCCGCATCAGTGTTAAAGAGCTCGCGAAGCGGGTTAGAGGCGACGCAGATACACTTGACAAGTTGCAGATCGACGGAGATGCCCAGCAATGGATAACCCTTTTCTTAGACATTACTGGTGAATGCTGGAAAAATCGTTCCGGAATCGATGGGTCCGTGCTTCATGACCTGTTGCCAGACCAGAATCGTTGCCTCCGATCCCCTTCAGAATTGAAGCGTGACAGCGGCGTTCCAGATTCGTTAAAGAAGATATGCGACGACATAGGTCTCGACATCCGTAGTCAGCTTCTTTTGGATGGATTGCAAAGAAAAGCTGCCGAGAAAGACATGCTCCATTTGCAATACGTACTTGACAATGCGATCCCGAACAGTCTATCCAAAGAAGATGTTGTCAACGAAGCGGTGAAGTCCCTGATCGATCAGCTTCCTGAGAATGAACACTGTAACGGCACACTTATTGATGTTCAGCGAGGAAGCGTACGCCTTCTTCACTTTCTCTGGGAGTCTAGCCAAGATCAGGCCTCTCTAGTAGCCCGTCAGATTCCACTCATCACACATGACAGGAAGTTCGCACGCTGGAGCCGCAATCGCATGATGATGGCTCCCATTTTGTGTTGGCATGAGTCAGCACAACCATTTGCAAGGGCGTATCCACCGGACCGTATTCTTGCAGAAATGTATGGGGGTTCCTCCTCCGATGACCTCCCCAACTGTGTTACGGCTCTGATTGACTGGGGCATAGCATACGCCGATCCGATTATCATGCACTCACCGTCCGAGTTAACACAGCGACGGTTGGTTGAGCTCAGTGCTGGGGATACCAACGGGATCACCGTACCGAACAACAGTGAAGAGTTCAGCCAGATCGCTTTGCTCCAGCCTGAAGTGTTAAATCGATGCCAAGTAGGAATTGATGAGGCTCGAGCGCTGCTGGGACTGGTCCTATGTCATATAGCACCGCATGACCCTGGGTGGAAGGAGGAGAGAATTGTTAGAGGTAGAAGGGCTGGCCAACCCCATGAAATTCCTGTTACTGCTGCCCTATGGTTGGCCGACCTGAAGATCCGGCCATGGGTGCCTGTACCAGGGGAGGACGAAAAACTTGTACCGATGCTGTCCAGCGCGAAAACGTTGGATGGGCTATTGGATCCAACGTGGTTGGAAGGCAACAACGCCGCGATAGAGATGTTAAGTAAATGGTTCGACTTCGACCAACTCGAGTTGAGACTGCTGGGAATCGAACCGAACAGCCAGAAACGCGAACAATTGCGTGATGGTTTGGCGAGGCTAGTCGAGTCGGGCGGGTCCGACCCAGACTTGTATAGGTCATTAGCGGAGGATATAGAAGCACAAAGGCGTCATAGTCGGGAGATTGACCACTTCAGGCGTCTGGGCATAGGGGTACAAGAAGCAATCAAATCAGCGTTGGAAACATACGAACTGAACCTAAGACTTGTGGATCATGGTTTCGACTATGAGGTTACTGTACCTTCAGATAACGTGCTTAGCGATGTATCAAGCATGTTCGACGTCGGCCCGTATCTACTTGAGGTTAAGGCCACAACTACAGGCCAAGTTCGCCTCACTCCTATGCAGGCGGAAACAGCAAGTAATAATTCTGACCGCTATGTGCTCTGCGTCGTTGATCTACGCTCCGTTCAAGAAGAAAAACTGGCAGCTGAATGGTCCGCATCCAGGGTTGAGCCGCTGGCCAAAATTGTTCCTAACATCGGTGCCAGGATTGCGGAGACATTTTCTCTAGTAAGGGAAGCAAGGACTAAATCGATTGTCGTTCGAAATGAATCGGCACTTCGGTATGAAGTGCCGAGCGAGGTTTGGGAAGTAGGCGTATCGATTGGTGAATGGGTTCCGTCGATTCGTGCAGTCCCATGAACCGCCGGGCAATTGTCTACGGGACCCACCGCTCCCAATCCCAAAGGTCATCGAGGGTCACCAGATAGGGACTGGCCGCCCTCCGGTCAGGGCCGCCGATACTCTGCCAAATTCACCAACTTGGTTAATTTCAGGGTACTGCTGGCGTAGCTGAATAAAGCGGTTTGTGGTCGTGCAGGCGATGCGCCGCTCGTTCAGGCCTGCACGCCAGCCGCCATGCGGGAACTTTCTTTGTTTTGTGTTCTGCTGAGAATCTACTCTTCAATCTGTCCTTAGGATTTCTCCTATACCATCAGTGCAGAAACTTTATGCAAATTTGCAAGGACTCCCTCGAGCCTATGCGGGGCAAGAGGGGAAGTGTCGCCGTTTCGTTGAGGCAGTCCACTGGATTCTGCGCGCGGGCGCGCAGTAGCGTGAACTGCCAGACAGTTGGGGCAAGTGGAACAGTAAGGGCCAGAAAAATTCCTTAGGTCGCCTCCGGCGCGGCCGGAATTTCGGGAATCGGGCCGGGAATAGCCAAGAGCGCCGGAATCGGGTATTGCGATTACTCCACTATCTCCACAGGGCAGTGGAACTCGACCGCGAAATCGGTTGGGGCTACCTCGACGACGAACTCGTCTCCGGGCAAGTCCCAGGCAATTGTGCTGTCATCTTCGCCTCTGAAGTTGCTCAGCCGCTGCCAGAAGCAGAACAGGTCTTCCCGGGGCTTTCCTTTGTACTCGCCCGGGCCGATGTCCAGGCCTACCACATACATGCCGGGAGGGACCGAAGTCAGAAGCGGATCGCGCGGCGCAAGATGCGCAATCGGCAGCAGGTCACATTCCGTCGTGAAGGCAAAGTCGCCGCTCTGCAACTCCACATAGAAGGGCCCTTCATGCAGGCCCATCGCGATGATGTTTTCGGGGTCCTGGCCCGGAGCGCTCAACCGCGCCCACTTGCAGAAAGAGCCCTCCGACAGTTCTCCACGATAGACGCCGGGCGCGATCTCCTTGCCTACCTCGTACGTCCCGGGAAGAACGGGGGTGGGGGCAGGGGCGGAAGTTTTCAGGTCAGGAAGGAGGATCAAGCCGACTTCATATCCTTCCAAATCGGTCGACAACAAGGTAAAGTTCTTCGCGTCTTCGGCCACTTCGTGGATCGACGTGCAGACCGTGGACGTGTTGGGTTTGAGCGAGTAGGGGCCGGGCGGGATGCGGGCGGGAGGACATTCGACGTCATCGTCAATGAACTCCAGGTATTCGCCGAAATGACTGTATCGCCGGCCGCGGCCATCCATTATTGTCACTCCGACATACCCTAGCAGGCCAGTGCTCAGATTCAGCAGACGGAACTGCGTCTGCACGAACCGGCCCTGCGTGGTGACGGAATCGCCTTCTTCATTGCCGAGTTCCCGGCCCAACTCTTCGACGGAGAGTACATGCCAACACGCGTCTCCAACCTGCACGTCCTCTTCAATAAGATTGAAGCGGAGGGGAACAACATCAGACAGATCCAGGGCCACTGTCTCGGCGGCGCCTTCGCTTCCATCCAGGTCGTCTGCGATGAGGACAAGCCCTGTCGCGTTGACCGAAACTTCATAGATGCTTGTGCAGGTGGTAATGGCATTGGGTTTGAGGACGAAGGGCCCGAGGATGCCACCTGTGCATCTCTCATTTTCGGCAACAAACTCAGAGTGCCCCCGTTCATACTCACGGCCCTGCCTGTCTCGCAGCAAGGCGCCGTGAAAGTCCAGATCGTCGCTCCCTTTATTGGTAAGTTGAAAACGCAGTTCGACGAAGCGGTCCCTGGTCTTCTCCCGGTTGCCGCCGGCCTGCAGCAGATGGCCGCGATCCTCGGCGGAAAGGATTTGCCAGCGCACGTCCCCGACGCGAACAACGTCACCAAGGGATTTGGAAGAGACCGGCAGCTCCAGGCCGACGCTGACGGTTTCCTGCGCTCCACCTGATCCAAGTCCACCTGCCGAAAGCACAAGATCCGTTGCATCTACTTTGACTTCATAGATGGCCGTACAGGTTGTCAGGATGTTGGGCTTGAGGACGAATGGTCTCCACCTTCCGAACGACCGCCCGCCGAAACATTCCTCGTCATCTTTTATGAACTCCTTGGGGTAGCGGGGCGCGGGAATTCCCGGCACTCGATAGTGCTCATAAACACGTCCCAGGCTGTCGTACAGCGGCAGATCTTCGATGGCCTCAAATTCCACGGGATCGCTGCCCACGTTGAGAAATTGAAAGCGCACCTGGATGAAACGTTCGTCGGTGGTCCGGCTGTCGCTACCGTCGTTCCTGAGCTCATGGCCAAGGTTCTGCGCGGAGAGTACCTGCCATTGCACGTCTCCGACCTGGAACTCTTCCCCGATCGAATAGTCGGGCGGGGGGCCTGGCTGGCGGCCTTGATCCCGCTCGATGACTGGTACCCGCACGATGTAGACATTCACCAGGCCGGCGATCTCCGGGTAGGCAAAGCCGTCATCGACCGGACGCACCGTCGCGACATCATCTGCGGGTCCCGTGTTGGCGCCTGACTGGCGGGGCGCCTGATGCGGGCCGGTACCCGGTTCTTCGTTTGCTTCGGTGCCCGCGTCCCATAAGAGCAGCTTCCCGGTAACATTCTGCAAACCGATGGGTTGGCCGTCCTCATCGAACAGGGGGATGCCGCTTTCGACGGGGGCGAGGAAGAGATCATTGGACTGTACGAGCATGGCGGCGAAGGATAGATAGGGTGTTTCGGGCGAGGCGGTCAGTTCAAATTCGTAGGACTCACCGGCTTGCAGCGGCCTGGGTCTATCCGCGCAGACGGGTGTGCTGAAGACACCCGCGGTCAGCCCTTTTGCGCGCAGTGCCGCCGCCAGCGCGGCCGGGTCGCCGTCTTCGGCCAGTGCTTCCAGCCCATCGCCCCGGTCTGCTTCGCCGCCGGTGAAGAGGGGGCCGGCCTCGTCATGCAGAACCCAGGCGCCCGGGGAGAGGAGAGCGGGCGGGTTGCTGTCAGCGGAGATGTTCCGGATGCGCACGCGGAAGGTGACGGATGCTTCGGAATCTGCGGAACCGATCCGCGGCGTCTCTTGGGGATCCGGCTGTGCCGACGCATAGCCGGTTGCAAAGAGTAAGCCGAAAACTACTGCGACCGCCGCGCGCCCCAGATTCATGTTATACATTGTCGCTTCTCCTCGGCTGATGCGGTGTTGCGCTATGTTTTCACAACTGCGGCGGTCGGGTCAGACTGTGGCATAGGCGTTGCGAGACCTGCGATAGGCGCTTGCTCGATAGTCGCCAATGCTTTGCAGCAACCCTTCCGTGGTTGAGATGGCCCCCTCGAATTCAGTCGCAACGACGCGGGCGACCGATTCAGCAATGGCCCCGGCGTCAAATTCTTCCAGGAAATCCGATTCCGCCAGAGGCGCCGTGAATTCGCCGGCTTTGTCGATTACAAATTGCGTATGGGTTGCGATCCATTCCCACACGTTGTCCGCGCCTACTCTCCTGGCCAGCGCTTCCAACCATCTCAGGACGGAACTAAAGCCTTCGTCTTTCAATTCGTTGTAGGCGTTGCCCAAGGCGCTTTGCGCGTTTCCGACTATGTCGGCGAAGTCGGCCAGCTTGCCTGCGCCGTCCAGAACCTCCCACCAACCCTGCGCCAGCTTGAACAGATGGCGTCCCAGAAACAGCAGGGAAACGATCTGAAGCGCAAAGAGCAGCGGCGTCAGGAACGGGATAAGGAATGGAAAAAACAGCGTAATTCCGATAATCAGGCCGGTAATGACCAAGCCGCCCAGACCGGCAAAGATGCTTGTTTTCACTATCTTGTCCACCATCTCAGACCATGTGATATTTCCTGCCGCGTACTCCAGACCGCATTCCAGACAGGCCAGAAAGGCCCCCACGATTACGCCGAGAATTGCGCCTTTGACCATACCTCTCAACGTTTGTCTTAGCGCGGCGTTGACGGCCTCGGAGCGCAGGGCAACTCTGGCGTCCGCCAAGTCAGCCGCGCTCATTTCGGTGGCTCCCAGGCTCCTGTTTTTCATCGAACTCCACCATACGCCGTTGTCAGCCGTTGCAGGGCCTCCCACCGAGCGGGGTACGATGTGGGACCAATCCTTGCCCTTATGGAATTTAAACACTGCTTCGGGGCCAGCGGCCCGTACCGGCGCGGGAACACTCTCCCAGAGGCCGCGGGCCGCGGGCAAACTCTTGTACTCAGCGCCGGCATAATGGTACTTGAGTCTCAGATTTCCGGGCAGGTTCTCGAATACAAGGTTGTTTCGAGCAGCATTGAGAAACCGGCCTGCGACCCACAACGAACCTTTGCCCGAGGCCACATGTTCATATACTACAGGCAGTTGCAGAACGCCCAGACCTTCGGGGATTGGGATAAGAGGGCTGACTTGAGCGTGGGCAGGAGCAGGCCACACAGCATTCGTCAAAGTCAGCGCCATGCCGACTTTAGCGGTCGATCGCAAGAATTGTCGGCGGGAAAGTGCAGGCTTGGTCATCTTTCATTCCTGACGATATGTTTTGAGGTACGATATTAACCTATCCTTGGACGACAGAAAAAGGCGTAAGCGGCCCCAATGGCCGGGCCACAAAAAGGAAACGATAGGGTGTTTTCAGACGGATGGGCGATTCGTTCCCTTTCACTAGCAGCCCCCGCCCCAGTATGCCTTATCCCGCCTGTCCGTTTCGGCCCTTGCGCCGCGACCGTTCTCGCAGGGATCGAAATCGACCTGACACGACAGGGTCAACTGGAACCAAACCAGGGCTTGGAACAGTTCCTCGCGGGTCTCACTCTCTTCGATGAACTGCCTGACCGTGCCCTCGATAGCAGGACCGAACTCATCGATTTCGTCCGCTTCCATGAACTGTCGGGCTATGGACGAAGGCCCCCATCGCTCCCAGTCCCAACGGTCATCGAGGGTCACCAGATAGGGACGGGACGTCCTCTGGTCAGGGCCGCCGACACTCTACCAAATTCACCAAGTTGGTTAATTTGCGGTCGTGCATGCGATGTCCCGCTCTTTGAGAGCTGGCTGCTGCTGCCTGATCCGAAGCAACGCATCACCCGCCAACCAGGCTTCCTCGACCGTCCCCTGATCGTCGAGCAGGTCCGGGAAACGAGCTTAAGTGAAGGGATCGAACAGGGCCTGAAGGTCAGGTATTTGCCAGACAGTTGCCTCGCTCATAGCTCTTATCGTAACATAGCCGGACGCGGGCGGCGACGCGGAACCAAATTTTCAACCGGCTTGAGATTGTGGCTCTCATGCAAGAGCGGGCCGCGGCCGACAAGCACTACACTAGGGGGAACAATGCGGGGATGGCGGTTGACGCGGCGCGGGGATTATATCAACAGCGAGCTTGCCAATCGCACGCGGGCGGCGGTCGTGTCGTTGGAGCGTTCCGGCCTGTGGGCATTCGTTGTACGCACGTTGCAAGGGCAGGAGACAGGGCGGGGTAGGAACTATCCGACGGCGGCCGCGGCCATGCAAGCGGCGGAAGCGTCCACGGCGCCGGCCAAACCAAACAGAGAGATGGCGGCGCAAGTGATGGACTACCTTCGCGCCAAAAGCAAGGGGAGATCGTAGGCGATATGACATTTCGGCTGGTTGACGGACGATGGGATGAGGAGTTCACTGAGGCTCTTTGCGATGATGCCAGCGAGCTTAGAATTGTCTGTCCGTTCATAAAAGTGGGTGCCCTTCAAAGACTGCTGCGTCATCACCCGAAACTCGTTCAGGTCATCACCCGGTTCAATCTCGGCGACTATGCAGATAGAGTCAGCGATGTTGCCGCGCTACGGAAGCTCCTTGAAGTCGACGCCAGAGTTCGCGGCGTGCGGAACCTTCACGCTAAGCTGTACCTGTTTGGTAAGAAACGGGCGATCCTCACCTCGTGCAATCTTACCGAGGCTGCTCTCAGCAGGAACCACGAATTCGGCATGGTTACTTCCGACAAGACGATCATCGAGAAATGTCTGGAATATTTTGAAAATCTGTGGAGCGTTGCCGGCAACGACCTAGTGTGTGATCAGGTGGACGCCTGGGACAGAACCGTTACAGACTACTGGCTGGGGGGAGGCCGTCCACACGCGAGAGGCGACCTCGAAGACTTTGGTTTCTATACCGGGATTATCGAAACGCCACGGGCGCAGGTACCGATCGTTGTCTCCGAATCGTCGCAGGCATTCGTGAAGTTCCTGGGATCGAACGACAATCGCTTCCAGCTGTCGGACTTGATCTTTGAGGAGATCCAGAGGGCAGGATGCCACTGGACAGTCTGCTACCCCACCAACAGGCGGCCAAGGGGCGTGCATGATGATGCAATTATTTTTATGGGACGCCTTACCCGCAATCCAAATGACGTCCGTATCTTTGGTCGAGCCATCGGAATTGCATACAGGCCAGGAAGGGACGACGCCACAGAGGCTGATATTTCCCAACGCCCCTGGAGGGAAAGGTGGTCACATTACATCCGGGTCCATCATGCTGAATTCGTTGATGGCGCGATGGAGAATGGCGTCTCGCTAAACAAGCTGATGGACACGCTTGGAGCCAATTCATTCGCGACCACACAAAGAAATACAGCGCGCGGCGAAGGAAATACGGATCCGAGAGCTGCATACAGACGACAGCCACATGTGAAGCTCTCTGCAGAAGGACTCTCGAAGCTGAGCGAGTGGCTTCAGGAGGCATTTGACTCACATGGCAAGATTCCGCAGGAAAGACTTGAAAAGTTGGACTGGCCAGATACTTCTTCGTCCGGTTCCATACACACCTGAGCAATGGACGACGATCCTCACCGTCCCCAATCCCAAAGGTCATCGAGTGTCACCAGATAGGGACTGGCCGCCCTCTGATCAGGGCCGCCGACTCACTGCCAAAATCACCAACTTGGTTAATTTGCAGGTACTGCTGGGGTAGCCGGATAAAGCGGTTTGCAGGCGTGCACCGGAAGCACCAGAAAGTATGAAAGGTCGCCAATGGGAATTTGGGGCGCCCCTGTGGACAAGTCGGCCAGGCTTGCGAATTTGGCGGCGGCGCTGATTAATCCCAGACCGGTTGCAAATCCAGATCACGCGCCGTAAATATTTCTACACCGATGAGGCATCCATTCCAGTGCCCTGTTCTATCTGAAAGGGCTTCGAAGAGCTCCGCTAAGCCCCCCAGGGAAACCTCGTCGTTGGCCAATCGTACCGTTGGTGTCAGAACTAACAGCACCGAAAGGAAGCATGAATGCGCGCGTTCATGCTTCCTTTCCTGTTTATGAACTCAAGTTCAAAAAGCCTTTCCAGCGAATACTCGGAAGGGGAATCGACCACACCACGCGCTGAGGACCGGCCGGCGCTTTTGCAGGACCCACCCAGACCCCAAAAAACGGTCGGGCCGGCGCTCGGGTTTCTCCCTGGCGCCGGCCTAGTCTCCGAAGCTGGCGTCGCCGCATCGGTGGGAGCTTTTTCGGAATACCTCTAGGTCCCGACGAAATTTGCTCAATTCGCCGCAGTCGTCCCATGCCCGCGTTCGGGTGCGGTTCCTCAACCGGGTCTTCGGAATCGACTAGCTCCGTATTCTCGGGGGGCCTCGGCTCCTCAACTGGTTTTGCGAAAGCGATTGACTCTTCAGGCTTGTCGGGCGCATTCTCCTCTGCCGGCTCGACGAAATCAGCGAGGCCTGTATGCTCGGCGGATTCAGGGTTCTCTATGAGTTTGGGCTGATCTGTTGGCTCAGGTTTCGTCTTTTTGCTGTCTGTCAGAGCAGCGGACACGCTGTCAAAACGGACAATTTGTCCGATTTGCGGGTATTTTTGCCGAAGCTGGATGAACCGGCGTGCCTGGCGGGGATGTATGCCTCGTTCTTCCAGGGCCGGCGTCCAAGCGCCATGCGGCAGTTGTTGCTTAATCCTGAGCAGCGCATCACCCGCCAGCCAGGCCTCCTCGACCGTACGCCGCGCCAACTGCTCAAATGCACGCAAATGCCCCTCGGCTTCCTGCCAGAGCGTCGGCAACTCCGTTATCTGCTGGATCATGCCCACTTCTCCTTATGCCGTCATGAGCCTCTCGTGCATACCCCGCATCCTGGAAGACACTGGGACCTTTAATGTTGCAACACTATGTCCCCAGGTGCAACAATGCGGGTTTTCTCAAGGATGGCGTGCGGATCCGAGTTTTCAAAAAGGGCAAGTCTCTTGTGGGGGGTTGTCTCCCTAGGGGTTTTGGGGGAGTCTGGCCACATGGATGTCGGTCAGGCGCAAAAAATCTCCGAAATCCCCAACCCAATAGAAATCCCCGTCCCGGTATGCCGCATCCCGCCTGCCCGTTTCGGCCCTCGCGCCGGAGTCGTTCTCGTAGGGACCGAAATCGACCTGGCACGATAGAGCCAGCCTGAACCAGACCAGGGCCTGGAACAGTTCCGCGCGGGTCTCGCTCTTCTCAATGTATTGCCTGACCGCTCCCTCGATGGCCGAACCGAACTCGTCGATTTCGTCCGCTTCCATGAACCGCCGGGCTATGGCCGACGGCCCCCAACGCTCCCAATCCCATAGGTCATCAAGGGTCACCAGATAGGGACTGACTGCCCTCCGGGGCCGGGCCGTCCGCCCTCTGGTCAGGGCCGCCGACACACTGCCAAATTCACCAAGTTGGTTAATATCGGAGTACTGCTGGCGCAGCCGGATAAACCGGTTGGCGGTCGTGTAGGCGATGCCCCGCTCTTTGAGTGCCGGCAGCCAGGCTCCATGCGGCAACTGCTGCCTGATCCGGAGCAAGGCATCTCCCGCCAGCCAAGCTTCCTCGACCGTGCGCCGGGCCAACTGCTCGAAGGCCCTCAAATGCTGTTCTGCTTCCTGCCATAGTGCGGTGATTTCTGCCGCCATCCTGCGCCCCCCCAACCGGTTTGGACTATTCCTCGAGCCTCCTCACGCCGTGCAAAGTTCACTAAACAAACGGATGCTGCCACCGCTTCAATCTCGACACCGCCAGCCTTGGGGTCGGTCCTGTCTTCGCGTGTGCGCGGCCGGCGACGTGGGGGAGTCTGAATTTGAAGACGTTGAGGGTCGTGATAATCTGTGGGGTGTCCATGAGTCCTCGTCTCGTGGGCCGGGCCGGGGGCGTGCTAGCGCCGCTCGGCCGCTTCTTCTTCCACTGTACTACATCCGCATAAAGGGCCAAAACGGGCCCTTAGGCCCGGCCAAACCCGGTGCCGCAGGCGTAGCTTGCCGGCTTAGATCACGCCCACAAGGGGCGCCCTAGGTGGTCAAAATTTTAAGTCCAGTAGGACAAAAAGGATCGTTTTGAACGCTCTACGGACGTCCTGTGCGGTCAGTTTTCTGCGTGCCCGGGTAAGAGCGCGGACTTGGGCCGAAAGAAAGCGACAAGCGCAGCTTCGCCGGCCGCATCTTTCGGGGGTGATCCGGCTCGGTCAATGTCGGCCGGCTGCGGGTGGGCGCGCTTGGTGGGCCTCGATGAGCGGCGCGAGGGGATCAGATAGGCCGACACTGGCCCACTGCTCGGCTGGGATGCGCTGCTGCAGAGCATAGGCTTGTTTCATGTTGATGATATGCGGCATGTCGTGCGGCCTGTCCGGGTTGTAGGTAGTTTCGACGCGGATCGGATCGCCTCCGGTGTCGAGGTCGAGCCATGGCTGAATCATCCTTTCGAACTCGGTAATGGCTTCGACCATCCAGGGTTCATCCCAATCGGCTGCGATTGCTGCGAAGGGGAGTTTATCGGTCGAGATAACGGGGATTTGTTCGGCAGGGATGAATTTCTCCTTTCTTGGCTGTGGACGCCGAAGCCGGCGCTGGTGGCTGTGCTCGATCTTTGCCTTCACGGCGGTGCCGTCTGCAAGCTCCCGATCTGTGCTGCCGGCCGTATCTTTGCTGTTGCCGTTGGGGGCTGTCAGACCCGGGTCGGACTGGTCCTCGAGAATGACGATGAAGTGGGCGATCAGTTCGTCGATGCGATCGTCTTTCTCGGCCGCTGTCAGCTGCTCGGAATTCACTGCGGCGATCTCAGTGTTGATCGCTCTTATGATCTGGTTGTACTGGTATTGATCCTGCGCTCGCGTTTCCACAAGTTCAATCAGACGTACTTTCTGTGTGGCTTTCCGATCCTGGGCATCGTCCAGGACCTCCGGTTTTGTCTCGGTTGAGCTAACGGCGACATCGGCCGCCGATCCGGGCGCCGGCTCTTCTTGGAGGGCATCGGCAGTGTCTGATCGATCCTGCTGTTGGTCTCGCACTTCGAAGGAGACCAGCACTGAACGACCAGTCAACCGGGACAGAATGTGTTTGACCTTCTTGGATAGACGGACCTGCAGCCAATCTCGAGCCCAGGCATGGGGCGCGCCGACGATGAATTCGTCTTCTGTGTAGTTAATGATCGAAGTGTCGCGCACCCAGGTTTCAAATGTAGTTGCAGGCATTTGCAACGCTAGTTCATGAAGAACTTGCGGCCAGATATCTTGTGGACAGAGGTTCTCCTGAGGGACGTTGTAGGCGATCGGTTCACGTTCGGCACTGTTTGCCGTAGACGGGTCGTCTGCAAGCTCTAACGCAACCGCCCCAGACGCATTTCCGCGGTTGGGGCCGTCGTGACTCGCTTCGATTTTGTATGAAAATTCGTAGTAAAAGTCGGTATTTCTAGGGGGTGAGTCCGGCGCTTTGAACTGATCCGGGTGGGCAAAGCGGTGAAGCAACGCGCCCGAGCTTGTTATGGATCCTCTTTCACGATCCGCCACGAATTGGCAGCAAGTGTTGAAAACCCATTTTGGGCCGAACACTTCGGCGATGAGTTCAATGAAGTCTGGGTCTAGTTTGATTGACGGATGCTCAAGCATTTCACGTATGAGCATTTGAGTCTTGGGCTGTTGAGGAAGGTAGGAAGGTAGGTATTTGAGATTATTGATCTGTTTTAGATAATGATCCTTCCTTCCTCTCTTAGATGGTATAGGATCTTTCTTTTTACTGTGGGAGCGATCAAACTGATCGTTCCCGTTCCGTGAGTGATCAGTTTGATCGCTCGGCGCAGTTCTTTCATTCTGGGAATGATCAGACTGATCATTCCCGAACGAGTGATCAGTTTGATCACTCACCAGAGGTATATCGTTGTCATGCTCTCTGCCGTTTCTGTTGCGCTTTACCTCTTTATTTGCCCGTTCTCTGAATAGAACGTTAAGTCTTTCGAGGTACTTGGTGTCGGAGATGATGACGTCCCACATAGGCTTGTAGCGCTGATTGGGTGGCTCATTTGCTAGGATTATGTTCTCCAAGCCGAGTCTGGTCAGGACGCGTTTGATAGCCGCTTTGGACAAAGGTAGATCGGCGTCCATGTCTTTGAGTGTGGCGCGGTGCATCTCGTCTACCGGCGCGTAATCGTTGGTGTTCTCGGCAATCCACATGATCACCATGTATTGAGCATGATTAGAAACCGACACTGACATGTCTTTGTGACGCCCTCCGCGAAGGCGGTTCATCAATCCGCTTTGCCTTACGGCCTTCATCCGTAGCAATCCCATTAGAGCATCTCCCTTACGGGTGCGCTCTGACCAGCGGTTGTGGCTGTGTGGAGTGGGTAGGCGCAACGCGCGATTTGCGCAATTTGCGTTGCAGCGCAAGTGTGGGTACACTGCGAGTGTAGGTTCATTGTGAATTCCTTTCGGCGTCGAAGGGCGGGGAAGGCTCGGTGGTGGCCGGGCTTTTTTCGCGCCCTTTTTTCAACAGGTCTTATTCTGCATGGTTGTCGGTTCCCCGAGTGCTGGGTAAGATGTGTGAGCTTGACGAATATATCCTGATCCAGGACAGATCACCAAACGCTATTTCGGATTCGGCGCCGGCAGGCACCGTCTTGTTTGAACAGGCCTGGGACGGGCCACCGCTTTCATTCGACTCCTGCTCCTTTTGCGACTTTCAGAATTCCCTGTTTGCTGAACGCGGTGCCGCGCCGCGTGCGCACTCCTTCGGCGGTCAAGGTATCGGCGACGATCTGCCACGTCTTGCCTTGTTCACGCAGCTGCGCAACGCGTTTCAAGATGGCCTGTTCCCGCTCGTTCTCGATCAGGACACCACCTTCGCCGACGGCGTAGCCGAAAGGCGGGTTTCCGGTCGTCCTGCCCTGCGCTTTGCGCTCTTGCAGAACGGCGCTGGTGCGTTCTCCGATAACCTCTCTATCCCACTGCGACATTGAATCCACAACCTCGAACACAATCTGGCCGGTGTCGCTGCCGGTGTCCAGGGACTCTGCGCTGCTGATCAGATCAACCCCTTGGCCGCCATCGGCGCGCTTTGCTTTTCTCATGCGCTGCAACAGAGACTTGAAGTCCTTGATTCTGCGGGTTAAGCGGTCGAGTTTGCTGATGATCACGGCGTCGATTCGACCGCTGTCAATGTGCGTGAGCAGCTCGGACATGGCGGGCCGATTCAGCGTGGACGCCGATTCGTCTTCGTCGGTGAGGATCTCGACAATGGTCAGGCCGGAACGGTCAGCGTGGGCGGTTACCTTGATACGCTGAGCTTCGGGGGAGAGTTCCAAGATGGCCTTCTCGTCGGTACTTACCCGGGTATAGGCGATTGCTTTTCGCTGTTCTGTCATGGGGCTATGTCCCCCTTCGGATAATTTGTACACATAATCTTACCGTATCTTTGTTTGGATGGAAAATGTGCATTCACACGGTTGTCTAAGGTGGGTTTCCGGGGTTGCTATGTTGCGGACGGGTTGGGGATATAGACGCCTGCAGGCGGATGTCTTCCCCGTATCATTTTTTGGGTTTCGGGGACGAGATTTCCATAAAAGAGGCCAAGAGGACGACTTTTGTGGGGTCTGGCGCGTTCCAGAATGGTGCGCGCCGGGCCCAAGACCAAGCGTCGTAATACCTAGCCCCGGCACCTCAACGTTACGGCATTGTAGCGGCGGTTTTGCGGCATGCAGTGGCGATCCGGCGGCATATTTCGGCGTGTTGCTAACAAGGGGGCTGCGTGTGTGCGGCGCGAAAATTTTTTTGAGGGTGAATTTACTCTGGTGGCGTGAGTCCAAATTGCGGCATGTGGGACAGTACATAAGCGCCCCAGAGGGCAGCGGCAATCTGGCGGCATTTAGCTGCGTATTGTCGTCGTCCGTCTATGCCGCCGCCTGTGTGCGGAATACGTGGACGCTCTGCGGCGGGAGCAGGTGTTGACGTTGGCGCAGATTGCTGCAACCGGCAGTCTGCGCGCTTGGGCGGCCCAAGCAGAGGCCGAGGTCGAGTGAAGCGAGGGCGAGGGTGAAGCGCAGGGCCGCCCGGTGTTGGGCTGGACGAACTGCGGGTATTTTGCTGGTTCTGCAGCTGGTCGTCCGGGAGTCCTGTGGGGGACATGGCGTCGCGTTTTGTCTGCTGGATGGTATGGCGGCGCCGGAGCGTGCGAGGGACGAGCCGTGGAGGCGCCGGCAGGGGTAAGGCGGAGGCTAGCCGGCGTTAATCGTGGGCCTGGGCGCCAGTGCACGAAGGGGACACGCGCAGCTGCAGCTGCCGGCACACGCCAGGAACAGAACACGGGGTGGGCTGCGCCGTATTCGCCTTGGCGCCGCGGTCGTTAAGGGTGGGACAGACGCGGTCACAGAAACAAGCGCAACTGCAAGCACAGTACATCTGCCGGCGATGTCCCCCAAGCGACGTCGGAGGCCTGGGGCTATCCTGCGCCCTGGCGCCGGCGTCAAGGTCGTCCTTGTGCTTTGTGTATCGCCGCGTCTGCGGCAGCGAATTTCGTGCCTGAAGATTTGCCCGGGCACGTGTGGTCTTGTGCAAGGTGTTGTAATGGGCTGCCGTGTTGGTCGAGGCCTGGGTGACGATGTCTGTGAGTTGGTCATGCTATCTTTGGCGTGGTGTTTCAACGGGTCCAGCGCCGGGCGCTGGTCGTGGTGCAGCGGCGAAACGCTGCCGGGGGGTGTGGGGGGCTGGCCCCCTGCGCAGGGGAGAGTTTGAGAGGGGGATACCCCTCTCATGTTGCCGGCCCGGGAAAGCGCTTTTTATTCCGTATAATTCCGTCTTATACAAAAAGGGGCGGCCGCACCGACCAGTGATGAACACTGGCGGCCGCCCCGGTGCAAACCGGCCGGGGTTCAGCCGGTTTGCATTTTGTATAAGATCTAGTTATACGGTCGGGGCGCCGGCGGCGATCAGCCGACGGAATGCGCCCCGAGTAATAAAAAGCGCCCGGGCCGGCAATGCCGTTGACGTTCGGCCGGCGACGCTGTGCGCTTCGTTCGATGGGCATATAACAGACACCGGCCAGGACAGACCCAGGCGCCGGTCCGGAATCCTGCACAAAACCGGGACCGGAACTGGGCACATGGCCGGCGCCAGCCCGGGGTGTGCACTACCGGCTCTGTACGAATGGCGGCTGCTTTCTCTGATGGTGGCGCGTGTGGTGTTGCGGCGGTCTGCCGCCGCCCGGTAA
>VXOE01000170.1 GCA_009840225.1 Caldilineaceae bacterium SB0662_bin_25 | reverse complement strand
AAGGGAGGGCCGACTAGGCCCGACCGCCCAAATGCGAGGAGAGAGTGAAGAGGAGAGAGGAGAGAGTAAAGACGTTTGGTCAGCGAGAAACCGGAATGGGAACTGACCGCGGTTTGGTTGCTACCGGAAGAAAACGAAAGCTTTCCACCAGTTTTAGAGGCGACTGAAAATTGAGGTGTTTGGAACTCGTTCAGCGTGCATGGTACACTCTCTCTCGATAATTTGTCCCCAGGAAGGTCTAAAAAGCAGTCCATTCGTTTTCGACGCTCTGTTCGTCAATTGAGAGTAGTTCTGCCTTTATTCATTGTTTGGTACTGCCATCCACTCTGAGAGGAGAAATCGTGATGACGAAGACAACGCGGAGAGACTTCCTGCAAAAGGCCAGTTTTGTCACTGCTGGCGGGTTGCTTGCGGCTTGTGCTGCACCTGCGGCTCCGGCAGCAGAGGGTGAAGGCGCGGCGGCGCCGTCTCAAGAGATGCTTGAGCTGCGGGTCGGCGCGATCGCTGGCATCGTGACTGAGGGATTGCAGGCTTTGGCGGACCTGTACATGGAGGAGAACACCAATGTTTCGGTGTCAATCGATGTGCTGGCCGACGAGCAGTATCAGCAGGCATTCCTGCTCTTTTCGAGCGAGGATACGCCGGACGTGTCATGGTATCAGTGCGTGCCGGCGAACCGATTCAATGACATGGTAACCAGCCAGATCCTGGTCCCGTTTGACGACCTGTATGAGCAGGAGGGCTGGTATGACGCGTATCCGGAAGGGATCGTCGATTTTCAACGTCAGCCTGACGGCCACTTTTATTCGGCGACGATTGCCGTGGTGTGGACGCCCTACACCTATTACAACAAGGAGATCTTCGACGAGATTGGCGCGTCTCCGCCGGAAACCTGGGATGAACTGTATGAGATGTCGGCAGAGTTCCGGGCGGCCGGATACCAGCCGCTGGCGGTCGACTACAACATGGGGATTCAGAGCCACTTCAATGACGGCATGCAGCTGCGGTCGTGGAGCCGGGACCAGTACAACTGCATGCCGATTCTGTGGCGGGCAGACCGGCCGGCGGATTGCAATGAGTACAGCTGGACTGACCCGGACTCGGTGCGGATCTACGATTACATTCAGGCGATGGTCGACAACGGGGTTTTCGTGGACGGCGTGACGGGACTGACGGACTATCAGAATGGCAGGTCGTTGTTCACGACGGGTAAGACGGCAATGTGGCAGACCGGCTCGTGGGACGGCGGAGGATCAGGGCTCGAGCGTGACGTAGAATTCGATTTTGGGTATTTCTACTATCCTGAGATCCGGCCGGAGCGGACCGGAAAGGTCGGGGCCTGGGTTCCCGACGGGCTGATCGTTCCGAAGTCGGGCAGTAACATTGAAGCGTCGCTGGAGTTCGTGGCGTGGGCCTACCGTCTGCCACAGGCTTCGCTGTATGCGCAGACGTCCGGGCTCCCGCATGGCCGGGCGGACATTCCTGCTGACGTCTATGCTGAGATTCTGAGCGAGATGCAGCTGGCTTTCCTGGAAGACAACAATAGGTACGGGACACCGGCGTTGTTCGAGGCATCGAGCAGCCAGCCGTACCAGCAGGCGACGGTCAAGTCGGTGGACCAGATGATGGCGGGCGGGCTGACGCCTGAAGAGGCCGGGGCCTGGATGCAGGAGAAGACCGAGGAGATTCAGGCCGACCAGAGCTAGACGGAGAAGGATCCGGGGAAACCCTTTCGAGATGTAGCGCTAACTTGAGCAGGGAGGTTCGAAAGGGCCTCCCTGTTTTGGTATGGAGGTGCAGAGTTGGCAACTGTGCAATCAAGGCAGGCGGTCGGGACAGCGGGCGGCAGCAGATTCATGCGCAGCTTCAGGAAGGTTCTGCCGTGGTATCTGTTCATCGCGCCGGCTTCGCTGATGCTGCTGACGCTGATGGCCTACCCACTGTTCGACACGCTGCGGCTGTCGCTATTCAAGTGGGGCGGGCTGGGCCCGCAGACTTTCATTGGGTTGAGGAATTTCTCGAAGCTTTTCGGCGACGATGTTTTCTGGCGAGCACTCGGAAACAGCTTTATTTTCGCCATTGTCGTGCCTTTCTTCACGGTGTCGATCGGGCTGTTCCTTGGGGTGGCGATCAGCCGCCGCATGAAGGGGTGGCAGGTCTATCGCATTGCATTCTTCATTCCGGTGATGATGTCGGGGGTGGTGGTGGCGACGCTGTGGGCGAATATGTTTGAGTTCAACCACGGGTTGTTCAACACGGTGCTAAGAGGCATCGGGCTCGACGCCCTGGCGCAGAACTGGCTGGGCGACCGCAACGTAGCGCTGATGAGCGTCATGATGGTGCCGATCTGGCAGTCGGTGGGTTTTCCGATGATCGTTCTGCTGGCGGCGATTGAGGGGATACCGCAGGATATGCATGATGCGGCCACGATGGACGGTGTGAACGAGTGGCAGCGGATTTGGGGGCTGACCGTGCCGCTGATCAAGCCGGTGCTGGCGTCGATAACGATGTTGTCGATCATCGGGGCGATGAAGGTTTTCGACATTGTGCTGGTGATGACGAAGGGCGGACCGGCCTTCAGCACGCAGGTGTTGGGGTATTATCTGTTTGAGACGGCTTTCCGTTCGGGCTATTTCGGTTACGGTTCGGCGATTGCGGTGGTTATGTTTGTGGTTGTTTTCGCGATTGCCTACGCGTATGTGCGCGGGGTGCGGATAGAGAGTGTGGAGTATTAGAGGCAGTTGACGATCCACGAGGGCACCCACAAGGGGTGCCCCTACGGGGGGATGACGGGGTCTGCGAGTCGTGGCGCGTACGTGGGCACCCACAAGGGGTGCCCCTACGGGGGATTACGGGTAGGCGGGGTTTGGGAGTCGCGGCGCGTACGAGGGCACCCACAAGGGGTGCCCCTACGGGGGGATGGCGGGGTTTGGGAGTCGTGGCGCGGACGTGGGCGCCCACAAGGCTGTATCATTTAAACATATACCCGCCCCAGAGCCGGAGAGGGAGGTGGGGTTGGGGGTGTGGTGAGGATAAAAAAACTT
>VXOE01000262.1 GCA_009840225.1 Caldilineaceae bacterium SB0662_bin_25 | reverse complement strand
ACCTGACTATCTGAAAATCAAGAAATTGGCCTTTCACAACTAGCATAAGGCCCCAGTGGTTAGTGGTTAGTGGTTAGTTGCTGACCATGGCCACGGGTCGCGGATTAGGTTCCGGTGAGTTCGAAGTGGTAGGTGCCGGAGCCGATTTCGACGTCGATATAGTCGGGGCGGGTGCGGGCGGATTTGATGCCTTCGCGGCCTGGCAGATAGGCGTTGTTCTGCCAGATGGTATTGCCGTTTTCGCTGATGGAGACATTGCTCATGCCAAGGGTGGGCAGGCTGATGCGGGCGGTGCTGTTGACCGGGATTGTGACTTCGAGCGAGAACGAGTGGTCGGTGCGGCGCCAGTGTGAGGAGATCTGGCCGCGTACGGTCGTGATGGCGGCGCGGGCGTGAGTCAGGTCTCCGAGGGGGTGCGGCTCGATGTGGATCTCGCTAAAGCCGGGTGTCATGAATCCGGGGCCGTGGTAGTCGGGGCCTTTGATGCCGGCGAGGTCGTTGTAGAAGAATTCGTCGATGGAGGCCCACATGATCATACTTTCGGCGGCGCCGACGGTGCTCTGCAGGCTCCAAGACTCCCAGATGGTGGTGGCATCCTGTTCGACCATGAAGCCCCAGCCGGGGTAGGAGGGGGTGGCGACGAGGTCGTGGAGGACTTCGCCCTGGCCGTGTTGGGTCAGGGTGTCGATGAGGCAGGTGACGCCGGTGTTGCCGGTGTGGTGGTGGCCGCCCCAGGTGTCGACGATGTTGTGGACGATGTCCTGGACGACGCCGGCTTGGCTGGCTTGCGGCACGATACCGAGGGCGAGGGGGAAGAGGTTGGCGGTCTGTGAGCCGGTGGCGTAGCGGTGCGCGGCGGGGTCGAGCCATTCGTGGTTGAGGGCGTCCTTAATCTGTTCGGCGAGGCGGGCGTAGTGGGCGGACTCATCTTCCTTGCCGAGGTAGTCGGCGACCTTTGAGACGATGGCGGCGCCGAGATAGTAGTAGCCGGTCCAGAGGAGGGGCGGCGGCGTTTCGGAGGAGACGAACTCTTCCTCGCCGGGGGCGGCGCCGGGCAGCATGTGGTCGCCGTAGTGGCCTTCGCTGACGATGTGGTTCTCGGCAACAGAGGTGAGATAGTCGACCCAGAGGCGGATAGGGGCGTAATGCTCTTCAAGGATGCGGCTGTCGTCGAAGTACTGATAGAGGTACCATACGAGGATGGGGTAGTTGCCGCCCCAGGCGGGGTCGGGATCGTCACGCTGGACATAGTTGGGGCAGATATCGGGGACTTCGCCGTTTTCGAGCTGGGCGTCCTTGATGTCGTCAAGCCACTTGGTCCAGAAGCGGGGCATGTGTTTGCGAGGGTAGAGGGATGAGGCGATGGTGGCCGGGTCGGTCCAGGCCCAGTGCTCGCGGTGGAGGCAGTCGAGGGGGATGCCGAAGAGGCCGTTGGTGACTGTCCAGTGGACGAGTTCGTGGATGCGGTTGAAGATTGGATTGGAGCACTCGAAGCCGCCGGAGAGGTCTACGTCGGAGTAGACCACCTGGCCCTGGAGGTCTTCGATGGTGATGGGGCGGTCAGATTCAACCTGAACGTAGCGGACGGGATGGTAGGTGAAGCGGGGTTCGTAGATTTCGCCGTCGGGGTCGCCCTTGAGGATGTAGATATCTATCTCGTCGCCTTCTGCGTGGGCGCTGGCGCGGGAGCGGTGGCGAAAGTAGAATTCTCCGGATTCCTGGTCGACGAGGCCGCTTTCTTCGAGTAGCTGGCAGGCGTACTTAATGGTTACAGTGGTGCCGCTTTCGCCTTTGAGACGGAGTTTGGCCCAGCCGCCGAAGAGCTGGCCGAGATCGTAGACGTGTATGCCGTCCTGGGGCTGGGTGACGTTTACCGGCTGCAGCTTCTTGTTGACGCGGATTGGGGGCATGACCTGGGCCACCATTCTGCCGCCGGGGGCATCCTTGTCGACGGGCGCGTGCCAGTTGGTGTCGTCAAAGCCGGTCGATGCCCAGCTCGGTTGCTCGCGGCGGGCGTCGTAGGTCTCGCCGCCGTAGAGGTCGTTGCGGGTGATGGGGCCGGGGGCGGCTTGCCAGCCGGGGCCGGTGGCGACAGAGGTTGTGCTGCCATCGGCGAAGTCGACGTTGAGCTGGAGGCGCAGGCGGGGGGAGTCGCCGTAGCGGTGCTCCCAGCCGGGTTCGCAGTACCAGCCGTTGCCGAGCATGACGCCGACGGCGTTGGCACCGGTCTGCAGCAGGTCGGTGACGTCGTAGGTGACGTAGAGGACGCGCTGAGCGTAGTCGCTGGTGGCGGGGTCGAGGACATGGTCGCCGACGCGCCGGCCGTTGAGGTAGAGTTCGTACCAGCCGAGGCCGGAGATGTGGAGGCGGGCGCGGCTGACGGGACTGGCGAGGTCGAACTCTTTGCGCAGGAGGGGGGAGGCGACGTCGGTGGGGGCACCGACCCAGTGGCCGGTCCAATCGCTTTCGTGCAGGAGGCCCATGGTGAAGGCGGCGGGTTCGGAGTAGGCGCTGGCCTGGTCGTCCTGGTCCCAGACGCGGAGTTGCCAGTAGCAGGTTTCGTCGCTGGACAGAGAGTTGCCGGCGTAGGGGACGTTGACGGAGCGGTCGGAGATGACCTTGCCGCTGTCCCATTTGTCGGTGCGGCCGGATTGGAGGTTTTCGGCGCTGCTGGCGACGAGGATCTGGTAGGCCGATTGGGACTGGCTGCGGCGGTCTGATTGGAGGAGCCAGCCGAAACGCGGTTCTTGGGTGTCGATGCTGATGGGGTTCGGAGCGTATTCGGTGGTGAGGTCGGTTGGTGTGGTCATAGGGATTTTCTGGTTTTCAGGCGACTACCAAGCCATGTTCATCATGTGTGTATTATGTGCGAACTGCCTGGTTCGGAAATGAAGGATTGTACTGTCGGGATTTCTGTAGCCGGTCTTAGTGGTCATCGCGGTGTACGTTTGGCCTGATTGGGCGTTGCCCTGCCTGCGGTGGCTCGCATTCGGAACGAGCCACGGCGCGGGGCGGGGGGAAGTTCGGTCGCAGCGGGTCGTCAAGGTCATATTGCCACACACTCG
>VXOE01000062.1 GCA_009840225.1 Caldilineaceae bacterium SB0662_bin_25 | reverse complement strand
CGGCTGGACCCCCCTCCACGAGCGCTGACAAGACGCAGTCAAAAAGGCACATCCTGCCCACCCAACTCCTCAACCCCAATACGTCTTCGCCGTCCTTCGCGCCCCTTCGCGTCACTTCGCGGATCAAAAAATGGTGTTCTTCGCGCCCCTTCGTGGAAAAAGATGTTCTTCGTGGTCCTTCGCGGCCCTTCATGGAAAAAAGATGTTCTTCGTGGTCCTTCGTGGCCCTTCGTGGAAAAAGAGGTGTTCTTCGCGTCACTTCGCGGATCAATGTGTTCTGCTTGTCACAACATTAGCCCGCCTCCGCCTCCCGCAGGCGCGCCAACCTCAGCAAACTGTCAAACTCCGCCTCAAATGCCGCAATTATAGTGTCCGGATCCGGCGCCAGTCCCCGGTCTGTGATCAGTCCGATATTCACCTGCCCCGCGTAACTGAATATGCTGATTCCCACGCCGATGGAACCGGACTGCGGCACCCAGAAAACAATCGTGTCGAGAAGTTTGCCTGCAAAATAGAGTTTCTGCGACGGGCCCGGCACATTGGTCAGCACCGCACTCACCTTATCGGCATAATAGCCGCGCACGCCCCTGGCGATCTTGTCCGACACCACCCCTAATCCTGCTATCGCCTGATAGGTCACCAGCGCTTCAGGCGACTGTTTGATAGCATCCATGTTGCGCTTTGTCTCGAACAGGCGGTCGATCGGATCGGCGACGCCGATCGGCAACGGAAGATACACGAGTGCGAACCGGTTCGTCAGTTTCGTATCCTCGGGCCCGCGAATGTCCACCGGCACCATCGCCCGGATCTCCTTGCCCTCCGGATCGTCGCCCCGAGTTTCGACATAGCGGCGCAGCGCGCCCGCCATCGCCGCCACCAGGACATCATTTACCGTTGCCCCCATTGTATTCTTCACATACTTCACATCATCCAGGGGAATGCCCTCGGACCACGCGACCGCCTTCCCGACCCCCACCTCACCCTTGAATGCCGTCTTGTCGTCGGTCCGCATTGACGCCAGCTTGGCCAGCACAGCCACGAACTTTCCAACCAGCTGTCCGCCCCTCGCCGCCCGCGACAGCAAACTCGCCGGTTTTCCGGCCCTTATGCCGCCCTCCGGCAACGTCGCCGTTCCCGCACGCGCGGCGGCTCGCGTCGCAGGACGACCGGCAGCCGCGGCCCCTACGGGACCCTCTCCGTCGGCACTCCCGTCGGTCAATGCGAACAGAACTCGTACAAGTGCCGCGCCGTCGCCGATGCAGTGATGAACTCGCGCGAAAAAGACGCTGCCGCCTTCATAACCATCGATGAGGGTGAATGTCCACAGAGGCCCGTTCAAGTCCAGGGGAACGGAGAGCAGGCGAGCCACGGTACTGTTGAGCGTTTCCGTATCCCCAGGCGCAGGCAGCACGATGCGCTCAACGTGCGCGCGCAGATCGAACGCCGGATCGATCTCCCAATAGGAACGGTTTCTGAGTGCCCCTCGATCCTCCACCACCCGCTGGCGAAAGCGCTCGTGAACCAGAAGCCGCTCCTCCAGCACAGACAGCACATGCTCATACTCCAGCGACTCCCTGAAAATCCAGAAGCCGTTGATCACCATCGGATTGGTAGGATCGTCCATCAGTAGCCAGGCCCGATCCACGCTGGACATCGCCTCGCGTCCGGCCATCGAAATGTGCTCCCCCGGCTCAGCGAATTGTCCCATTCTGCACCCTGGCCCGTGGTTCAGTTTCTGGAGCCCACTTCATCTCTACTGGTTGAAATTGACCGTGGCGAGCAAGCATCTGGATGCTCTGCAGAGTCAACGCTTAGTCTTCTTTGGCCTGTGCCGCATAAATCGAGGTATACCCTCCGGACCAATCCGGCGGTATCTGGCAGGGCCGGGGGTCGTGTTGTGCCCACCTAACCGGCTCGCCTCTCAAGATTTCGTAAGCATGGCGTGAGGGCTCGGGGTGTGGCGTGTAGGCTTTGGCGTCGGCAGAACTGTAGCAGTTGAGCAGCAACGGGCGTGGAGCTGGTGATTTGCTGGAGGGTGAGAAATGAAGCGTTCGGGCATTGTGAACTGTAATGGAACCGGCAGCTCCTGCCAGATAGACAACCTCTTCCATGTCAATTGTCGACGCATCGTCATCGCTCAAACAGCCCATCCAGTTTCCTTGCCCATCATACTGATCGTATAGCGGGCCATTATGGCTGCCTGGCAAGGCGGCAAGTGGCCCGTTTGTCATGTCCGTGTCAGCCAGATAACAACCAATGGTAAAGACGTTGTAATTGGTATGCGGGAAAAACTGGATATCCTGATGCCATTTCACCGTGTCGGATTCATCAAACCATTTGAAATTCAACTTTGAATGATGAAACACGACATTGGGCCCGGCCAAATCCTGTGCCACGTCCGCCATGAGCCCACTGGCAAAACGCCAATAGATTTCACTTTGCTCATCGGGCCGTCTCAAGCGTCGCAATACCGGCGTGTCCGGCCCATGCCCGGGCCCGATATCAAATGTACGCCCTGATTCGGTCTCCGTTCGGCTGGCTTCGACAAAGGTATTCGTCACGCGCACGAGTTCGGCAATCGTCTCTTTGGGCACCAGCTCTTCAACACCAACAAAGCCGTGCTCAAAGTAGTGCTCCCTCTGGGCTTGCGTCAATACTTTTGGTTTGTGCGACAAAATCTCTTCGGGGATCATGGTGCATTCTCCTCTGAATTCCTCTCACGGGTTTCCACAACCGTCGCAGGCTCTGTGCCCTTTGAAATGAGGGGTTGCGCCTTCCTGGATCGTATCGGTAATCTCCTGCCGGATCGTGGGGCCGGTGTTGTCGCCCGTCGGCTTGGCCGCCTTCCGTAATTGTTATTCCCGCATGCCCAACACCGCCTCATTGTCACCTGCACCGCACCCGGCGCGTGCATCCCAAAATGAGGGCGAACTTCCCCACGCCTCAAGTCGCTGCGGAGCCCCAAACATCTCATGATCAACTCTGAACCAGCGCAAGCGCAAGACTGCCCCCTAACCACTAAAAACTGAATACTAAAAACTGCATTTCTGGGCGGTCGGGCCTATTCGGCCCTCCCTTGTGCGGGGGCTCCGC
>VXOE01000267.1 GCA_009840225.1 Caldilineaceae bacterium SB0662_bin_25 | reverse complement strand
CCCGCACAAGGGAGGGCCGAATAGGCCCGACCGCCCAAAAGCGAGGAGAGAGTAAAGAGGAGTGAGAAGAGAGAAGCATTTTTCGCCATGCTGAATCACGGGCGCCATTGGGCGAGGAGTCAGCTGTATCCAACATAGATTCAATACAACGAGGAAGAAACTATGCAAGAGAAGGGTCTCGTAAACAAGACACGTTCCACGGGGCGCGGTCCAACGATCTGGCTGGCCGGGCCGCCGGCGGACCTGGAGGAGTTTATGCCGCTGGGCATCGAGGGCATCGTCACCAACACGGTGGTGCTCAATCAGTACGCCAAGCCGTATGGAAGCGTCATCGCGCTGATCGAGGCTTACCTGGCGATGACCGACAAGCCGGTTGTGATGGAGATCGACGGGCACACGGTCGAGGAGTTGCTGGCGGTGGGGAAGGTCTTCAGCGACATGTCGCCGCAGATCATTCTCAAGATCCCGTGCACGCTCAACGGGCTCAAGGCGTTCAGTATTCTGAGGCAGGAGGGGGTCGAGACGTTTTGTACGACGGTCTTTTCGCTGACGCAGGCGGCGGCCGTTGCCCAGGCCGGCGTTGACCACATTCTTCCATTTTGCGACCCGGTGCGAGAGATGGGAGGCGACCCGACGAAGCTGATCCGGGAATGTGCGGCCATGTTCAGAGGATGGGACGACCGGCCCTACATCATGGCTGCGCTAGTGCGCTCGGTGGAGACTGCGTACGCGGCCTTCCGCGACGGCGCCGATGAGTTGGTCACGATGTGGACGGTCTACCGCGATATGCTGGACCATCCACTGACCGACCACTGGAACAAGGTCTTCCTGGACGAGTGGATTGACATGCACAGTAGCGGACTGCTGGCCGGCGTTCCGGTCGAGGACCATAACTGAGCGTGACGCTGAAAGGTAAAGTCACCGTTGCGAAAAAACGGTATTTCAGTACAATTGTGCGTGACGACATGAATTGCAGTAGGCAGCTCTCAGAGAGGAAGGACCCCGGCGACTAGAAAAAAGGAGGAAAGCCGTGGCAGACATTAGCGCTGAACGAGAGGGCTTGATGGATGGCATGCCGCGCGACGAGCGCGGGTACTGGCAACCGGAAGGTCAGAAGTTGCCCAACCCGGTTTTCGCGTGGCCGCCGGAGCCGATGAAGGTGGCGAAGTGGCTCTGGAATTACCTGTTTCCCTGGCATCTGATTTACATGGTCCTGGCGGCGTTGACGGTCATCTACCTGCAGCCGGAGATGTCGCGCATGACCACGTTCAAAGCGGACTGGATTGCATACATTTTCGTGCGCAACCAGATCATGTTGATCGTATTTGTCAGCGCGTGGCACGTGTGGCTGTGGGCGAGGAAGAAGCAGGGATTCCAGTTCAAGTACACGCCGGACTGGATGGCGAAGGGTAAGAAGCAGTTCCTGGGGGGCAACCAGCTGTTCGACAACATTTTCTGGAGTTGTGTCAGCGGGGGCACGATATGGACTGCGTACGAAGTGGTAACGCTGTGGCTATACGCAAATCAGTACATTCCCTATCTGGATCCGCGCGTGCATCCGGTCTGGTTTGTCCTCATCATGCTGGCGATACCGATGTGGCGTCTGTTTCACTTCTACTGGGTACATCGATTCCTGCACTGGCCGCCGCTCTATAAGGCGGGGCATTATCTGCACCATCGCAATATAAACGTAGGGCCTTGGTCCGGATTGTCGATGCACCCGATTGAGCACATTCTCTACTTCAGCTGTGCTGCGATTCACTGGATCATCCCGTCGCATCCGATACACGTGGTGTTCAACCTGCAGCACGCGGGGCTGACGCCGGCGCAGGGACATGCCGGTTTTGAGGCGGTTATCGTGAACGGCAAGTACAATCTGGCGGGGGCATCCTATTTTCATCAGTTGCACCACCGCTACTTCGAGTGCAATTACGGTGAGCCGGACATGCCGTTCGATTACTGGTTCGGCACCAGCCACGACGGCTCTGAAGAGGCGCATGTGGCAATGCGCGAGAAGCGATTCGCGCGCCATAAGATCCGGACTTCGGCCGCCTAGTCCTTCAGCTGTCAGCGACATTTCCCGAACTGCCTGCCATTGAAAACCAGCTGGCAAAAGGTTCGGGATGCATAACAGGAGATGCAATCGATGACCGAAGCCATACGCATCGGGATCGTTGGCTGCGGCAGCGTGATGCAGCGCCCCTATATGAGGCTTATCCAGCCGATGCGGGCGACAGGCACTGTCGACGTAACCATTGCCTGCGACATCAGGGAGGAAGTCGGGCCGGTTGTTCAGGACCGGCTTGGGATAGAACGTTTTACGACGGACTATGAAGAGGTGATCGATTCGGAGGTCGACGTTGTGATGGTGCTGACTTCGATGCTCGAGCACGGCCCGATCACGCGGGCGGCGCTGGCGGCGGGGAAGCATGTCCTGGTAGAGAAACCGATGGCGGTGACGCTGGAGGAAGCGGCAGAGATCGTTGACATGGCGCGGAGCAGTCCGGGCCTTCTGGTATGCGCGCCCCATGTTGTCCTGAGCAACACCTATCAGACGATGTGGCGTCACATTCACCGGGGAAATATTGGCAAGGTGCTGATGGCGCGGGCCCGCTACGGTCATTCAGGGCCGGATTGGAGGCCGTGGTTCTACCTCGAAGGGGGCGGCGCGCTGTTCGACCTCGGTGTGTACAACATCACTTGCCTTACGGGCTGGCTTGGGCCCGCCAAGCGGGTGATGGCAATGACTGGCGTGGCGATTCCCGAGCGGGTTGTCGGCGGTAAGATGATGCAGGTGGAGGCCGAAGATAACGCCCACGTGTTGATCGATTGGGGCGAGAATGTATTCGGGGTTGTGACGACAGGTTTCACGATGCAGAAGTACCGAAGCCCCGCCGTCGAAGTTTATGGCAGCCAGGGAACAATCCAGATGACGGGCGACGACTGGGCGCCAACTGGATATGAACTGTGGCGCAACGACGTCGGCGCGTGGCAGATTCATGAAGGCACGGACCGGAGCTGGACGTGGACGGACGGCATACGCCATTTGATTGAGTGCATACAAGAGGGCACGACGCCGATTGTGCAGCCGGAGCACGCCTACCATGTGTTGGAGATCATGCTCAAGGCGCAGGAGTCTGGCCGCGACGGGCAGTCCAAGGAGCTCGAGAGTACTTTCACGCCGCCCACTTTCGAGGAGGAGGAGGAGGTAGAGGAAATAGCGGAGCACCTTGTCCACGACTGGACGCAGCGCTGATGAGCTATTCGGCCTCGCCGCGTCCTACATTCGAGGGCCCGGCGCATATCCCCTATGAAACGGTGACGCGTCACTTATGGGGCGACGAGGAGTCGGGGGAGGTGGCCGACTGGATATACGTCTCGAGCAGTAAGATCCATCAGTTGGTTTTCGGTCTTCCTCCCGGGGGTGCGTTTCGACACTCGGACAACTACCGTACCATCTTCGCGGCGGACGAGGTGCTGTACGTGCTCAGCGGGGTGATGGTGCTGAGCAATCCTGAGACAGGTGAGGTGCATCGCGTGGGGCAGGGCGAAGCGGCCTTTTTTCGCCGCGACACGTGGCATCACGCCTTCAACTTCAGCGCTGAACCGCTTCGAGTCATCGAGTTCTTCGCGCCGCCGCCTTCTCAGGGCACATCGGGGTCATACGCGCAGACGAAGCCGAATCTGACGTCGCCAAAGTATTCTCAGGACCAGTGGCTTGGCCGCTGGCCGAGAGCACAAGCGCAAGCTACGGAGGATTTCACGATCCGGCCGGTACGCGATGAGGACCTGCTTTGGCGGCTGGAGGGGGCGGAGCAACAGTTGCTGGTGGGAATTCTGGCGGCGACAGAGCATCTGACGGTTGGGAAGATGCAGTTGCTGGCGGGGCAGCGCAGCGACTTGGAGGTACATGGGGGTGATGAGAGCCTCTACCTTCTTGAAGGGACAATGAACGTGCGGGTGCCTGAAAACGAAGGGCCGCGCTGGTTTGAGCTCAAGCCGGGGGACGGATTCTTCGTTCCGGAGGGCACTCCGCACCAGTACTACAATATGTCGGACGCGCCTGTCACATTTCTGTGCGGGATCGCGCCCAGGTATTCACCGGACGTTCCAGAAGTGTTCTCGAATGGCAGAGAACCGTAAGCCAACTGCCTATGCAATTGGCCTGGATGTTGGCGGTACCAAGATCGCGGCCGGGCTTGTCGCCTTCCCGCAAGGCGTTGTTCTCGCCCGGCGGACCATTCCCACTTTGGCGTCGCGAGATGGGCGGGCAGTCCTCAGCGATGCGATTGCCCTGGCTGAGTCGTTGATGGAGGAAGCAGAGGAGAGGAGGTCGCAGGTCCTGGGCATCGGCGTAGGCGTGCCTGAGCTGGTTGATCCGGAAGGGAACATTACCAGTACGCACTCACTCGCCTGGCAGGATTTGTCGGTAGAGGCGGAATTCTCACGACTTGGGCCTACAGTCGTCGAGTCGGACGTGCGGGCGGGTGCTTTGGCGGAGGCGATGTTTGGCGCAGGACGGGGGTACAGGCTATTTGTCTACGTGACGGTGGGAACGGGCATTTCCAGTACGCTGGTCCAGGACGGTCGACCGTTCGCGGGAGCTCGCGGCAATGCCTTAGTCATGGCCAGCAGTCCGTTCACCGTGGAATGCGATGCTTGCGGCACAGAGCTCAGTCCAATTCTGGAAGAGATTGCCAGCGGCCCTGCTCTGGTAGAGAGATACAATCGGTACAGTTCAGGGGCCGCGAGAATGGGCGAGGATGTAACGGCAGCAGCGGCGCAGGGAGACGAGGCAGCTGTAGGTGTTGTCCGTAGCGCGGGTGAAGCGCTCGGCAACAGTGTTGCGTTTCTGGTCAACGTGATGGACCCCGAGGCGATCGTGGTTGGCGGCGGGCTTGGATCGTCAGGGGGGATTTACTGGGACAGTTTCGCCGCTTCGACACGGGCTCACATTTGGGCCGAGAACAGCCGCGGCCTGCCCATTCACCTGGCGGCAATGGGGGCGGATTCGGGACTGATTGGGGCTGCCGCGTCCGTCTTCAGGAGAGCAGAACTGTGAGACCCGGCAGCGCCTGGATAATGTACCAATTGGACTTGAGAGTGGCGACCAGGGCTCGACCTATGGGCCACCAAAAGGATGCCAACACATGAATGTATTGGAGAATCTGAACACATTTCAGGAGGAGAAGATGAACAAGCGTTTCACTCGACGTAGTTTTCTGCAGCTGTCGGCGATGACTGCCGGCGGCGGGCTGCTTGCGGCCTGCGTTGCTCCTGTCCCGGCCACGGATGATGCGGGGGCCGGCATGGCCGAAGAACCAGTGGAGATTCGACTGGCGGAGGGAAGTTGGGTGGGCCCTGAAGGCATCGCGTTCTGGACCGATGAGATCATCCCGGCGTTTGAAGAAGGTCATCCAGGCATCAATGTGACCTTTGAGAACGCGGAGTCGCCTGACTATGCGGATAAGCTGTATACGCAGTCGGTGGCAGGTGACGCGCCGGATGTGATGTTCGTCTGGGGCGGTGTCAACTATAACCTGATGCAGAAGGGACAGTTCCTCCAGTTGGACGACTACTTCGACAGTGCGGACCTGGAGGACTTCTATCCGGCAAAACTGGATGCCCATCTTCTGGACGGGAAGTTGTACGGTATGCCCAAGTATGTGTCGACAGTGGCGATGGCCTACAACAAGGACATCCTCGACGAGGCCGGTGTCGAATATCCTGACGGCACATGGACGTGGGACGACTACGTGATCGCCTACGAGGCGACGACCAAGCGTGATGACAGCGGCGAAATCGTCCAGTGGGGCAGATATGTAGCACAGCAGTATATGGAACATTACGTCTGGATGAACGGGGGCGAATGGATGAACGCGCCGCTGTTCGGTACAAAGTGCCTTCTTGACGGCGAAGAAGCCATTGCGGCCCTAAAGTATAACTACGACCTTATCTACGGCAATAACCAGGTGGCGCCGATTGCAGGTTCAGTTCCGGAAGTCGGCTGGCACAACATCTTCTCGACAGGGAAGATCGCGTTTGCTGAGTCCCACAGTTGGACGGTAACCAACTATGTTCGCGAGAACGACTTCAACTGGGATTTCACCGATCTGCCGGTGTCCAATGACGGTGGAAAAGCCGGCCTAACATTTGCCGACGGCTATGGCGTCGCAAGGGCGACTCAGGAACCGGACGCGGCGGTGGCGATGGTAAGGTTCCTCACGGGGCCTGATGCGCAGAAGGCGATGGCGCTGAGCATCGTGGGGCTGCAGCCGACGCGGCGCAGTGTTGCAGGCGAGGTCTGGGATGTAGATTCAATGGGGGCGCAGGCCGGCTATGATGTGGCTGCATTCTCTCGCATCATGGATGATGCCCGACTTGACCCGGCGTTCCAGGAGAATGAGAAGGTTAACTCTGAGGTCTTCAGCCCGATCTGGGACCAGATCTGGATTACTGCTGAGATTGGCCTGGAAGAAGGCATAAACCTGATCGTGGAACGCATTGACGAGATTTTCGCCTGATAGCCGTGCAGATGGTCAGCCCAGACAGACGTAGAATCTGGGAGGAATTGGACCCTGTACAGACTTGAACCTTGAAGGCGCCAGGCCGGCGTGCTTCCTACTGCGTTCTTGTTTGAGAGATACGCGAAAGAAAGCACGCTGGCCTGACCTGAGGAATTGGGGGCGGTCTTCTCCCTGGAAGTGGGGAGGAAGCATTCTCACCGCTCGCATCCTATTCCAGGAGGCCGAAAGGAGCGGTAAGGATTCAAGAAACCACCTTTAGCGGCAACAAGTGTTGGTGGTGGACTAATAGGGATTGCATCGCAACCGTCAAGAGAATGTCTTAACTCTGCATCAGGAGGAATCATGGCAAATCGGATGAACCGACGCGATTTTCTTAGCCTGTCCGTGGCGACGGCAGGGGGCGGGCTGCTTGCGGCCTGCGTTGCCCCGGCGGCCGCCCCTGAAGATTCGGGGGCGTCGATGGCCGAGGAGCCGATCGAGATCAGACTGGCGGAGGGTAGTTGGGTTGGTCCAGAGGGGATTGCATTTTGGACGGACGAAATCATACCCAGTTTTGAGGAAGGAAATCCCGGCATCAACGTCACCTTTGAGAATGCCGAATCGCCCGACTATGCCGACAAACTCTACACGCAGGCGGTGGCCGGCGATTCACCTGATGTTATGTTCGTATGGGACAACATCAATTATAACCTGTTGCAGAAGGGACAGCTGCTGCAGCTGGACGATTATTTCGAGAGCGAATATCTGGAGGACTTCTATCCAGCTCTGGTCAATGCCCATCTGTTGGACGGGCAGTTGTTCGGTATGCCCAAGTACGTATCAACGGTGGTGATGGCCTATAACAAGGACCTCCTGGATGAGGCCGGCGTCAACCATCCGGACGGTAGCTGGAATTGGGACGACTACCTGGCGGCATACGAGGCAACAACCAAACGCGATGACAGCGGAAACATCGTCCAGTGGGGCAACTACGTGGCACAGGAGTTCATTCAACACTACGTCTGGATGAACGGCGGCGAGTGGATGAATACCGAAATCTTCGGTACGAAATGCCTTCTGAACAGTGAAGAGGCGGTGGAGGCTCTCAAATTCAACCACGATCAGATCTATGGTGACAGTCCCGTGGCGCCGATAGCCGGGTCGATTCCAGAAATGGGATGGTGGAACGTGTTTTCGACCGGAAGAGTGGCGTTCATGGAATCTCACAGTTGGACCGTGACCAACTACATTCGTGAGAACGACTTCGCGTGGGACTTCATAGATCTACCCGTGGCACGTGACGGCACGAAGGCAGGCCTTACCTTCTGCAATGGGTATGTGATAGCAAAGAAGACGAAGGAGCCTGACGCGTCCGTTCAGCTGGTGAGATTCCTGACCTCGCCGCAGGCTGAGGAGGTCATGGCGTTGAGTATTGTCGGACTGCAGCCGGCGCGGCGCAGCGTGGCCGGAGATGCCTGGGACGTGCGATCAATGGGCGCGGAGGCGGGCTACGACGTGGCCGCTTTCTCACGTATCATGGAGCATACACGGTTGAACCCGGCTTTCCAGGAAAACGATAAGGTAAACTCCGAGGCGTTCGGTCCAATCTGGGACCAGATCTGGGTGACCGGTGAAATTGGCCTCGAAGAGGGCGTCAATCTGATCGTGGAGCGCATCGACGAGATTTTCGCCTGAGCAAGCTGGATTTGTAGGGATGAAGAAGAGGAGTAGGTGAGGCCCCAAGACGAGGTAGAAAAGTGCCTTTCCTTCTCCTTGTCCTCTTCTCCCTACCCGCTTGTTTCTTGTAACTCGGGATTGGAAGGCAGGCCCAAAACATGAGCGCCGAACTTCAGAGCAGCCAGACTCCGTGGACCAGAATGCTCGCATCGAATGCCTGGTCGCGCCGTACGTTGCGGCAGCGGGAGGAGTTGATCGCGTATCTCCTGGTCTCGCCTTGGGTGATAGGTTTTCTGGCGTTCATTCTCGGCCCCATGCTGACTTCGCTGGGCCTGAGCTTTACTGAGACCGACCTGTTCACGCTGGAGTTTGTGGGGTTGGAGAACTACACCAAACTCCTCTCCTTTGACACGACGCGAACGCTCTTCTGGACGACGCTTTACAACACGGCCTATTACGTTTTCCTCAGCATCCCTCTGACTATCAGCGTCGGGTTCTTCATCGCGATGCTGCTCAACCAGAACATTTCCGGGCAGCCCACCTACCGGGTCGTTTACTATCTGCCTGCAGTTATTCCCGGCATCGCCACTTCGCTGCTGTGGCTGTGGCTGTTTCAGCCTGAATTCGGTCTAATCAACTGGGCGCTGTCGCTGGTGGGAATCGAGGGTCCGCGCTGGTTGTTCGACAGGAGTACGGCGAAGATGGCCCTGGTTCTAATGAGCGTGTGGGGCGCGGGTTCCAATATGCTCATCTTTTTAGCTGGGCTGCAGGGCATTCCCACCGAATTGTACGAAGCCGCGACCATTGACGGGGCAGGCATATGGCGACGCTTCCGCAGCATTACGATCCCGATGATCAGCCCGACCTTGTTCTTTGTGGTGGTCACGCAGATTATCTGGTCATCGCAGGTATTCACCAACGTTTACGTGATGACCGAGGGCAAGGGCGGCCCTGCGAACGCCACGCTCATGATGGTACTGTATCTGTATCAGGTGGCCTTCCGGCAGTACCGGATGGGGTATGCCAGTGCGTACGCCTGGATCTTTTTCCTCATCCTCCTGGTCTTTACGCTCGTTCTCTTCCGGTCGTCCAAGGCCTGGGTCTACTATGAGACAGAGATCGGAGGTCAGAGGTCATGAGCGGCGCGGCAGTCGGTATGGGCAGTTCGCGTGCGAGCATAGAGCGAAGCCGGAGAACTCAAACATTCATTATCCATGCCGTACTTATTGCCGGCGGGATCATTGTAATGATTCCGCTGGCGTGGATGCTTTCCACGTCGCTCAAGCCGCCACACCAGATCACCAAGTTTCCGCCGATATGGATTCCGGACCCGTTCGTGTGGTCGAACTACGTTCGGGCGGTGACCATTTTCCCGGTTTCGTTCGTGGTGTTTGTGCGCAACTCGATGTACATGAGCCTCATGATCACACTGGGGACGGTTCTTTCCAATGCCGTTGTCGCCTTCGCTTTCGCCCGACTTACCTTTCGAGGAAGCCGTGTTCTCTTCATTATTGTACTGAGTACGATGATGCTGCCGCAGCAGGTAACGATGATCCCTCTCTTTATCCTGTTTTCCAAGTTCGGCTGGATAAACACGTACAACCCACTGATTGTTCCCCACTTTTTCGCCAACGCCTACTTTGTTTTTCTACTTCGTCAGTTCTATACCACCATCCCACGCGAGCTGGACGACGCGGCGCGAATCGACGGCTGCGGCGTTATTGGGTTGTTCCTTCGGATCATGCTGCCGTTGAGCAAGCCGGCCCTGGGCATTACCGCCATCTTCGCCTTTACCTGGGCGTGGAATGAGTTTCTGGGTCCGTTGATCTATCTGAGCAGGATGGAAACCTTTCCGCTGGCGATCGCGCTCTCATTCCTGCGGGCTGCGCATGGCGTGCTGTGGTCGGAACTGATGGTGGTCTCCTTCATTGCGATGCTGCCGCCAGTTCTCCTTTTCTTCGTTGCGCAGAAGCATTACATTCAGGGCATCGTGATAACGGGCGTTAAGGGGTAGAACTCCAGTCCTTCAGCTTGTACATCTCCGACCGGAAAGGAAGCAGCAATGATCTTCAAACCCAGCATTGTCGCGCGCATGTGGGATACCTGGCTCTACTACCATGAAGGCAAGCACTACCTCTTCTACCTGAGCAACTCGCTCGCCGACGTGCGCTGGGACGGGATGAGCGTGGCCGTGTCGGAGGACGGCGTCCATTTTGACGACCACGGCGAAATCATTCACAAGGCGGATGACGCGGTCTGGATGGGGACGGGCATGGTCTGGCGGGTGGGGGAGAAGTTCATGCTCAACTTCTCGGAGGAGCGCGCCGGCATCCAGGAGATTTTCTTCGCCGAATCAGACGACCTGCTGCACTGGACGCGGCTACCGGATGAGGAGTACATTTGCCGGGCCGATTCACGCTGGTACCACGACGACCCAACCTTTACCAGGCCGCGCTGGGACTGTATCTGGGCGCTGCCGCGTGAGGAGGGTGAGGGTTACATCGGCTTTCTGACGGCTGTGGCGCGGCACGGTCCGGCGGGGTTGTGCGGGACGGCCGGGTGTGTGGTCTCTGACGATGGCCGGCACTTTCGGGCGGCGCCGCCGGTGATCGAGACCGGGGTGTGGGGGGACCGCGTCGAGGTGGGGGCGGTTGAGAAGTTCGGCGACCGTTACTACATGCTGCTGGGGGTAGGGTCCGCGCCGCTGGGCGCACGCCAGCGTTCGCGGCTGCCGGCAGGCGAGGGGGGGATGTTCGTGCTGAATTCGGAAAGCCAGGCGGGACCATACGTGCTCGACCCTGAGCAGGCGCCGTTTCTGAGCGGCAGCCCCATTCTCTACACATACTTTGCCCGCTTTTACCGCTGCGGGGACGAACTGTTGCTTAATCACCACACGGTTCCGCGCAGTGGGCACGCCGGACCCGAGGACATCTACTTTTCGCCTTTGAAATCGGTGCAGCGAGACGACGCCGGTCTCCTGAGTCTGCACTGGTGGACGGGCAATGAGGCGCTGAAGGGAAGGGAAATGCCTGTCGTCCTGGAAGGAAGCCAGTTGTACGCCCTGCAGGAGGAGGCATGTTCTCTAGAGGCCGGACAGGCGCAGCTCAGTGCGGTATCAGGGGGCCTGGCCATCCTGCCGGCGAAGTATGACACTGCGCGCGGTGTCATACTGGAGGCGGAGGTGACGGTGCACGCTTCCGATGCCGCGATGTCCGGGGCGGGGCTGTTCGTGGAGGGGGAGACTGTCAACGAGGGGACCCTGTTGTTCGCGCAGAGCGACGGGCGGGTGGGGGTCGGGCGCTACGACGGCTATTCGTTCAAGATGCAGGATGCCAAGCCGTACGCATTCACGCCCGACGAACCGGCACGCTGGCGGCTCCTGCTGCGCGATGCGCACGTGGAACTCTATATTGACGACGAGCACATCCAGTGCTTCACGATGGACCACAAACCGGGCGGGCGGCTGGGCTTCGCCATCGAAGCCGGCAGCGCGACAATCAGCAATGTCCAGGCCTGGGAGATGTCACTCTGAGGTGGGCTAAGAGTTAGACTTCGAGTCAGTCTGTCTACAGAACTACACAGCTGAATGCCCAGCAGCGCCACTCGACGTTGTCGAAGTTGCTGAGTTTCAGCCGCAGCCGGTTCTCGCCGCGTCTGAGCCTGACCTGTATCTCGCTGGTGGCGAAGCCTTTTTCATGCCTGATGGTCGCAACCGGCTCGTCGTTGACCCACACCTTCATCCAATCGTCAAAGCCAAGACACAGCGTCACTTGCCTGTCTGAATCCTCCTGCAGCACGGTTTCGGCGTAGGCAGCGACGGCGGCAGGCTGCGTGCCCGTGTTGCCGCTGGCGTCGCGGCGAAACCAGCGGGTGAAGTCGACCCAGGTCAACTCCGGCTCTGTATTCACCGCTGTCAAGGGCCGCCCGCCCCATTCCCACTCGGACGGCCACTGGTCTTCGGGCTTCTCGGGAAACTCCGCTCGTTCAAAGTCGTCGAATGTCTGGCATTCAAATGGTCCGGAGAGCGTCCAACGGTCCGGGGTCTCGACTGCCGGGGCGTCGTTCCCCGCTTCTTTGTAATAGTACAGGATGCTCTCCATGTCGTTGGCGCGCGTGCCGAAGCGCAGCGATAACGAAGAGTTGAACGATACGCTGTCGGCGCCAAAGAAGCGATAGGCGACAACCTCTGAACAGTCGGCATTCAGGCCAACTACATGCGGCGCCCCCGTCCAATCGCTCATTTCCGGGTACATGCCAAAGGAGTGGCCGAAGACGTCCTCGCTGCCGATGCCGCGCAGGACATGGGGATCGGTTTCGCCGTCGATCAGCCAGGTGTCACCGCCGGTGTGCCAGACCATGTCGCGGTAGTCAAGGCGTTTGACCGCGTGAAACAGGCCGGCCACGAAGCCTTTGCCGCGGACCACGCCGAGCAGAGTCGAACCCAGAGGCTCTGCGGGCTTTTCCTCGCTGAAGTGGGCATGCAGCCTGTAAGGGGTGATTGTGACGGTGCTGTCGTACTCCTGCCAGTTGACCATCGACCAGACTGAGGTCGATGCAGCTCCCTTGTTTATCAGGGTGATACGGCACGAATGCTGGAAGGGGACCGGCAAGTAGGCGTTGTAGCCGTTCAGGGGCATCAGCTTTATCGGAGCCGACTCGATGCGATAGGGGGCCTTTCCCAGTAGTACGCCGAAGAACTGGTGAAGCGTCATGCTAACCTGCGGCCAGCCGCCATCGCAGGTGATCTCGATGCGGAGGTTTTGCGGCGATTTGGCGGTTATCCAGAAATGCCGGACGCAGCCAGGGCCTTGGGCGTCTGTCAGGTCACAGGATTGGCCAGGGTCCAGATCGAACCGCCTGGTGGTACGATTGGACCGATATTCGGCGGGGAGTTGGATCAGGGGAAAGATTGGATCGGGTAGCAAGGCGGCCTTTACTTTGCATTCAAGCAAGCATGTCCTATCGCCGGCTGGTTACGTTTGGCGCTAGAGGGTAGTCCACAACTCCTATTTCGCCGGCGCCGTCCGCAAGCCTTTTTCCAGGAGCAACGCTTCCAGCCACTCTTCTTCGGCCTTGGTCAACGAGACCGGAGGAGGCTTGCTGTAGTCAAGCAGCAGGTGATAGGCACCTACATCGTAACAACGAGCAAGAACAGCATTCAGGTCCACGACAGCGTCATCATCTTCGGGCAACAATGGAATCTTGCAGCGAGGGAGTCGGTCCCTCAGAGGTATCGCGTATACTTCCACGCTTGTACGCATTTGGGGACGACTGATGCAGATGTTGTAGCGCCAATCGTGGGGTGAGTGCAGTTCGAAAAAGCGAGAATATGTTGCAGTGGGCCTCGACAGGAGATCGATCTCAACCAAGTTGACGGGCGTACCGAGAATTATGTCCTGCTTTTCGAAATACTGGTCTCTCCCGCGTCCAATCTTATTGGCGGGGCTCAGCACTTCGATCAGTGTTACAACCTCTCCTGACGCGACATTGACGACCTGGATGTATGGAACGCGTCGTTCGTCATCCAAGAATCTGATAGTTTGTGGCTCATCGGCCACCAGCGAGCCGTAAGCGACCTGGGTCTCCGACAGTTGGTGCGGAGTCTCAACAACCATGACGTCGGGTATGACTTCCTTGCCATAGGGCTTCAACTCAATCCTTTCGTCAATGCGAGCAACATATTTGGGAAGCAGTTGCGGTTGAAGTATCTCGGATGAGTAAGCGATGAGGCGCTGGTGCAGATCCGGCCAGCGTGCGCCGTGTTCCAGATATGGGTCCATGCCAGGGAATGGGCTGGGCATACCGATCTCCTTATCAGAAGTGCAGGGTATGACCTCTCTTATACCGTGTAAATCAGCTTTGGTCAACGAAACATGTAGAACGCGTTCGTTCTACTATATTATCGGGGTATTTGACATGCACGGCCCAACGTCCTTTCCTTGTTTCTGCTCGGTCAGATCAACTCTTTCTTCTTCAGAGAGATTTTTGCAGAAGGTTGTCATGAGTGGCATCAAGGGTTAGACTGTCCATCACTCAACCATTCATGGAAATCCAAGCATGTACAACAATCGCTACGGACATATGGTCCACGAGTACACGGTCGGCCGCGTGCGCAGCATCCTGCAGGAACGGGCTGCAAGGCTAGATGCAATTCAGACGCGGGCTCAGGCCGAGGCATACGTGGAGGAGGTGCGCGCTAAGGCTGCGCGCTGTTTCCCTGCGCTTCCAGCGAGAACTGATCTGAAGCCCCAGATTACCGGAACGATGGATCTGGGCGATATCTGCCTGGAAAAGGTCGTCTACGAAAGCCGGCCTGGTTTCCTGGTCAGCGCCACCCTCTACCTGCCAAAGCAGTTCGATGCCGAGCTGCCGTGTGTCCTCGGACTGTGCGGCCACTCCGATACGGGGAAAGCCTATGGGCCTTACCAGTTCTTTGCTCGCGGGTTGGCCGCAAAAGGCTTTGCCGTCCTGATCATGGACCCTGTCTCGCAGGGGGAGCGGCGCCAGTTTTACGCCGAGGAGGGCGTGCCTGAAGGGGAGACCGGGCCCAGGTCGACGGTGGCCCACAACATGATCGGCAACCGTATGCTTTTGACCGGCGACTTTGTAGGCAGCTGGTTCGCATGGGACGCGATCCGCGGGCTTGACTATCTGCTGGCGCGGCCGGAAACGGACGCGACGCGCGTCGGGGTTACCGGCTGCTCCGGCGGTGGGACACAGACGACACAGGTGACGGCGCTCGACCCGCGGATCACGATGGCGGCGCCGGACTGCTATATCACGAGCTGGCTGTGCAATCTGGAGAATGAGCTGCCGGCGGATGCCGAACAGAACCCGCCGCGCGCGTTGGCGTTCGGCCTGGACGAGGCCGACCTGCTGCTGACCTATGCGCCGCGGCCCACGATGATCCTAGCTGAGGAGAACTGTTACTTTGATCTGCGCGGTGCAAGACAGGCGCACGCTGAAATGAAGAAGATCCATACTCTGTTGGGTTCGCCGGACTCCGCTGAAATCAGCGTGGGCCATTTGGATCACGGTTTCCACAGACATGCGCGGGAGGCGATGTACCGCTTCTTCATCAAGCATGCAGGGTTGGAAGTCGAGTGCCAGGAGCCGGAGATGGAGGAGATTCCGGAGACACAGCTTAGCGCGGCCGGGGGCGAGGTGGTCCCCTTCGGCAGCAAGAAAATCTTCGGGTTCACGCAGGCGCGGGCGGGGGAGCTGCAGGCGAAGCGCTCCCAACTTGATGAAACGTCTCTAAAGGAAGTGGTCAGAAACCTCCTGCATATCGACATGCCCGACGCGACGCCCCACTACCGCTATTTGCGCCGCAGCGGGGGGCAAGATCCCAAGACCGGCAAGGGCTACCAATTCGCGGTGGAAACTGAACAGGGCATCCAGGTCATTCTGACCATGTTCGGGGACCTTGAGAACCAGTGCCGCAGGCCTGAGGGCGAGGTCTCTCTCTTGGTTGGCCATCTGTCCAGCGAGGAGGACTGCGCCGCGCTTCCCTGGCTACAGCGACGCTTGACTGAAGGGCAGCGCATCCTCGCCGCCGACCTGCGCGGCACCGGCCAGAGCTTCCCCACTTCCTGCGGTTCCAGCGACCTGCTCGAACCCTATGGCGCCGACTATCTCTACGCCAGCTTCGGCAGCATGATGGGCGAGAGCTATCTGGGAAGACGGGTCTATGACCTGCTGCGCACGATAGACTGCCTCGAAGATGGCGGCGCGAAAGTTCATCTGATTGGACGCGGTATCGGCTCGGTGCCGGTGGCGCTGGCCGCACTCTTGCACGCTTCGCAACCCACTTGCGAGCTTGTACACTACCTCCCCAGCTACCAGCTTCTGATCGAAAATCCCTTGCACAATTGGCCGTTTTCGTGTTTCATTGAAAACTGTCTCGAAATGTTTGACCTGCCCGACGTCTACTCGGCACTTGGCGACAGGTTGAAGACATGTGATCCCTGGGGGGCCTGGATCTGACGACGACGCCCTCACCGGATCCACATGGCCACATCCCAGATAAGGGGAGAACCTAAAATGTCATATCGCGACCCTGATTTCCTGCGCGACCACATTCGCAGCATCATCTCCTTTTACCACCCGGAATGTATTGATAAGGAGTACGGGGGCTATATCAACCAGATGCGCGATGACGGTTCGGTCTTCGACCGCATGACCAAGCACCTGGTGGGGACATGCCGCTTTGTATACTGTTACTCGGTGGCTTCGCTGGCGCTGGAGGACCCCGCCTATCGGGGTGCGGCGGCCCACGGAATGCGCTGTCTGACGGAGATGCACCGGCAGCCGGACGGCGGATTCGCCTGGGTCTTGAGTGGCCGGGATGTCGAGGACGGCGACCGTCACTGTTACGGGCACGCCTTTGTCCTGCTGGCCGCGGCCTGCGCGGCAAAGGCCGGCGTCGACGGCGCAGTTGAACTTGCAGCCGAGACTTACGATCTTCTGGAGACGCGCTTTTGGGAGCCGGAGGCGCAACTCTACTCCGATCTGATCGCGGCGGGCGATTGGGATGCAGTTGATCCCTACCGCGGCCAGAATGCCAATATGCATATGTGTGAAGCGATGCTGTCCGCTTTCGAGGCCACCGGCGAGTCGCGCTACCTCGATCGCGCCCATCTTCTGGCGAAGCGCATCTGTGTTGATCTGGCTGACAAGGCTGGCGGACTGGTGTGGGAACACTACCGCACTGACTGGACGCACGACTGGGACTATAACAAGGACGATCCTCAGAATTTATTCAAGCCTTACGGTTACCTGCCGGGGCACTTTACGGAGTGGTCCAAGCTGCTGTTGATCCTGGAACGGTACCGCCCGGAGGACTGGATGTTACCCCGGGCCCGGCATCTCTTCGACGTCGCGCTCGAGAAGAGCTGGGACGTCGAGAACGGCGGAATGCACTATACCTTCACGCCGGACGGCGCCATCCTCGACCGCGACCGTTACTACTGGGTGTTGTCGGAAACCTTCGCAGCGGCGGCGGCGCTGGCGCTGCGTACAGGTGATGACGGTTATTGGGACTGGTACGACAAGGCATGGGCGTATTCTGACAAGCACTTCGTCGACCATGAGCACGGGGGATGGTACCGGATTCTGGATGCAAACAATCAGAAGTACGACGACCTCAAGAGCCCGCCCTCCAAGACCGATTACCACCCTTTGGGCGCCTGCTACGAGACATTGGAGGCGATGCGACTGGCGGGCGCAGGATAATTGCGGGAACGAAGACCCCTGAAATCAAGTAGGCGTTTGAAACACTTCTTCGAAGAAACATAGTTCGGATCTGACCGCGCTGGCCCTGTCAGACAGGGAGCCAACGCGGTTTGCTCATTGGCCCTCGTAGCAGACAGCATGCCTTCCGCCGCAGCGCCGGCATTGGCAGCCTTCATTGCCCCGCGGTTCCACACTGTCCACTGCGTCGTATTCTGCGAATTCGAGAGCCTATAATGCCGTCGAACGCCACCTCCCATGGATCAGGCTGCAGGAGCCCCCTTACCGTTTTTCTTGTGTTTGCCCTGACTTGATAACTATGTATACTTTGCGTGAACTACCTATTGCTCCGATACTTTCCGCTCCTATCTCCAGGCCGTAGAATGAGTAGTCGGCTATAACCGTCCTCAATTGCTCTTCTTAAAGGGGAAAACTGCCCTTTGAACTCCCTTGCAATGGATTGCTGAATCAGGAAGTACCTTCGTTCGCAAACGCCAGTTTGTAGGACAAAGGAGGTGAACTTGGAGACAACTTCCAGAGACTGCACTGTCAAGCCGGCAGCAACCGAAACTGCACCGCCACTGGAAAGGAGAAGCGCAAAATGAGCAAGCAACTTTCACGTCGTGACTTTCTGCGCATCGGCGCCGGGAGCATGGGGGCAGCGGCACTGGCCGCCTGTGCCATGCCAACGACCGTCGAGGTGCCCGCGGCACCTGTCAGACCCGAAATCGTTCAGTTGGAGTATGCCGGGGTTCACGCCCCCTCAGGTCTGGTTGGTGAGTTGAAGAGAGAGCTCGTGGTTCAATTCAACGATGCAAATCCGGACCTGCGTCTGGAGTACACCTGGGGCGCGGCGCGCACGGCAGGAACGCTGGCATCAGAGGCGCTGATGGCCGACATCGCGGCCGGGATTCCACCGGACCTGGTCGACTTCGAACCGGCCTCTGTCCCGCTGTGGGCGGAGAACGAAGCCCTGGTTGATCTCTCCGACAGAATGAGCGCCGCCAACCTCACCACCGATCTGTTCTACAAGGCGGTCAATGATCAGAATCTTTGGAAGGGCAAGTGGTACGCCTTCCTGTATTCGATGGACGGACGCGTTCTCTATTACAGGAAGGACCTGTTCAGAGAGGCGGGCCTCGATCCGGATAACCCGCCCACGCATATCGATGAAATTGGCGCGGCGGCCGAGGCGCTGACGAAGAAAACGGGCGAACGGTACGAGTCGATCGGATTCATCCCGTGGGCGTTCCAGGGGCGCTGGGTCTACACGTGGGGATTCAGCTGGGGGGCAGAGTTCATGAATCCCGAGACCCTTGAACTGACCGTGAACCATGACCAGGTCGTGGCCCTGTGGGAATGGATGCGGGACTGGCGCGACCAGTACGGCGGCATCAATGTGATTACCTCCTTTACCGAGGCGTTCGGGGCGCAGGCCCAGGACCCGTTCATCATGGGCGTAGTGCCGATGATGATCAACGGCAACTGGATGATCTCGAACTTCAGAAAGTACGCCCCGGACCTGGACTACGGCGCCAGCTGGATTCCCTACCCGCGCGAGGGCGGGCAGGAGGCCACCTGGACCAGCGGCTGGAGTTGGGCCATCCCAGTTGGCACAGACTACCTCGACGATTCCTTCCGGGCTTTGAGCTACCTGGCGGAGCGCGGAAACATACAGTGGTACAACCTGGGCCGTTCGAATTTCTCACCGTACATTGAGCACGGTGAGAGCCCCGAATTCCGGGAAAACCCGGCGATGAGCTTCTTTGTCGATACGCTGCCTTTCGCCGGCATCATGCCGCCGACGCCGATGAGCGATATGGCTTGGGCGGGCCTGAGCGACGCCTTTGACGATCTCATGCACGACAAAGTGGATGTGAAAGAGGCGCTGGATGCCTTGAACGTCAGGCTCAACGAGGAACTACAGCAATACCTGTAAAGCAGAAAAGTTGAACAGATAGTTCAGTGTTCAACTTCAGGGCAGTGCATAGGGAAAAGTGAGGGGCGCGGAGAGTTCCCCCACTTTTCCCTATTGTGAACTACCTTCATGGCAGGGAGCAGATGACTGCAATCAGGTCGATCCGTGAGAGCAAGATCGTACGCCGAAAGCTGATGTGGGGACTCATCTTCATTTCCCCCTGGCTGATCGGCTTGATAGGCTTTACTGCCTATCCGATCGGCGCTTCCCTGGTCTATAGTTTGACTGACTACGCTATCATGTCGCCGCCGAAGTGGGTGGGCATTGAAAACTACGTCGAAATGCTCACTGACGACGATCTGTTTTCCAAGAGTCTCTCCAACACGGTGATCTTTGCCTTGCTGAGCGTTCCCACGTCGATTGCAGTGGCTTTCGGGCTTGCCCTGATGCTGAATCAGAGGGTGATGGGCAAGGCGGTCTTTCGCACAATCATCTTCGTGCCTACGCTGGTGCCGAGCGTGGCGCTGGCCATCATGTGGCTGTGGCTGTTCAATCCCCAGTTTGGCGTCGTCAACGGCATGCTGTGGGAGCTGTTTGGCATCAATGGGCCTGGGTGGCTGACTGATGAAGACTGGTCGAAGCCTACTCTTCTGTTGATGTCCCTGTGGACCGTCGGATACGGTGTGGTCATCTTTCTGGCGGGATTGCAGGACATTCCCCAGTCGCTATATGAGGCCGCCGATATAGACGGAGCCGGGGTTGCCCAGAAGACCCGTCACGTGACTATTCCTCTTCTCACCCCGGTCATCTTCTTCCAGCTTGTCATTTCCATTATCGCGATCTTCCAGATATTCACAGCGCCTCACGTCATGACAGGGGGAAGCGGGCAGCCGGCAAAGTCGTTGCTCTTCTACGTCATGTATTTGTACCGCCAGGCATTCGTTTACATGAAGATGGGCCACGCCAGCGGCATGGCCTGGTTGCTCTTTTTGATCATTCTCGCTTGTACGTTGGTAATTTTTCGCACGTCAGGATGGGTCCACTACAGTGGCGGCGAGAGAGGAACCACAACCAAGACGTGACGCGCCGGAGCAGGATTAGGTGACTACCCGGTCTTTTTCCGCCGCGCGGGGCCGTAACAATCCTACATAGCTATGCTAACAAAAGTGGACTCGGCAGCGCATGAGATTGACTGGACAGTCCTGCTCACGCGCTTCATTTTTCTCATAACCCTCCTGACCATTTCGGTCCTGTTCATACTGCCCTTCTTTTGGATGCTAATGACGTCTCTTAAGGCGCCCGTGGAGTTGATGAAGTGGCCGCCCGGCTGGTTTCCCGACACATTCCGCTGGCAAAACTACGAGGATGCGGTGACCTACATCCCATTCTTCCGGTACGTGGGCAATACGATGGCGATAACGCTCGGCTCTATCCTCGGCGTACTCATCTCCTGTCCCATGGTTGCCTATGGATTCTCACATATCGACTGGCCGGGACGGGACTTCCTCTTTGTCGTCATGCTCATGACGATTATGATTCCGTTTCCGGTCACGATGATTCCTCTTTACGTGCTTTTCGCCAGGATTGGCTGGATAAACACCTATTTGCCGCTTGTTCTGCCACTGTTTTTTGGCGTTCCCTTTTATATATTCCTTTTACGGCAGTTCTTCATGACAATTCCCGGAGAGTTAACCGACGCCGCCCGTATCGACGGAGCGTCGGAGCCCCGCATCTACTGGCAGTTGATTTTGCCCTTAACGAAACCAGCGCTGGCCACCGTTGTCCTCTTTCAGTTTCTGAGCAGTTGGTCGGACTTTCTCGGGCCGCTGCTCTATCTGAGAGATAGCGACATGTTTACGATTGCGGTCGGGCTGCAGATGTTTCACTCCGAGCACGATACGGAGTTTCACCTGCTGATGGCGGCCTCCACTATTCTTACTGTTCCCATCATAGTTATCTTTTACCTGGTGCAACGCACGTTCATTCAGGGCATTACTTTGACTGGGTTGCAGGGAACCTGATTTGCCGGCGTCCTGGAAACTTGCAGTTTTCCTGAATGCGAGTAGCGTTAGGGGAGGCGAGACATTTGCTTATCGGTTGCATTTTGTTCACGTCTGCCACCTGGCCCGTTCTTCCATATCGAAGCGAACAGAAGAGAATGCGTCAATAGGGGGACCCAGTATGAAGGCTGATCAGGTTGACTTGACCCGAAAGAAGTATCAGGACGAGGGATTCTACATTCATCCGGAGCCGCTCCTTCCGCAAGAGGTGGTGGAGAATGCCGTTGCCGGCATGGACGCGTTGAGGGCAGGCGACTATGAAACGGGTATTCCGCCGCGTCCTTCGTCGTGGAGCCCTGGGGACGACCCCGACGCGCTCTGCAAGATTGAGATGCCGCAGATCGCAAGCCACGCCATAATGGAGCTCGTGTCACATCCGGCACTGGGGGCCAAGGCGGCAGAGATTACCGGCGCGGAAGCGTTGCAGGTGTGGTGGGTGCAGCTGCTCTACAAGCCGCCAACGGCCGCGGGCCAGGAGGTTCGCACCCATGTCGGCTGGCACCAGGACTACAACTACTGGGGGATCTGGGAGGATGACAGCGAGCTGTTCACGGCCTGGGTGGCGCTGAGCGACGTTGCCCCGGACTGCGGCCCGATGAACTTCGTGGTTGGTTCTCACAAGTGGGGTTTGTCCACCAAAAGCGATTTCTTTTCTCAGGACTACGATGCCTTGCGCGAAGCCATCCGCGCTGAGCAGAATGAGGAGTGGCGGGAGGAGCCTGCCATCCTACCGCCGGGCAGCGCCAGTTTTCACCAGAAGCTGACTTTTCACGGCAGCGGCCCCAACCTGTCGTCGCAGCCGCGGCGAAGTTTCGCCGTGCACATGCGCACGGAAAGATCCCGCCCTAAGGACAATGTCCGCCAGGGGCTAACCACATTCATCGACGATCCACGCTACTGCCCCATCGTCTTTGGAGAAGCCGACGCGCTGAAATGCGCATAAGCGAACCGCGCTTCCTCCCTACGCCAGATAGCGACAGAACCAGTCAAACTACCAAAACAAGTGTGGTCTTGTTACACGGTGATCACACTTTAGTATTTCTTTATAGGAGAACAGGTCTATGTCCGTCAAACCATACAACATCGAACAGTCCAAAGCCTTGCTTGACCGCTCCGATCAGTTGATCGTGCGCGGATGCCAGGGGCACAAACGCAGCCATGACATGCTGGAGCTCGGCTATCCGGTCTTTACCCAGCGGGCGGCCGGCGCCCGCTTCTGGGACGTGGACGGCAACGAGTATCTGGACTACCTGATGGGCTTCGGGCCTATCCTGCTCGGATACAACGATCCTGTCATCAATGCTGCGGTGCAGGCGCAGATGGAGGAGGGCACGATATACAGCACCGCGCACCCGAAGGAACTTGAAGTCGCGGAGACGTTGATCGACTTGATACCCGCGGTGGAGATGCTCGGCTTTCTGATCGGAGGCAGTGCGGCCACTTCGGCGGCGGTGCGGTTGGCGAGGGCGTATACCGGCCGCGACAAGGTGATCCGCAGCGGTTACCATGGCTGGCACGACTGGTCGCGTACCGAGGACGAAGGCGCGCCTTCGGTTATTGCTCCGCTTACGATAGAGGCTCCCTACGGGGATCTCGATGCACTGGAGGATATCTTCAAGCAGAACGACAACGAGGTTGCCTGTGTGATCATGGAGACGATCCGCGACAGCGGGCCGCCGGAAGGATTCCTGCAAGGCTGCGTGGATATGGCTCATGATTACGGCGCGCTGTGTATCTTTGACGAGGTCAAGGTCGGCTTTCGGGTTGCCTTCGGCGGGGCAGGGGAGTACTACGGGGTCACACCCGATCTGACGGCCTTTGCAAAGGCGTGCGCGAACGGATATCCCGGCAGTTTTGTCGGCGGCCGCAAAGAAATTCTGGATTCGCCGCAGTGCCAGTCGAGCTGGATGGCGGCGACCTTTCACTGCGACCTGCCCAGCCTGGTCGCGATTGAGACTGTCGTCAAAGAGGTCAAGCGACGCGACGGGATCGCTTACCAGTGGAAGATCGGCAATCGACTGATCGAAGGAATAAATGCGGCTTGTGAAGAGGGCGGACTTGGCTACCGGCTGACCGGTACAGGGCCGATGCCCACGCCGGTCATGGACGAGGAAGACAAGGACCGTTGCATCGCCATGCTGCAGGGGTGCCTGGCGCGCGGATTTTACCTTCACCCCATGCACCCGATGTTTCTGACTCTCTCTCACAGCGAGCAGGATATCGAGGACACGATCACAGCGGTGCAGGAGTCGATTGCGGATCTGGCGTGAGGATGCAGGAGATGGAACGTCTCAGAGGCAGTAGATGCTGAGCAAGCGTTAAGATTTCATACACACACCCGATAGAGCAGATGAGCGAACGAATCGATGTGCCCACTGTGGTGAATGAGGAGCAGGTCGAATTCTATGTGGACAACGGCTATCTTGCCGTGTCCAACCTGTTGGACGCGGCTGAGTTGGATGAGTTGAAGCGGGACATTGTCAAGGTCGCCCGCGGGGGTTATCCCAATTTGACAATCGATCCGGTGCCGCCAGAGTTCAGCGATGAAGAGGTTCTTTCCAAGATACTGGCCATCCATCAACCGCACTATGTCAGTCCTACAATGGAGAAGTATACACGCCACCCGAAGATCAGCGGCGTGCTCAGCCAGATTACGGGCGCGCACCTGGCGCACTGGTCGGGTAACGTAAAGTGCATGCAGTCGATGCTGTTTATCAAGCCGCCGGGCTACCAGGGACAGTCCTGGCACCAGGATGAGAACTACATTCCGACGCGTGACCGTTCGCTGATCGGGGCGTGGATTGCGATCGACGATGCCTATGTGGAGAACGGCTGCATGTGGGTGATTCCGGGTTCGCAACGGCCGGGCTATCTCTATCCGACGCGCAGACACGGCAACCCGGACGAGTTCGACACGCACGACGAGATGGCGACCGGGTTCGATGAGACGCCTCAGATTCCGGTTGAGGTTAAGGCCGGCAACGTCGTATTCTTTAACGGTTATCTTCTTCACCAGTCGCTGCGAAACCGGACTGAAGACAGTTATCGGCGCGTGCTGGTCAACCACTATTTGAGCAGCGAATCATTGCTGCCCTGGGTCAGGACGTCCGATGAACAGCCGGTGGCACGTGTCGACGTGCGCCGTGTCATTCCGGTGGCGGGCATTGATCCATACGCCTGGAAGGGATACGAAAAGAGTCCTGCGGAGGAGACCAGGCTTTATATCCGGAAAGCGACATTCGACGAGGAATGAAGCAACCCAGAAGGATGAAGGAATCTCCTCGTCTTTTCTCCACATAGTTCGCACCAGAGGTTCGGAGGCAATATCTGCATGGCTGATCAGGGTGCCGCGGCTTCAGATTGCCGCGTAGAGCATATCAGTTTTCATGGATGGGAGGCCGTCAGGCTGAGTAACGGCCTGGTGAGCCTGGTTGCGGTACCGGACGTCGGCGGCCGCATCATGGCCTACGACCTGGGGGACTACCCGTATCTGTGGTTTGACCGCAACCTCGCGGGCAAGCTCTTTTCCGCCGAGGAAAATATGGGCGACGGCAGTATCGTAGCCTGGAAAAACTACGGCGGCGACAAGACGTGGCCGGCGCCCCAAGGTTGGGACAGCCCTGACCAGTGGCACGGTCCGCCGGATCCGGTTCTTGACACCGGGCGCTACGATCTGGAGATTCTGGACTCGTCGGGCGCCACGGCCTCGATTTGCATGGAGAGCCTGCCCGACCCCCGTACCGGCGTACAGATCTCCCGCGAGATCACTCTCCATGCCGGCGGCGGCCGCGTCAGCCTCCATTTGGAGATGACGAATGTATCCGACCAGGTGCGATCCTGGGGCATATGGGACATCGTCCAGGTGGATGCCACCAGTCTCGACGACAACGGCCAGGAGTCCCACAACGAGCAGGCCTGGCTCTACATTCCGACCAGCCCGGACAGCCGTTTCTCACGCGGATTCAACGTCATGTTCGGGGAGGAGGACAACCCTGAATGGCAGCCCGAAGTGCGGCCCAACATCTTGGGGGCACAGTATCTTTACCAGTTGGGCAAGATTGGCATTGATTCAACAGCCGGTTGGATTGCTTTCGTCAACCAGGCGACCGATTTCGCGTTCTGCCAGTGTTTTACCTATTTCCCCGGCGAAGAATATCCTGATGACGGCGCGTCGGTTGAATGCTGGACTACAGGGCACGGCGAGCCTGTGGGCGGTCTCGATTTTGGCAAGCTCAACCTCTTCCACATGGAGGCTGAAATTCTGGGACCTTTGCGCAGTATGGCTCCGGGTGAAACTCAGAGTCTGGATATTGACTGGTACGTTGCCCGCTGTCCCGGCCCTATCGTCAACGTTACGGATGCCGGCTGTGCCAATCAGCAGTTGAAGGCCGAGTCCATCGACGCGGGAATCCGTCTTACAGGCGTCTTCGGCCTCTTCCACCTGGGCAGCATGCAGCTTGTTTGGCTGGATGGAGATGGGCGCGACTTGGAGGCCGAAACATTGGCCTTGGTCAATCCGCTCAACGTGCTGCGAGTCGATTGCGTACGCAGGCCTCCGGCGGGAGCACAGGTCGCTCAGCTTCTTTTGTGCGACGCGCAGGGACAGCCAATCTCGCAGTTGGACAGTTGCTCCATTCGCTAAGTCGGGGAGGATGAAACAGATGGAATTCCTCAGTCCTTATGGCCATCTGCGCGGTTTCAATTACGTGCCCAGTACAGCCGTCAACGACATCGCGTTTTGGCGTGACTACGATGAGGCGCTGGTCGAAAGGGAGTTGACTTTCGCCCAACGGCTGGGTCTGAACAGCGCTCGCCCTTTCCTGGCTTACGTTGTATACGAACATGATCCCAAAAGCTTTCTGGCCCGGCTCAGGCATTTCGTGCGTGCGGCCCACGACCGCGGCATCAGCGTCATGCCGGTGGTGTGGGACTCCTGCTTTGACGACACACGCCCTACGATCGACTCGACCGAGAACAAGTGGATTCCGAATCCCGGCGTGCAGCGGTTGGGGCCTGAATTCTGGGCGGCGGGGGAAGCCTACTGCGCGGACCTGGTGCAGACGCTGGGTTCGGAGCCTGGGTTGACGATGTGGGACATCATGAACGAGCCGCTGATTACCAGTTGGGTGAGGGAAGATTCGCCGGAGAGAGAGGAACGCAAGGCCACGATTTGGAGGTTTGTGCATCACTTCTGCGGTGTGATGAAGGAACTCGACAGCGCGCATCCGATCACGGTGGGTGTGGCCAATGTGGCGACGCTGGCGCATGTGGAGGCGCATGTGGATGTACTTTCTTATCACGATTATCTACCTACCCGCGCCGCGATCCGCGCACAGATCGATGACGGTATCCGCGTGGCGAAAGCCAACCAGAAGCCGATCTTCATTTCGGAACTGGCCTGCCTGGCGCGAGCCAACCCGTACGACGTAACGCTGGAAATCTGCCAGGAGGCAGGGATCGGCTGGTATCTGTGGGAGTTGATGATAGGCAAGAGCCGCTGGCGGGACATTCACGGCGTCGTCTATCCCGATGGGACCGTGCGGGACCCCAGCATCGTCGCCGCGATCCAAGGTTTTTTCCGCCGTCGGGGACCGGACATGATTCCGCCTGCGGTGGACAAGGAAGGAGCCGCCACACGGGTACTTGGCCAGGCTGCCGTGTGGCTGGGAACGTCTGATGCTGACTACGCACAGGGTGCGGTATTGCTTGAAACTATCGCCAACTTGCTGGAGGCCGGAGAGCACGTGCCGATGAGCAGTCCGCCCAGCGCGAGGGTGCTGGCGCTTGCCGGGGCCGAAGATAACGGCTCGAATCGCGCTGAGCTTGTCCGCCTGCTGGTCTTGTGGAGTGAGGCACTGGCCGCTGCAAGTTCCTGAAGAAGGAATCCTCGGTTGTTCACAGTCCGCCTAGTGGTGGGGTGCAACCCAGATTTGGGGTGGGAACAGTGTGGCAGGGAATCGGCGCCAGCGGCGGCTGGGGTTGCTTACCGTCTTTGGGCGAGACGCAATGCAGGCGCCAGGCCTGGTCGTACGGTAGAGTCGGTCAGTTGGGGCGGGTGCGAGGGCAGGAACAAGGCCGGCGCCTACGGGGATCTTATGGTACTGGCGGGACCTGGTCGGGCTGGAAACCTTCGATTAGGCACCTGTTACGAATATCGACACCCGGTCGGGTAGGCAGTAGGGGGG
>VXOE01000052.1 GCA_009840225.1 Caldilineaceae bacterium SB0662_bin_25 | reverse complement strand
TTCGCAAACGGCTGCCCCGCCTCCCCATGCCCCGTCGCCTCTCGCGCCAGCGCGATCCCAAAGCTCTCGCCAAGCAGACGGAACCCCACGTGCAGCAGAATGAACAGCCCCACCAGCAGCGAATCCCGCCCAATGCCCCCAGCCTTCACCTTCTCCACCAGCATTACATTCTCGTGAAAGCCCAACTCCCCCGCCCGCACCACAAAACGCCGCACCAGAAAATAGACCATCCCAACCAGTATGCCCACCGTCAAAACGTCCGCTGCAAAACGGTACGCGGCCCCAACCGCACCCTCGCCCAGAAATCGGACCGGGAAGAAGCCCTGCACCAGATCGCCCAGGTTCACCAGCAGATAAAACACGAACCCCCACGCAATCAGCGCATGAAAGAATCCTGCCCCACTCCGGCTTTTCCACATATTGCCAAACGTAAGCCACCTGCCCGCCGCCTGCGCCAGCCGCCCCGCAACCTCATCCCGCGTCGGCAGCTCCCCAGCCCCCCGCCGCACCACATCATAAACGCGCCGGAACGGCACAAAACTCACATAAATCGACACCGCCACCGCGGCCAGAAAAACTACCTTCTCCACAAGAGTTAACATAGCAGTTCTCACCCACTTCCATCTATCGTGTAGGAATCAGCTTCTCCGCCCTCTGCCCCTACCCTGCAGGAGCCCACGGCACAATTATACACACCCTCATAAAGTAGCGCAGCAGCCCCAACCCGCCTATACTTCAGTGTTAACTGACCACTGACCACTGACCACTACCGTCCCCATGCTCGGAACCATCATCCCTGCCCGCAGGTTCGCCAACGCCATGGTGCGCCGCATGTTGCAGGCCGACCTGCCCGCCGCCGTCCGCTCGGATGAGGACGTCGAGGCCGAGGCGTGGCGCAACTACAACTGGAACTTCACCGTACACGTCACCGATGGCGCCTTCTTCCTGCTCGCCCAGAGCCTCATGTCGCCAACCACCATCCTCCCTTTCTTCGTCAGCAGACTGACCGACAACCCCTTTTTCTTCGGCCTGCTCGCAATGATCGCCAACGGCGGCTGGTACTTCCCCCAACTCCTCACCGCCGGCACAATCGAACGTACCGACCGCAAAAAGCCCTGGCTCATCAATCTCGGCTTCTTCCTTGAGCGCCTGCCGCTTATCCTGCTCACCGCAACAACGCTCCTCGCGGTCCGCTCGCCCGCCTGGGCACTGGGCCTCTTCTTCCTCGCATTTGCCATCTACAACCTCGGCGCCGGCATCATCGCGCCCGCCTGGCAGGACCTGCTCGCAGTCTGTTTTCCCGCCACCCGCCGCGGCCGCCTCATGGGCGTAACCATGTTCGTCGGTGGCATCACCGGCGCGCTCGGCGCCCTCGGCAGCAGCCGCATTCTCGCCACCCTGTCCTTCCCCAGCAACTTTCTCCTCCTCTTCGGCCTCGCCACCATCCTCATGTTCCTCGGTTGGGCAGTCCTCGCACTCACTCGCGAACCCGTTCGCAAGGTCCCGCGTACCGCCGAGAACCACCTCCGCATCTGGACCAGGCTCGGCCGCATCCTGCGCCGCGATCAAAACTTCCGCCGCTTCCTCATCGCCCGCGGCCTCCTCGCCGTCAGCGGCATGGGCATGGCCTTCGTCACCGCAGCCGCCATCAGCAGATGGGACGTATCCGGCGGCACCGTCGGCAACTACACCGTCGCCCTCCTCGTCGGCCAGTCCGCCAGCAATCTGCTGCTCGGGCTGCTCGCCGACCGCAAAGGACACAAACTCGCGCTCGTACTCGGCGGTCTTGCCGCCTCCCTGGGCTATGTCATCGCCGGCCTCGCCGCCCTGCCGCTCCTCTACTACCTGGTCTTCATCCTCCTCGGCGTCTATTTCAGCGCCACCTTCGTCTCCGGCCTCATGATCGTGCTCGAGTTCACCGGCCCGGAACAACGCCCCACCTACGTCGGAATCACCAACTCCATCATCGGCGCCATCAACGTAGTCATCCCCCTCCTCGGCGGCTGGCTCGCCACCGTCAACTACGCCTGGCTCTTCGCTCTCAGCGCCGCCGCCGGCCTGCTCGGCGTCCTGCTCATGGCCTTCTGGGTCGCAGACCCCCGCCATGCCGCCGAAAACGCCTGACTTGCGCCCCGTGCCTGTTCATGGTAGAAATTCACAAAAGCGCCTACCCTACGGAGACAAAAAATGACACAGGGCCAATTCTGTTCCCAACTCTCAATTACCTCCGGCGAAGCCATCTACGGTACCGCCGGCAACGCTACAGACGTCTGGTTTGTACTCGAATACCCCGGTGTATGGGGCGCAAAGGCCATGGAAGAGAGCAAGCTGGACGACGCGCTCAAGGCACACCTGGCACAGGCCGTCGCCGACACCCCGGGGGCCCGCCTCCAGCTCATCAAACGCGGCGAATCCCGCAACGGCTCCGCCACCAGCTTCTTCATCGGCCTCTCCCAGGAGGATGTGGCTGCACTCTATCGCTTCGAGTTGCAGGACTTCACCGACCTCGCCGCCATGGACCTGCCCGCCATGGTGACCGAAATGCGCACCGACCCCGCGCGCTACGCCGCCCACAAGCACGACGAGCCCCTCTTCCTCGTCTGCACCAACGGCAGCCGCGACCGCTGCTGCGCCACACTCGGCGTCCCCGTCTACCTCACCATGGCCGCCTACGCCGGCGACCAGGTCTGGCAGACCACCCACACCGGCGGCCACCGCTTCGCCGCCACCATGATCGTCCTGCCGCACGGCCTCTACTACGGCCGCCTCAGCGCCGAAGACGCCTTGCCCATCGTCGACACCTACAACGCCGGCGAGGTCTACGCCCTTGACCACTACCGCGGCCGCTCCTGCTATAAGGCCCCGGTCCAGGCTGCCGAATACTACCTGCGCGCCGAAACGCACCGGCAGTCGCTCGACGCCTTCTCCCTTCTCCAAGCCGGCAACGAAGACGACGTCTGGACCTGCCGCTTCCGCTCCAACGGCGACGACGTCGTCCACGAGCTCTTCGTTCTCGCCCAAGAGTCCGAATTCGCCAACCCGCTCAGCTGCCGCGCATCGGCCGCCATCGAGCGCGTCCCCCAATACCGTCTGCTCTCGCACGCCGTCCACGCCCCCACCC
>VXOE01000374.1:16469-27732 GCA_009840225.1 Caldilineaceae bacterium SB0662_bin_25 | reverse complement strand
ACGCCCGCCCCCCCCCCCCCCGCCCCCACCCCCCCGGCGCGGGCCCCCCCCCGGGGGCCGGCGGGGGGGGGCCCCCCCCCCCCCGCCAAAGTCAACATCTGCCGCCGCCGCAGAGCGTCCAGGCATTCCGCACACCGGCGGCATAGACGGACGACGACAATACGCCGCTAAATGCCGCCAGATTGCCGCTGCCCCTTGGGGCGCTCATGCATGGTCCCCCATGCCGTAATTTTGGCCCGAGCCACCAGAGTAAATTCATCATCAAAATAAATTTTCGCGCCGCACACACGACGCCCTTTGTTGGCAACAGGCCGAAATATGCCGCCGGATCGCCACTGCATACCGCAAAACCGCCGCTACAATGCCGCAATGTCGAGCTGCCGGGGCTAGGTATTACCACGCCTGGTCTTGGGCCCGGCGCGCACCTTTCCGGAGCGCGCCAGACTCCACAAAAGTCGTCCTCATGGCCTCTTTTATGGAAATCGCGCTCCCGAAACCGGAAAACTTCCAATTTTGCGCCAACACTTATCTGGATCCCCTACGCCGGGGGCATCGAGATTGGCTGCAGGTCAACACGTGGATACTCGCATACGTCGGCAAACAAAACAGCGCCACAGGAAGCGCCCAAATCGACTCTTTAGGAATCATGGAACCTTGCAGATCGAACTCCTGGGGCGCCACAAGGGCGCCTCAGGCGCCTCGTTGGACGGGCTGCAAAGCCCGTTTTGGCCCCTCCTGCGGATGTAGTACAGTGGAAGAAGAAGAAGTGGCCGGGCGGCGCGAGCACGCCCCCGGCCCGGCCCATGACACGAGGACTCATGGACACACTGCAGCTTATCACCATCCCCATAGCACACAAATTCAGGTTGCATCCCACCGTCGCCCAGACACAGGCGCCGTCGACGGCCCCCGCACGGGGCTAATCCCAGGCCTGTCGGCTAGGGGCGCAATGTACAGGCGCAGTGGCAAAATGACCGCCCCCCGCTGGTTTCATACAAAGCGCACATGAAGGCGCATAGAAGCGGAGCAAAGGCATATTATGGCAAAAAACGAGGAGAACACGGGCGCACAGAACGCCATCGTACCGGCAGACAAGCGCCAGCTACAACGCCAGCCGGACGAATCGGAGAAAGCGCACAGAGCCCGGGTCGCATATTGCAAGCTGGAGCCGTCGCAGCGCACGATCGCAGCCGCTTACCGCGTTTTCAAAGACATGGAGCCGGACGCCGAGGTGAAAGTGCCCGGGTATTTCGGCGCCTGGGCCAAGCGGTTTCGCTGGAAGGAGTACGCGATCGCATGGGACGCCTATTTCAACGACATCGTGGCCACCCGCAGAGACGAGCAGATGGCAGCCGCCCGCCGGGAGACGGTCGAGCAGGCCGAGGAGCTGCAGACTCTTATCAAGCAGGAGATCGAACGGCTGAAAGAGGCAGGCCAGCGCCGCCGCTTGTGGCCCGGCGCCAGCGAAGACAGGACAGCCGACCTGTCACACCTGGCGACAGCACTCAAAGACGCATCAGCCGCCCGCCTTGCAGCGCTGGAGGGAATAGCCCCCGACCTTGACTGACTCGACACCGGCGCCACAACCTCACGAGGCACGTAGCATGAAGAAAGTGGCGGCCAACGCCTTGTCGGTCAACTGAAATCATGTTGCTTCACCAAATCCTGGAACCGCCGTACTCTGCGACGGATTTCCCGGGACTTATGAACTTAGTGCAAAAAACAAAGAGAGATACGACGTAACATAACATTATAGGATTGGAGGCTTTTGCCAGAAGAAATCCCGCGAAGTAGACATGGATGAACTGCGCAAAGGCGTCGAGAAGGTCATCGCCTTCGGCAATCCATCCACTCCCCAACAGAAAAAAACAGAAGAGCAAGCCCACCATCGTTTCGCGCGTAAACGTCGAAAGATGAAGACACCAGTTCGCTGATTCTTGTTTCCTAGCCTCATTCTGTCTTCGTCATCTTCGGGCAAATCTGCGTTTGCGCCGGTTGTTACGTTTGCGCTGCCGCGCCTGTATACGCTTGGCTCGGATAAGCGCAGCGATCACGCCGCATGGGGTAAGCGGGAGCTCTAATCGGAGTCTGGCTGCCTGATCTCGTTTTTCATTGAGATCGCGCAGGTAGTCTCTGTGGTAGCCGAGTAGCATCTCGTAATCAGAGGAGGGATCGATGCCGGCTCTCCAGTAGAGATAATCGGCGTCGTCTTCCCAGTCGGAGAAAATCACCTCTTTCCCTTCCATGCGGTTGAGCTGACGCTGGATGGTGTTGAGTATGGCTCTGGTCTCGTTGATTTCCACCCGCAGATTGAACAAGTCCTGTCTCATTGGTTACCCCCTTGGGAAGACGAAACAGATAATATGACCGAAAAGAGCGCCAATTACCTTTGCCGCTCCCAACATTGCTGATCCCAGCTCTCCTCCCTTTCAGTCTTTCAATCCTTTCATTTGCCTGAAGGTTTCGCTCCTTTGCCGACCCAACTCAGCATATTCAGCCTTTAGCTGGCTCCAATTGGCGTTCAGGGGAAGACCGGTCCACTTTCTGATGACTGTGGCATTTTTCACTCCCTCAGGAGAATTGATTGGTCTGCCCTGTTCAATGTGTTCGATCTGACGCCTAATGGCTTTGCGGCTTTCTTTAAGAGCGTGAAGTTGAGCTTGAAAATCAGGCAAACCGGCTGTGGCATTCCTGCCTGAATATGAGTAAACCCACCCCTCTTGTGGAGTTCTTTGCCCAATAGGCACATATCCAAATTTCGCCCAATTTTCTGTTTCGACGGGACCTTTATCTTCAGGAAAGAGCCAATAGCTGAACGCCTCCCTCTTCTGGTAGAAGTTGCTGGAAGCCCTAATCTCCTTCTCAATCTCGTCAAAATCCGCATCCTTTCTCTCCACCCAGTCTCGAAGCATGGTGACGAGCTCGTGACATGTCGCGCAGAGAGCTGTTATATCGTGTCCCTGGACTTTCTCATCCAACGGGTAATCAGGCCAAGCCCAGTGATGACCCTCGCTGGCTTTTCGCAGGCCGCAGAACTGGCACTTGCCGCGAGATCGCGCCATTGCCAGCCTCTTGGCCTTGTTGAAACCGGGACCGTAGATTCCTTCTCTATCCCGCGCAGAGTCGGCCATATCTTGCCTCCCAAAAGCCGGTGAGTGGGGTCTCGTATTCAGTCGTTATACAGCTTGGTTATGATCAGGTCGTCGCCAGTTTGATTGGAATGAGGAAAGGGCGCGGGTAGTCGAGGATTATTGACTTGGGCGGTTGGTAGGAACGGGGAGCGTCTCGGCGCTGCACAGGGGTGCCCCCTTGGTGGTAACCGGTAGATGGGTGCCACCACAGCGTCCAAGAACCAAGTAGTAGTCCAACAAGGGGGCGCGATGCCCCCATCTCTGGCGGGATAATTCCCTCTACTACTTGTGTTCAAACGCTGTGGTTGGGCTCAGCCTACCCGATGCGAGGAAGAATTACAAACGAGGGTGAAATCACTGAGGCCGCCAATGTCGAGTTGGCGGCCTCAGTGATTCTAAACAGCCTGGTCTTGCGATTGTGGTTACAGAACTTCGACTTCCAAATAGGGATTCTGTGGCATTGTGAACTCGCCTTCTTGGTGGGAAAACCTCAAGTATGGTTGACCTTCCCCTACATATGCTCTTTGCCCCAACTCGACCCTGGGTATCACAAGTCTTTTGATCTCCTCTCCCGAGGTCTCGTTGTCAACGGCGTACGTCCGTCTGAGGCGACTTCCAGCGCCCCTGCACCATGACGGCCTAGGCGGGCGCGCCTGGCCGCTTCAACCCTTTCGGCCAGGTAGGCGGCAGCCGCGATCTGCGCGGCCGGCAATATAACGTGAAAGCGTCCGCCCATCGAAGCATGCAGAAACGCCATGCTGCCGGTGAAGGGTTCAGCACCGCTTCTCAAGACGTTCAATCGCTTGTTGCAATGCGTCTGTGTTCATCGCCGGAGCTTCCTCTTAATCCCGGCCGCATCTACCCGAGCGTTCAAAGTACAGGCGTCCAGATTGAAATCGCCCCATGGTCCCCTGTTTTTACCAACCCCAGTACCGACAACGACGACGTGATCTCCTTTATTCAAGCGTGTCAATTTGTCCACCTGCCCGGGGGCCAAGTTGCAACGGACGTTGTCAGGGCCGCCTTCAATATGAAAAATTATGTAATGCACATCATCTTTTTTCACTCTCGCTATCTCTCCAAACACTTCAAGAACAACTCCCTTATACTTTTCGTCTGCTTCAGACCGATCTTCGTTGTAGTCGTCAATTATCTCTTGCGCGGCGACTTGTAGAACCACATAGGGCGACGGCGTTGGAGTCGCTGTCACAGGTTGGGGCGACGGCGTTGGGGTCACTGTCACAGGTTGGGGCGACGGCGAAACCTCTAAAACCGTTTTTGACACTGTGGTGGCAGTTGGAGTCGGCGTCGTCCTGTCCTCCTCCTCGATAGGTGCACTCACTGCAGCTTTTCTGACCTCTTTCTCTACAGCTTTTTCGGCCTCTTTCACTGCAGCCTTTCCGGCCTTTTCCACTACAGCTTTTCTGACCTCTTTTTTCACTACAGCTTTTCCGACCTCTTTCGCTATAGGCGCCATAGGTGCTACGCAACCAGCGGCCGCCCAAGACCCTGCCAGAACAAGAACAAAACATTTCGCGAGAATGCGCATTGTCTATGTTTTCCTGATTCCTTTCGAATTAACACAAGCGTTCAGTAGACGCCGTCGTAACGGACGGCTCTAGCCACTACAGGGCGCCGGCCTGAATTCCCTTTGTATAGCGGGCAACGGTGCCGGCGTTCTTCCAACGACCCTGCACCATGACCGCCTGGGCGGATGCGCCGGCTGCGGTCATCCTCTGTGCCAGGCCCACGCGGCCGGAGTGACCGGAGAACTGATTCCCCAGGCCTGCAGCGGCGGCCGCCGCCTTCACCCTGCGGGCAATCGTCGATTCACTCATGCCAAAAACGGAGTCTTCCATACCGGCGCCGTTGCGAATCGCATCGAGGGCCTGCACTGTGGACGCCGTGATCGCCACGACCTCCCCTTCACCTTCCTGGTCGGTCTTCGAGCGGGCGAGCCGGACGCGCCCCGATCCGTTGGCGGCGGTCTCCACGTCGCCCCACGTGAGGGCGGCCGCCTCGGTACGGCGCAGGCCTCCATCACTCAAGACACTACACAGCGCGATATCGACCTGACCGCGCGCAGTTGCATAATCGGGCGCTTCAGGAACGCCGCGGCGTCCTGTGCGGGGCAGCATGGCCGTTGCTCTGATCGCATCCAGCGCGGCTGCATCGAGGGCGGAGGCCTGAATCTGGGCCTGCCCGTTCTGGCGGCTGATCCCCTTCAATGCTGTTTTCACAACCGGGCTGCTGCAGGGACTGTCCACGTCGCCAGCGGCGCGGTGCGCTGCCGAGATTGCCGCCGCGGCCAGCCGGATCGTTGCAACCGACTTCCCCTCTTCGGCCAGCATGGCAAGGTAGTTTGCGACCGTTTCAGGCGTGGCCGGCATCGCGCGGCTGGGGCCTACTGCCTGGCAGAACCGATCCCAAGCGGCAACGTAAGCGCGCCGGGTATTGTCTGAGTAGGCGACGGCGATGGCACGGCGGGCCTGTTCGCTGAGCGTGTCACTCATGGCCTGATAGCGACGCCGATCCAGCGGCGCCTGTTCGTGGACTTCGGCAATGACAACCATACGTTTCTGATCTGTCTGCATGTCTGAATTTCCCTAATTGGCCGCTGTTCGTTTATCGACTCATGGAGATCCAAGCAACGGCCACCTGACCTTCTGCAGCTATTCTCACGCCTCGAGAAACTTTCCTAGATGACTATCGAAAAAGTCTCTGAATAGGATAAGGTTTTCGCGCATCCACTGCATTGTGTCTTCCAGCTTCTCTGGGGGATCGTCTATCGACCCGTCTCTCCTGATGCTTATACTGGAAAATAGCTTCCCATTCGCCCTGTTCCAAAACCATTCTGGATCGGGGCCGACTTCGATGGATTCTTCAATATCCCTCGAATACGCACTGAGTTTGTCGAAGATCTCTTTGGTCTGAATCTTATCTTCGGCTTCAATGTGAAAGGTTACCCACGCATCGTTACCTCCCTCAAGATACACCGCATAGCCTATTCGGTCATCCTTGCGAGAGCGGAACAGCCTGCCCGTGTAATCAAAGCGAATGACAGGTCTATGGAACAGATGCGCGTCCATCAGACCATCTTGCAGCTGTTGGAAGAAATCATGAAACTTCCGCTGCAGGGGCGGCATGGCGCCGCTCGGCAAAGTTATTTCCTTGTTCCAAAAGCCGGGGGACACGACCCTGCGAAACTTCGGCTCCAAGCATGTTGTGTCGGCCATCCTGTAGACTTCCACCTTGACGCCGTAAAACGCTATCTTTCCGCTTGCCCATTCATTCAGTTTGTGAAGGGCGTGCGTATGCTCGTATGTGAACTCGGGAGCGACCCAAACTGCTATACGCGCGTCGCACCCCGTAGCGTAAGTCAGCAACTGACCTAAATGACTAAAATCCGTTTCCCCCAATTGGTTCTCAATGGCGACAACTACCTTGTTCTCGCCGGCTTTGGCAAGGATATCCAGGTAAAAAGGGCCAACTGTTTTCTCTGTTTGAACAAGCTCCAGCTCCAGACCAAGCTCTTCATCCAGAAGATCAAGATTCTTTGCCAGCCAGGGCGTGAAATCGAGCGCCTCGTTATTCCACTTTAACCGGGGGCTTACCATTTCAACATGCTCTTCTTGAATAGCCATGTCTCTGCGCTCTGTCTGCATTGCCTTACCCCAAATTGACTGATGATATTATTATCGTGCATTTATAAACGAAAAATACATTTTTGCAAATTGCTTGTCAAATATCGAATTATGAGAATTCACAACGTATGGACCGGTGTCGCATGTGATACAATGAACTGGTGGACAAGCGGATATAGCGAAAGGGACAGAGAATGAACAGGAAAAAACCGTTGGAATTGCGCCGCACGGCAGCGATCGCCACGTCGGTTACACCCAGCCAGAAAGAGCGCGTCCGGTCGGCGGCATACTACCGCGAGCAAATCCCGGCCGACTTTGTGCGAACTGTGGTGCTGGAAGCCGTGGAGAAGGCCGAGAGAGAACAGGCCAGACGGGAGAGGGCCAGTAAGTGAGTATAGCGGATCGCATCGCCGGCGCCCTCGGCGCCCGCAAGGCGGGCGGCTGGTGGCGCACGTCTACGGCGCACTGTCACGGCGGCGACACCGCCAATGGCCTCGCCTTCCGATCCCCCGACGACGACCCCGACAAACTGATCGTTCGCTGCTACTCGCGGGACTGCCACGAAACTTTGGAGGGCCGCAACCGCGCCCGCGACAATCTGCGCGCCGCGGCCGGACTTCCTCCCTGGCAGCCTTCACGGGCGTACAACAGCGCACAGGCGGTCCAGGACGGCCAGAAACAGCGCAAGGGCAGTGGATTACCCTACAAGCGCCAAAACACCATCACAGACGGCCCCAGGCAGCCTGTGACGGCACCCAATGTCCTGCAGGGACACTTCCAGGCGCCGGTTGGCGCCAACAAAAGCGCTGAGAGCCGTTCTACGCAAAAATCCGATCGCAATCGCAACGGCGATTCGGCCGCATGGGGCGCGCATATGCTGCCCTGGGACGATGACGCCGGCTGCCGTTCCCACGCCGCGGCCTGCCCTGAATGCGGCAAGCCGGACGCCCTGATCGCGTGGACACTGGCCGATCATCCCTTCCCCTACTGCGGCCTGGCCCTGAAGTGCAGCTGCGCCCTGTCTTATGACCAGCTGCACAAGCATATCGCCGGTCAACTGGCGGCCAAGGGCTATGCATGGCGGCAACAGGCCTTCTATACGCTGCCCGGCGGACGAAGGCGCGCAAGGGTGCGAATCGACCCGGGCAAGTCTGTTTTCTGGGATACGGCCGAAGGCAGAGGCGCAACCACAGGCTACGCGCCGGCCTTTTGGAACTCTCGGCGCGGTGTCCGTGCAGACTGCGGGCGCGCCCTAATCGTCGAGGGAGAGAAGGCGGCGGCGGCTTGCGTATCTGCCGGCATTGACGCGCAACTGGCAGTTTATAGCATAGGTGGCATGGCCGCTTTCAAGAGCGCCGACTTCGCAGCCTTCGGCAACGGCTGCGAAGTTACGATATGGCCGGACAATCACGCTGAAGGCAAGGCGGCCGGGAATGTTGCGACCGCACGGCTGGCAGCCCTCGGCGCCGGCATTCGGATTGTGAATGTAATCGGCTTGCCGGAGAAGGGCGACGCTGCCGATATAGCAGCCGCAGAGATACGCAAACGAATTCACAGCACAAGGAAAATCGCATGAGCAATCGGAATGGAACCGAGGCGGCCGCCGTCGAATACGGTCAGTTGGCCTCCAACTTTGCAAACACGCTGAAGGCGTGGAACAGCAACCCGTCCATAGGCAACCGGCAACAGTTGGAGCAGTTGCGGGCCCGCATTGACGGGGAGCTGGCCAACAACACAGACGAAGTGGACAGCGACGCGCTGGCCGCTGCGCTGGCCGATGAGAAGAAGCGCGCCGACACGCTGCAGGCAATGGCCGCAATGATTGGAGAATTGCTGGATACACCGGGACCGTCGAGCGCGGGATTGGACATTCTGGGTGCGCACGATCCGAACCCGGACCCGCTAACCTGGTTTGTGGCGTCGGGAGACCCAGCCCAGGACGGTTTCGGCTGGATGCCGGACGCTACGGTTTCGGTGATGAGTGGCCCCGGGATGTCGGGCAAAAGCAGAATTGCGCTGCAGCTGGCGGTCGCGACCGCGACAGGCGCGACCGATTTTATCTTGCCGTCTGACAAAAAGCGGCCGGTGGTGACATTACGCGCTCCACAGGTGTTAATAGAGGGGCCGGTCGTCTATGCGGCGTGGGAGACGCGCAAGCTGGCTTGGCAGAATCGCTTGGCGGCGGTATGCAGGGACGCCGGCGCCGACACCTGGGCGCTGCTAAACGAGCGGCTGCGCTATGTGAACATGAAACCGACCGGCGGACTGTGGGGCGCCAAGTATGGAAAGCACACCAGCACGGTAGGTTTTTGGTTGCCTGACAGTCTGGAGATGATGCGCTATGCCGCGGAGTTCGGGGCACGCCTGTTGATCATCGACCCGCTGGCCGGCGCCTTCATGCAAAACGAGAATGACCGCGCGCTGGTACGTGCGTTTCTGTCGGCGCTCGACCAGTGGTGCGAAGACAACAACTGTGCAACGCTGATCATATCGCACCCGGCCAAACACGGAGACGATGCACAGTCGGGAAGTTCCGATTGGCGCAACGGCGTGCAGGCCGTATGGGATATGTCCGCCGCGCGGGTGAAGGAAGGGAACAAATTGATACCCGCGCCGAACGGAGAGCGGTGTCTGCGCCTGGATAAGGTGAACGAGGCATCCGATCGCGCACCAAAAATCTACCTGCAGTGGGACAGCGGCCGCTTCGTGGAAGTGGAACCGCCAGAGGGCGCCGAGGAAAGGCAGACGATCGGCGCTCAGGCTGAGACGGCCAGCACGGGCAAAACGCGGAGAAAACGCACTGATGGAAAGCAGACCTGATTTCGAGAACGCATGGGACGATCTGGCCAACAAAGTAGCGGACGACCTGGGGCGATCGGATGACGAAGCGCTCCCGACGCCGGCGGACGTTGCCGGCGCACTGGGAGAGACCTGGATGGCGAGGGCAAGAGAGAAGTACCGACTCCGGTTTTCCGCTCTGTACGATCTGGTGAAGAAGGAGTACCCGGAAGATCGGTTCGGCCTGTTCCCGCAATCCGACCCACCGGACCCGCCCACCAGATGGCACAACCTGGGTATGGAATCCGCCCTGTGGGTCGAGGGTCTGCCGGTATCAGGAATGCTGATCAACGCGGACGGGGAGATCGACAGTCGACTGTCCATCGGCCTACAAATGCTGAATGTGATCGTGCTCCTCGTGGGCCCGGAGGACACCCTTCGTTCCTTGGGGCCGAGAGATGATCAGCCCGTGGGGGCGGAGGATAATCTGATTGCCGGCTTCGAAGCGGTGCATATGATTTGGCAGTCTGCCGATCCAGCCAAGCGCGTGGGCCTGGATCACCCCCTCAAGCCGCTGTTAGCTGGCTGGCTGAATCGGCCTGAGGTAATACAGACCGACCTGGACAAGGGCGGCCGACCCCGAACTCAAGGCATTATGCCGGATGGATTGTTCTCAGGGCAACCCTACTCGATACCCGCGCAGCTACGCAGCGACAACGGGGGCGAACAACTCCCAATCTTGGGAAAAATGGAGAGAGACGGTGAACAACTACCCCTATTGGCCGATATTCTGGACGATGCCGATCTACCGATCGCGCCCCTGCTGTTGGCGAAGGCCGCGGGATTTCACGGCCTCCAGCCGGGACGCGGCGCTCGCCTCGACAAACGCATTCTGATTTTCTCGCTACTGGAAATGCCCTTGAATCAGCGCAGGCCCGGCGGCCGTTATGAGCTGCGGCGTCCCTTGCGCTTTTGGCGCGATTTACTTTGGCCAACACGCGATGGCAAATCAAGTTATCGACCAGTCAAGCACAAACAAGCGCTGCGAGATGCACTGACCGCTATCAACTTGGCAGAGATAATAATGCCAGACGGTAGCAGCTGGATCCCGGTCGTTCGCCGTGGAATCCCTGATCTGGATAGCCTGGATTCAGAAGTAATTATACAGATCGAGTTGCCATCCGGATCGGACAGAGGGCCTCAAGTTGACAAGGGAGTTTTGGCCGTGGCCGGTGTTGTAAGCGATCCCGCTTTCGATCTGGAATTAGGCCTCGCGTATCTATGGGATGAGGCGAAGCGCCGCAATGGAGGCTATCGGGTCTATGCCACGCGACCCGAAGTTATACGCAACAAGCAGGGACACATATTGGACGCGGCCGACCAGGTAATAGTCGAGGGGGGAAAACCGGTTACGCGGTGGGATCATCCGCGGGCAGTGCGGACTGGGCGCATGGAACGTAACCCGGCAGCAGATAGAGTGCGAGTGCTGGACAGAGAAGCACGGCGACGGCTTGCATACGGATCAGGAATCAGCAAACGGCCGGATCAGCTTTCACGCGACCGTGCCGCGACCGACAAGAGATTGACTGGCATTGAAAGCGATGGCCGGATCCTCATTGAGCGGGATGCGGTCGATCTGCGAAACGGCGGTGAAGGGTGGCGGATTCTGGAAGTGTGGACGGCCGATGCTTGAATGTTCTACCCTGTCAA
>VXOE01000374.1:11929-16369 GCA_009840225.1 Caldilineaceae bacterium SB0662_bin_25 | reverse complement strand
TGAATGTTCTACCCTGTCAATTCCAATGTTCTACCCTGTCAACTTCAGTGTTCTACCCTGTCAACTTCAGTGTTCTACCCTGTCAACTTTTTTCAGTCCTACCAGATAGAAAAGTACTTAGCACAGTAGAACAGAAAGGACAGAGAGTCAGTATTCTCTGTCCCCTTGGCGCTTTGGCGGCTTTAGGCCGCAGCGCCAGGAAAGAAAGCTAAAGACAGCGGGCAAGGAAGACTGTAAGCTAGAGCCTCCGCGTGTTACATCGAAGCGCTGGAACTGGTAGCCGGCATTGGAACGATGAAACCCATACACTAGGGGTACGCTTGGGGCGTTTTTTTCTCTGGTCAGGAATAATTTCCATTACCCTTGGCAGATTGACCGCCCCGAAACCTGCAATACGCCCGGGATCGCAGCCTCGTCGACATCGCGTTCTGCTTGATTATATGGGACGTCATGCTGCGCTTCTCCGAAGCGACCGCGCTGGCCTGCTCCGCCGTGCGTCCGGCGGCTCCGGCCGTCTTACCGTCCAGCAGTCCAAGACCGATAAAATTGGCGTTGGTAGGGTCCCTTGGATCAACCCTGATTCGATGACCGCGCTCGTCGCGCTCGTCGCATTCATTTATCAGGTGCAGACTCTGACAACGCAGCTCGACGAACTGACGGCACGCGTGCAAGGCTCAAGGAGGCGAACATGGGGATGGAAAGAAGGCTATCGATCTTGCCTCTGTTGGCGTTGTTAATATTGAACTCTTGCGTTCCTTATGGGCATTGGGGCAATTACGCTCGCTGGCATCACGGCTGCCCGGATTTCCCTTCTCTGGCGGAGTAAGTGTCCGGAGGGCGCATTTATCACGCTGCTTCATGGTGGCGAGTGGCAGAAGGCGTTAGTTTTGGAGATTCTGGATGAAGCGGGAGCGAGGGCGGAGGGGTTGAATCGTTTTTTTGGCATTCCATTTCGCTTTCTGAACGTTTGAGGGGAGGGTGGTGATCTGGCCAGCCTTCCGTGCGCGATGACCCGCACACACGGAGATAGGACCGCCCCCAGACACGTCAGCTGGGGGCGCACAGTCCAGGCGTAGTGGCAAAATGACCGCCTTCAACTGATTTCACACCGAGCGCACAAAGAGGCGTATAGTAGAGGATCATAGGCATATCATGGCAAAATACAGGGAAAAAACAGGCGCACAGCACGGCTTCGTACCGGCAGACAAGCGCCAGTTACAGCGCCAGCCGGACGAATCGGAGAAAGCATACAGAGCCCCGGGTCGCATATTGCAAGCTGGCGCCGTCGCAGCGCACGATCGCTGCCGCCTACCGCGTTTTCAAAGGCATGGAGCCGGAGGCTAAGGGAACGGCTGAGGGCTGACGGCGTTATCGAGATGGTCGGCAAGCGTCACGTCAAGATCAGGGAGGCGGGCAGCGCAGGTGGGGACCTAACTGTTTGCGGCTAAGAAAGGGGCGATCTGATGGATGACAGCAAGGAAAACGGGCCGTCTGAGGTCCCAGACGAGGTCAGGGAGCAACTGGAGGAGGCTGAGACTATGGGTCCAGTCGCCTTTTGGTTCAGGATCGCCCTGATGGTCCTGTTTCTCATCGAGTGGTTCGTGTTCGATTTCGAGCATCTCAAACTCGTGTTGGGAGTTTTGTTGCTGTTGCTGCAAAGGTTTGTGGAAACATGAGGCAGCTGTTCGACTACATCGAGGGCCTGACCCTAACCCAGGGCCGGTTTGAAGGCCAGCCGTTCAAACTGCACCAGTGGGAAAGGCGGTTCATCAGGGGTGCGTTTGGGACCGATGGCGACGCTGGCCTGTCAGTGGCGAGAGCCAACGGCAAAAGCACCCTGGATGCGGCGATCTGTTGTGTGGCATCTGCGCGGAGCGGGGGGAGATATATCTTGCGGGCGAGGGAAGGGCTACAAGGACGGGGCTGAGGACGTGCGGCTGTTCCGGGCGGCCCTGCTGGACGGCTACCTGCAGCCCGAACCGGAAGAATTTTCGTATGCGGTGCTGTAGAAAGGGAAGCGATGAGCGAGAAAATGGAAGAACCGAAATGGTACCAGTCCTGCTTGGGCAGGATCATTCTGGCCTTTATGGTGTACCTGTTTGATCAGGCCGTGCTGGACGGGAGCATTACGCTGTTTGTGACCAGCTTTCTGGTGTCGGAGATCGGCGTGTATTTCGGCATGGAACCGTTCTGACCCGACAACAGAAAAAGCCCGCGTGTGCGGACCTTTCTGTCGTTCTCCTTGGATTGCCGGGCCTTGGCTAGCCGTGCCGCTGCTCCCCAGCCCTGACCGGCCCAAATCCTGATTTTCGACAATCTATCACACTTCACAGAAAGGAAGTAAACATGAAGCGCAAATTGATGATCATTGCGGTGCTGGCGTTGCTGATGCCGGGGGTCCTGCTGGCGCAGGATGAGATCACATTGGAGGGTCTGGCCGAACAGGTCGGGAAGGTAGTGGAGCATGTCGCGGACTTGGCCGAACGTGTCGCCGCACTAGAGCAGATGTGGACGGGTCCGGGGGCTATGGAGATCGCTGATGGCGTGGCCTGCGTCATCGGGGAAAACACCGAGCTGCAGGATGAGACGGTCCTGCGGTACAAGGAACAGTTCGGGGACTGGCCGGACTTGGAAGAAGTGGTGATGTGGGCGGTGGTGTACAACAAGGAAACCGGCTATACCGTCATCAATTTCACCAGCAACAGATGGGGGCTTGACGAAAAGCGGGTCGCGGAAAGATGGGACGGTTGCGAGTTCGTGGAGTCAACCGAATGGTGGGAGGTCGAATAATCAGGCCGGTGGGATAGGAACCGCTCAAATCTCGGCCGCATTTCCCACAATCCAGAATCAGACCAGATGGCCCGATCTGTCCGAAAGGGACGGCATCGGGCCATTTGCCTATTTGGGGGCAGAGACTCATACCCGCAAGAAGCTAGTAATGCGTTTGCGTCCTAAGAGGTTTTCTTGGCCCAAAAAGCACAGAAAGATTTGAAGCCATTGAGCACGCGAAGATAGAGGCTGAAAAATGGTACTTCGACAACGCCATAGCCTTGGCTGATCTGATACTGATACGGCAGGGCGGCTTGAGTGCGATCACGTCACCCCGCTTGACGCCGGCGGTGCGATGTACAATATGGACAATTTGCAAACCCTTTGTCGAGGTTGTTATATCCGCAAGACGGCCAGGAAGAACGAAGCGGTCGCGGCACGTTTGTATCCCCAGTAGGCGGCCTGAAAAAAAGCAGTTGACGGACTGCTGATACGCCACCCCAAATCGAATATGGACGTTGCGCCCAGCTTGCGCCTTGTAACCGGCTTCCGATTACGAAATTCCTCCGACTACAAGCTGGCAAGACTGGGCGTTTTCTATTGGAGAAAAACAATGACCAGGGTACAGAAAGCCCAGCTGCGCCAATCCGAACTGAAAACGGAAATTGCCGCTGAGCTGGACAAAGAGAATGAACAGCGCGAGGAGGGCCGGCTGGAACGGCTGACCCGCGAAGCGCAAGCGGTCGAAGTGGAGTTACGGGCGGATCTGACCATCGAAGCGGAAGCAGCGATCCCAGACTGCATCGACACCCCCGAGGGCCGCGAGTTGCGCCGGCGCAACTCCATTTACGATCGTGGATGCGGGACGCGTGGCTGGCAGTACGGGGAGAGCACCAGTCAACTGTTTTCAGGTGGTGCAGTCGTAAGTGCGATAGGTGTGGAAATGAGTTGGAGCGATTGGATGAAGACGTCGATGAATGGAATGGTGAGCTTTCTTGAGAGCCTGATCGTAAGTCAGGACCGTGAAACGGGCCGAAAACTGCAGATGTTGAACGGCCGCTCTTTTCACCCAGCAAGCGCGGCGACGACCGTGCGCGTCGCAATATCGAATATCGGACTTTGCCATATTTGTCCCGGAAGGTATGATGTTTCAACGGATAAAATCATACCTTCCGGAGGGTACAAAGTGACAGACGTTAGAAGCGAGGTCCTGACAATCAAGATCGAACCCGCGTTAAAGCAGAGGGCGCGGGAAGTAGCGGAAGCACACGGTCTGACTATGAGCAATTTCATTCACGGCGCCTTAAAGGCGATTCTGTCAGCTTACGAACCGCAACCAATGCGAATGCTCTATGACCGACTTCCATCGGCTGAAAAGAGTCACGTTGAAAAGTGGTTAGAGATCATGATGGCAGTGGAGGTCGATGTGTTGTGTGAGCGATGTAGGCCTACTTTTTGGAACTCTCCGGACACTTGGTACGCACTTTCGCAAAAGCAGATGGAATTCTCCCACTGCATCATGTGCGATGAGAACGATCCGGCGGCCTCTTGAAGTAGAGAAAAGGCGAGCGCCCAACTGTTGGGGCAGTTGGGCGCTCAACTCTACCTACTTCCTATATTGGAGATACCACAATGGAAATTGAGAATTGCACACTTGAGACGAGAGCCCAA
>VXOE01000374.1:0-11919 GCA_009840225.1 Caldilineaceae bacterium SB0662_bin_25 | reverse complement strand
AAAATTTATTTAAATCCCCAACTTTCTTTTTTGTATCTCTCCCCTCCGGGGGCACTATTAAAGTAAAAAACGGGCGCCCCCCCTCGGGGGGGGGCTGGGGGCCCCTCTACTCTCCATACTTCCTATATTGGAGATACCACTATGGAAATAGAGAATAGCACACTTGAGACGATCGCCCAACGGTACCCCAACGCGCGGCGTAGCGGTTCCGGATGGAAAATCCCCTGCCCCGCCCACAATGGAGAAAATGCAAATTGCTATCTTGCCGTTGGTGATGATGGCGGCTTCATAGCGCATTGCCATTCCCGCAACTGCAGCTGGGCGGACATCATGGACGCATTGGGCTTGCCGAAGCGCGGCAATGGGCAATTGCATATCGCATCCTACCGCAATCGTGACGGCCAGGACCGTCACGTCTACCGACGCGATAACGGCCAGGGTAAGCAGATCTGGGGCAAGGGGACGCAAGAAGGTTGCGAGTTGCTGACATGGGGCGTAGATACGCCAGAAAGCACTCTGGTCATTGTGGAGGGTGAAAAGGCGGCGGCGGCATTCCAGCGGGCCAGCATGGACGGGTTTACGGCCGTGACGTGGCGCGGCGGCGCTAAATCCGTGAGCAAGGCCCTCTATGACCTGTGTAAAGGCCGAGAAGTTCTTCTATGGCCAGACAATGACGAAGAGGGCCGGAATGCTATGAAGACAGCGGGCAACATGGCGGCCGCGGCCGGTGCTCTCTCCGTTTCGATGTTGGCCGTAGACGACTTACCCGAAAAGGCTGATGCGGCTGACCTGACACCCGACGCTATTAAGGACCGGCTGGGCCAACTGGCCGACTGGCAGCCGGACGCGCCCGAGATCCTTACGACCCTGACCCTGAAAAATAGCAAGCGTGACGCTGTGCTACGGCAAGCGGCCGCAGCCGTTGCCGAGGACGGGCGGCTTATGGCGCTGTATGACCGTCTATGGCGCTATGATGGGCACTGGCAGGAAGTAGACGAATACGTCGTACTCCAGGCGCTGCAGGATGCGGCAGCCGCGTCCTCTGGTGTGACCATGCACAGGCCGATCGCCAGCGAATCGTTATCTCGATTTAAATGGCTGACGCGGCCTGTAGCGGACGCGAAAGGGCTGATCCGGCGTGAAGACCGGGTACGAAATTTACGGCTGGACACGGGCATACCGATAGAAGGTACAGTCTTTGATAATGAGGTTGTATGGATAGAAGGCGATCAGCTGATGCGTCGTCGGGTCGAAGAGCAGGATTTCATTATCAGCCGCAAGCCATACAGACTACCTGACATTGCTTCACCAGAATTTACAGAGGATGCAAAGAAGATGCGCTTTTGGGACATGCTTAGACTCTCGTTTGATGGTCTGGAAAGCGAAATACATTTGCTTCTGGAGTTTGGCGGGCGCGTCCTGATGCAGCATACCGGTGATCAGAAAATGCTTGTGATGAAAGGACCAGGAAGAAGTGGCAAAGGTACATTCATTCGACTTCTGCAAAGACTTGTAGGTCCAAACCAATACACTGCTTTTAGCAAGCTCTCAGAAGTGGGCGCGCGCTTTCAGGCAGCAAGGCTGATCGGAAAGTCCCTGGCCACGGTTGGCGACCTTGCCGAAAAGCCACGGGGAAGCGAACGGCGTGACGCTTTCCTGGAGGGCGCGGCGGTAATGAAAGCGATCGTCGGTGAAGATGCGGTAACCATCGAGGAAAAGCGCAAGGACGCTTTTGCCGCCATTTTACCAGTGTCGTTTGTCGCTGCCACAAATCACCCTCCGCAGTTTTTGACCTCGGGCGCTGATTCGGGTGCATGGAAAGAACGGATGATGATATGCCGGCTTCCGCACGAGATTGAGGCTGACAAGCGCATCGAGGGCCTGGACGCGATGCTTTACACTGAAGAAGGGCCTATGATAGCAGGTATTCTCGTTAGTCGCTTCCTGCAGGCCCGAAATAGCGGCTACACCGTACCAGCAAGCCATGTAGAGGAAATGTCGGCGCTTGTCGCGGACGCTACGACACTGGCTGAGCGCTTCGTATCCGAGCAGCTTGTTTCTGCACCGGGGGAACGTATTGACAAGAAAGTGCTCACTGAACGCCTTTTCGCATGGGCTGAAGCGGAGGGCGTGAAGGCTTCTAACAGTGATCGCAATGCCCTCTATCGGGAACTTAGGGCGCGCGGATGCCACGAGAGTAAGGGTGGCGGTAAAGCCAATGTTGCTCCCTACTTCGAAGATGTAGTTCTGCAAGAGTGAAGTAGGTGAAGTAGGTGAAGTAGACATTGGCATTTTGGCTTCCGCGAAAAACTTCGCATAGCAGTAAATAACTACACAAATATACGCGTATGGGAAGTGGATGTGAGAAAACTTACGTCACCTACGTCACCTACGTCACCGTGGTTGGTAACCACTGCTCCGACTGATTTATAGTGGATGCATGGATCGATCACTTACAACAGTAGAGAAGAACACATGAAGCGCTATGTGATCATCCTTGCAGTACTGACTTTGCTTGTGCCTGGCGTTTTGCTGACGCAAGATGAATTTACCTTGACGGCGGACCTATCCGTCTAAGACGGGAGAGTCATCCGTCCCCCTCAAAAAATCACAAGGTATCCCAGCTACTCTCATCCGTGTCAAGACGTTTTACGGGCCTCCTGTGCGGTCGAAATTTCGCCGGCGCGCCCAAAACGCCTCGGGTTCATCCAAGACCGCCCATTTTCTCGCCTTGCAACACCTACGCGTCCTTGGATCCAGAGCGGCACGGTAAACCCTGCTCCGGCAGAGGAGAGCCTTACGACGGAGACTGTAGAGATGAAAGAAGAGCTTGCGAAATCTGTAGTTCCCACGGATGAACAGCGTCAAGTTATCCAACACCCCGACGGACATCACGGGCGTGTACTCTCTGTGGCGGGCTCGGGCAAGACCATGACAATGGCGTTCCGCATCGAACATCTGATGAAAGAGCGCCGGGTGACGAAACGCCAGATACAAGTGCTGATGTTTAATCACCTGGCAAGAAATCAGTTCATGGAGAAACTGGCCCAGCTTGGGATAAGTCGCAACAGGCAACCCCAGGTGAATACCTTTCATAGCTATGCGTATCGTGTGGCGAACTTGCAACCTCACAAGCAGTGGTTTGGAGAGTACAAGGAGCTCGCGGATTTGGAACTCAAGAGATCTATCTCCTCCGTTCTGAAACAGCATGAAATGTCTGAAGAGGAAATAGACTTTGAGGATGCCGCGCGTGCGATTGACCTGTGGAAAGGCGCGCTGATTCCACCAGATCGGGCAGGCTATTCCGGCCCCAATGCCAACATCTACGTAGCGATATACCAGGAGTTTGAAGAGCGCAGGACTGAAGAGAACGCCATCACCTTCGATGATTTCGTCCCTCTCGCGGTCAATCTGCTTACGTCAAACGAGAACGCCTTGTCGGAGCATGCAGAACCCTTGCGTTATATCATTGTCGACGAGTATCAGGACATCAATCTGGGGCAGCAGCGCCTTATCGAACTGCTTGCCTCTCGCGGCGCTGACGTAATGGTTGTCGGAGATGATGATCAGACGATCTATGAATGGCGTGGCGCGCGCAGCGAATACATCCTGCGTGAATTCATGGAAACCTTCAACAACAAGCCGCATGTCACCTACCGTCTCAGTCGCTCCTTTCGGTTTGGCTACAGCATTGCCCAGACGAGCTACAATGTCGTCACGCACAACACAAATCGCAATGAAAAGATTCTGCTTGCCCACGATCCGGCTCTGGACAGCCGGATCACTGTTGTGGGAAATCGGTCGGGAGACGCCAGCCGTCACCTCACTACGGAAATCGTATCCTTGGTAAAAAGAGAAGGAGTCAGCCCAACTGACATCAGAGTACTTGGCCGCACCTTCTCCCAGCTCAACTCTCTTTCCACCGAATTCCTGGTACATCGCGTGCCTTTCAAGGTGGTGGGCGGCTCTTTCTTCCTCGAGGCCAATGAATGTCAGGTACTGCTGGACTACATTCGTGTCGCAGTCTCTCTGAATCAAATCCCGGACGAGACGATTGACAGACGGTTCCTCAACATTGCCAACAAACCCGGGCGCTTTTTGGCGCGAAGGGACCTGCTTCGAATGCTTCAGGTTGGACGCCATAACAGACAATCCCTGAGAGACCTGCTGGACGCGGTCTTGCGAGACCCGACTAAATTCGCACGCGGCGACCAGAAGCAAAAGCTGGAAGACCTGACCTCGGTCCTGGAGGAGATAGATCAAAAGATACGGACCGCCCCCCAAATACGTGCTGAAACGTTGTTGGAGTGGATTGACAAGGAGATCAAACTCCAACAGCATTACGAAAACTACTACGGGCAGGGCGAACCCTCTCTGGTCCGGACACAAAACATAGCTGCATTAAAGGGCTACGCTCGGCACACGGCGCTCAATTGGAAGGCCTTTATTGCCCATGTTGATAATGTCGACACCACACAGGGGCGACCGGAGACGTCATGGATAAAGATGACAACCATCCACAGAACCAAGGGCCTGGAGTTTGATTACGTCTTCATCCCTGACTGTCAGGAGGGATTCCTCCCCGTGCTTTCCGACAGCGATGACCCCACCTACGATAAGGAGCAGCCCAAACGCGAGCCCAAAGCGGCCGAGTGGATTGAGAACGAACGCAGGCTGTTCTACGTAGGCATTACGCGTGCCCGTAAGGGGCTGTACATAGGCGCGCCTGAAGTGGAACTGACCGAGCAGCCCCCAGAAAAAAACGCAGAGTCACGTCGAAAGGCTAGAGCGATCGCATCACGGTTCCTGGAAGAAATGGAACTGCATCAGACCCAGCAAATTGCGAACGAGTTGCAGATGGCAGCTCGTCATGAGGAAGGCCATCGCCTGGCAGGTGTCTGCCGGCATCTGGCTGCATATCACCAACTCGTTGGAACCGTGAAAGAAAAGTACGCCGAATTCTTCACCGACAGGGTAAGAAGTGAACTGGCCGCAGTGAAGTTAAGCGCAGCGGAGAGGCCTTTCACATATAAGCAACGATATATCGGCCGCATTCCCAAGAAAGAGTCTCACCAGAAGGACCCGGACTGGAGCTGGGTCCGGGATGATATTCTGTAACACCTGAAAGGAACGCCTCCGTCGTCCACAGCTATCACCCGCCGCAACACCGCCATCACCGAAACCGACGCCCAACGCATCCAGGCTGCGGCCACCCGTCGTACTACGACCACGGCCCGAAAATCACGCAGATGGCAGAGGGCGCACAGTACAGGCGCAGTGGCAAAATGACCGCCCCCCGCTGGTTTCATACAAAGCGCACATGAAGGCGCATAGAAGCGGAGAAGAGGCATATCATGGCAAAAACAAAGGAAAACACGGGCGCACAGAACGCCATCGTACCGGCAGACAAGCGCCAGATACAGCGCCAGCCGGACGAATCGGAGAAAGCACACAGAGCCCGGGTCGCACGTTGCAAGCCGGATCTGTCGCAACACACGATCGCTGTCGTTTATCGCGTTTTCAAAGGCATGGAGCCAGACGCTGAGGTGAAAGTGCCGGGATATTTCGGCCCCTGGGGCTAATTGGTTTCATTGGAAGGAGTACGCGATCGCTTGGGACGCCTATTTCAACGACATTGTAGTCACACGCAGAGATGAGCAGATGTCAGCCGCACGCCGGGAGACAGTCGAGCAGGCCGAGCAGCTGCAGACTCTCATCAAGCAGGAGTATCGAGCGGCTGAAAGAAGCGGATCAGCGCCACAACCTCTCAAGGCGCATGGCATGAAAATTGAGATCCACCCCAAAGATCGAAATGCTAAGCACCGCTAGCTGCGCCAAGCTGGCCAGACCGCCGACGTCGAGGCCTACATCGAGCACGGTACGGCCAGGCCGCCGGCAGCTCCAGCCGCGCCGGCCGCGCCCGAGGAACGGCTGCGCCACCTCGTCGTGCAGCTGCCGGAGAGCACCCACCGGCGCTTCAAGCAGCTGGCCGCCGAGCAGGGCGTCACCATGTCCGAACTGTGCCGCGCCTAGGTGGAAGAGGCGCTGGCGCAGCATTTTGGGCAGGCGAAAGAAAGGATGCAATCGATGAAGGAAAGGTCCGTATCTATAGGCATGCTCTTTTATGGGCATGAGTATTGGAGTTCCGGCAACGCAATCGACGAAATAGAAGTCTATTGCGAGCTGCTGGACCACCTGGAGGAGAAGAGGGATGCCTTGGAAACACGCGGCAAGGGTGAAGAGGTCACGCTGATCAATGTGCAGGCAGTCTTGAGCAGTTACGCCGTCGAGATAGCGATGAAGTCGCTCTGGGCACTGGACCACCCCGAGGGGACCATTCCGCACACGCACAACCTGGTCGACATATTCGATCAGCTGGAGGACGAAACGAAGAAGTCACTCGAAGGACTTCGCCTGGATCGCCAAATTCTAGGCAGGATGCCTACTCCTTTCACCAGCAACAGATACTCTATGGAGCAGGACGAAAGAGAAATCACAGTTTATAAGGCACCTTTTTTGAGGGATGTTACCCAGTTGCTGAGAGATAATATTGAGGAGAACAGGGAGGAACTTCTTCAATCGGCGGACAGACTTACTTTTTATGGTTCGAGAGGCTCTTGACGCGCCTGGATCGACGAGACGCTGGGCGGGGGGATACGGAATGAAGCGTTGCTGCAGAGAGTGCCATTTTATGGCATGCGATCTGAATAAGGGAGGGACTATCCCGAAGCCTTTGAGCAAGGAACAACGCGAGCTCTTGAAGCCGCAAAGCGGGTCCGTTTGGGGATGTTATAAAAGGGTCTGGAGTACTTCATATCTGCCTCATGATCATGACATCGGCGCTGCAGAGATAGAACCCTTTAGGGAACAGATGATAAAAGACAGAAAGGAAAGTTGCTTTTTCGTTGAACACCAGGAAGGAATGGAGTGGCCAGCAGCTGAAGATTTGCAGCGTCTGCAATATGAAAATCGAAACCTTAAACGGAGTTATCGACATACCCTGTGGGGTTTGGGAATCGCAGGTGTCGGTCTTGTGGTTAACGCCTTCTTTCAGGTCTTGAATTTCTTTTTCAAATAGGATGTCACCTACACAAAACTAACCCCACCCAAGAACACCAATCGGCAGGTTCTCAATGAAGAGATTTTTCCGTTTCGTCTTCCGTCTTCTCCTCGTCGTCACGATCGCCGCTGTACTGATCCTTCTCATCGGGCTCTACCTCCAGTTTGAAACCCTGACAACGCAGGTCGACGAGCTGACGGCGCGCGTGCAACGGCTCGAGGAGGCCAACGCCGCCCGGCCCGCGCCCGCCGCGCAGGCCCCGCAGCCGACCCACACGCCCACGACAGAGCCGACGGCAACGCGCACGTCCAGACCGACGAGCACCTCGAGGCCCACCAACACCCCCAGCCCCACGCCGACCGGGCCCACGCACACCCCAGCACCAACCAATACGCCCGGGCCGACCGCAACGCCCAGCCTCACACGCACGCCGAGACCTACAAACACGCCCGGGCCGACCAGCACACCCAGCCCCACGCGTACGCCCAGACCGACCCGGGTGCCGACGAACACGCGCACAGCGACCGCCACGCCGGTGCCGACGCCCTTTTTCACCGTCAACACCGACTGGATCAACGTCAGAAAGGGACCCGGGCCCGAATACCCGATCATCGATGCCATCCCCAGGGGCACGCAGCACAACATCCGCGGCCGCAACCCCGCCGGCACCTGGCTGGAGTTCTGCTGCGTGAAGGAGCAGCGCGGCTGGATCTACGCGCCGTACCTGATCGTAAACGTCGACGTGAATGCAATCCCGACGGTGCGGGCCACCCCAACCGTCCCGCCGTCGCCCACACCGACGCGCACACCCATACCCACGCGTACGCCCGTCCGGCCCACAGCCGTCCCACCCACGGCTGCGCCGTCGGGCGACCTGGGCGTCCGCATCGAGCCCGAAAACCGCTGCTCGTACTACGACTCGGACCTCTATCCCTACTCCCAGAGCGTCGAGCCGCGTATCGTCAACCAGCAGGGCGGCCGCATCTACGGCCCCTACACCGGCACCTACTTCTCCAGCATCCGCGAGACGGACATCGAACACATCGTCGCCCGCAGCGAAGCCCACGACAGCGGTCTCTGCGCCGCCGACAGCAATACCCGGCGCGCCTTCGCCAACGACCTGCTCAACCTCACCCTGGCCAGCCCCAGCGTGAACAGGCACCAGAAGGTCGACAAGGACCTGGCCGAATGGCTGCCCGCCCTGAACAAATGCTGGTACGTGGCCCGGGTCGTGCAGGTCAAGCGCAAGTACAACCTCTCGATGGACCGGGCCGAGGCCGCGGTCGCGCAACGGATGCTGGACTCCTGCCCCAACACGCAGATGCAGTTCACCGACCCGGGTTCAGCGCCGCCGCCGGCCAATACGCGACCGCCAGCCAATACGCCGCCGCCGTCGGGGGGCTCCTGCCCGAGCAACTGTACGGAGGCCCACGCCATGGGCATGAGCAATATGGGAAGAGACCACCGTTGCTACCAGCCGAAGTTCGATCGCGACCGGGACGGTATCGCCTGTGAGCGGTAGATGGCGCTAGGGCCTCGTCGGCCTAGACGCGGCATCGCGTTTATCAGTAATATGAGATACGGCGACGGCTCGGGAGACACTTCCGTCGGCAAGCCGGTGAGACCGCCCTATCGCAAAAGGACCCGACAATCGCCCAACTGGTGAATAGCGTATTCGGAGACGGTCAGATTCCCCCTTTCCGCTGACCCAACCGACGCCCGCCTACGTGCATCGCGCTGTCCTTTATGCGCGCGCGGCTGAAAATATGAAATCTGAAAATGGGCAGATAACGCAAGGTGCCAGCGAAGGCTGGTAGAGCGTCGCGATTATGTGCTGAAGCGCACGGACCAGGTACACTTCCGGAGTGAACCACAACACGAGATTTTTGCTTTGATTCAGTTTTGTAGCGCAAGGATTATGGGACGCTTGATATGAATAGCGATCAGAACGCTTTTGGCGGCAAGTATTTCGACGCCGACCGACCTGTTGAGCATCGCCAGCAAGACCGTCTGGGCAGGCGGTCCTTTGCCGAGGCAATAGCTCGGCAAGTACGAGTCATCCCGGCTGAGCATGGTTTCACCATCGCCGTTATGGGCGAGTGGGGATCGGGCAAGACCTCGGTTCTCAATATGGTCGCGGAGACACTGGAGGAGGAGGAAGATGCTACCGCCGTTCTGCGTTTCAACCCCTGGCTATTCGGTGGTGCAAACGATCTGGTGACACTTTTCTTCCGCGAACTGGGCGCCCAACTCGGACAGGATCGTTTTGACAGGCTAAAGGGCGTGGCGAAGGCCCTCGCCGAGCTGGGGCAAGTTTTGGTACCAAAGAGCCCCATCGTCAGACTGGCTGCCAAGCTGACAGACCGCTGGACGGAGCAGCCGAGCCTGCATGATAAGCGTCAAAAACTCAGAGAGGCTCTGGCGGCGTCCGATTCAAGAGTCGTTGTTCTTATTGATGACATCGATCGACTGGAGGACAGCGAGACGCGCGATCTGATGCGGCTCGTCCGTCTGACATCCGATCTGCCGAATGTCGTCTTCCTGCTGGCATTCGACAGCCGGCATGTCGCAAGGAGCTTGGGCGAAAACGAGATGGAAGGCCAACGGTACCTGGACAAGATCGTTCAGGTGAGCTACGACCTTCCCAACATACACGAAACGATCTTGCCGGGAATGTTCTTCTCATGGCTTGAGGAGTTGATACGGGGTCGTGACTTTGCTCAGCTTGATAGCGAGGTGTGGGCGCGCGCCTTTTATGATGTGATCAAACCTCTTCTGGGCAATCTTCGGGATGTGAAACGTTACTTGTATTCGATCCCCGTGACCCTTGACACGGTCGGGCAAGAGGTTGCACTGGCTGATCTTTTCAGCCTGGAGGCAGTTCGTATCCTCAGGCCGTCGATGTTCAATGATTTGAGAGCTCACGCCGAGTACCTCGTGCACCCCGGGTCGGGATCACAGTTGTGGTTGAATGCAGAGGCCCGGGACAGGGAGACTGAGGAAATACTTTCGGCGATGCTCGAACGTGCAGGGGACGAGCGCGTGATATTGAGTTCCGTTCTTGCGATTTTGTTCCCGGCAACACAAGGATTCCTTGGGCGCAGCTCGTATGGTCAGAATTGGATTGCGTCTTGGCGAAGGCAGAGACGTGTGGCCTGTGAGGAAGTCCTTCATATCTACCTGCAAGCCGGGCTCGACGAAGGCACAATTCCATCTCGTGAGGTCCAGGAGCTGGTGGAAGCGCTGACCGACGAGGAGAAGCTCACGAGCCTGCTGGACGCTCTCGACGGACAGAAGTTTGAGGCGGCTCTTGAGCGGCTGGAAGACTTTGAGAACGATTTCCCGGCAGAGGCAGCACCCATAGCCGTCCCGGCGTTCGTGAATCGAATGGGGAGACTGAGTCCCCACTCCGCCGGTATGTTTGGTGTGTCACCACGACTAAAGGCATATCGCGTTGTCCTTCGTTTGTTGAGGAGGATCGATAATCCAGACGACCTCACAACCAGTATGTATGCGATGCTTGAAAGAGTCGACACCCTGTCCGGCTGGTTTGCATTGGTCGAAATGGTTGGACACCGTCAGTCGATCGGAAATGAACTCGTCAGCGAAGATCAGGCGAAATGTCTGGAAGATCAGTTCGTGAACCGACTGTCTTCCGCAACGGCAGGGCAACTGACGTGTGAGTGGGACCTCTTTGCTCTCTGTTTGCGTACGGTTCATTGGATTGGGGGTGAAGAAAAGGATAAACTCGTTACCCGATTGCGTGAGCACCTCATTGTGGGTGAATTCGTCCTTGCACTTTTGTGTACATCCGTTAGCTATATGTATTCCAACGGCCACTCCGAGAAGCGTCTCTCCTGGGATGGGTTGGTCGAAGTGTTCGGTGAAGGGCTTGCCGACAGCGTAGATGGGCTGGCCCGCTCTGCGTTGTACCGAGACTTGCCACAGGACGTTCAGGACACGATCAATCTCGCGCAGAAGTACGCTACAGGGTGGCGCCCGGAAGAGTGGTCCGAACGCTAGAATGTCCTAGAGGGCGACCATGAGCTAGTGGCGTTGTTGTCATACATCTACGGGAGTTGTCAGGCAGCAGTAGGCGCAGAGCGAGACTGATTGACTCTGAACGCGGGACTGTGCTGAGGAGCAGGCCTGAACCCGGATTGTATCGACAAAACAGGTCCACCAATTGCGTGGAATAGACCGGACAGATCAGACGCTCCGTTCCACTGCGGCAGCAGATCTACGGGTCAATTGAAGCGCTGTGAGGCGTTCTAAGCGCTCATTTCGGGGTTACAGGTACTGTAAGACCTTCGTCTCGGGGCTTGTCCACAGCACCTTGTCCGCTCTAAGTACAATCCTTGAGGAAGAACGGGCATATTGGTCAACGGGAAACTGGGGTTAATCGCTGCGCGTGGGTATACGATTGTGTAGGGAGCGCACATGGGCGCACCAACGGCTTTATGGCAGGGCACCGCGGAGCGACAAACATGACCGCAGAGAGCGAAGAAAGCCTCGCCGCGCTTCCTGGGCTGGAGGAGACGCGTGACCGTTTTCAGGACGTTGGTTTCGAGGAACGTCTCGTGGAAGAGATTCTCGAGGGCGGCCGCGAAGCGTTCGAGACGCGGCCGCGGAAGTACGATTTCTGAAAGATGAACAGAACGGAACTGCTCCAACTCATCGCTAACCGGGAGAACTCGCGCGTCGAACTCAAACGTGACGACTGTCACCCGGATGAGCTCGCCACGGAGATATCCGCCCTGCTGAACCTGGAGGGCGGCGTCATTCTCCTCGGCGTGGAAGACGGCGGAGCCATCTCCGGTCTGACCAGAAGCCGCGAGGCTGCGGAGGAGTGGGTGATG
>VXOE01000174.1 GCA_009840225.1 Caldilineaceae bacterium SB0662_bin_25 | reverse complement strand
CCCCCCCCCCCCCCCCCCCCCCCACCCCCCCCCCCCCCCCCCACCCCCCCCCCCCTCCCCCGCCCCCCGCCCCCCCACCCGCCCGCCCCCCCCCCCCGCCCCCCCCCCCCCCGCCCCAGAACTGCAGTGGTCAGTGGTTAGTGGTCAGTGTTTGGGCAATGAATAGGGGATGGATGTGAGGGTTGGACATGGCTGAGTCTTCACTTAAGGAAGGCGAAAGTTCGCACTTATTTTGGGATGGGCGGCCGATTTTCCTGCGATTGACACGTCCAATCTAATTTTATATAGTGGAAGCCCCGTGAGACAGCGCTGGTAAGGAATATCATTGCAGCATTGTAATGCGAAATCACAGCGCTGCATTCTGCCTTTCTGCACGCTACCCACCCCACGATTTGCACGGTAAAGGAGAAGTGGAGAAATGACGAAACGTACAACTTTGTCGAGACGCCATTTTCTGACGTTGAGCGGAACTGTTGGGGCAACGGCGCTGGTCGCGGCCTGTGCCCCTGGCGGCGCGGCCGAAACGGCGCCGAGCGCTGGGGGAGAGTCCGCCACAGTGCCGGAGACGGCGACGCAATCGATCCCCGAGTTGTTGGGTGCGGACATGCCTGGAAGTCCGGATCATCCCAGAGGCTGGACAACGGTGCTGCCCGATCTGCCGGAGGGCCTGCCCCCTGCTCCCGGACAGGAACCTATTGAAATCTCGATTACGCGACGCGTGGACTCTCAAACCGCATTTGGCGAAGGGGATTCGCTGGATAACAATCCCTGGTCGCGCATGATCGAGAAACTTTTCGGCGTCAAGCTCACGTTAGCCTGGAGTTGGTCATCGGGTGACGAACAGACAACCAAGTACAACCTGGCCATGGCCAGCGGTGATATGCCCGACTACCTGGAGACTGTGCCGTCCAACATCTTCCTCAAGATGATAGAGGCCAATCTGCTGGAGGATATCACCGACGCATTCACCATGTACGCCAGCCAGAGCTGGCAGGACATTTGGGCGCAGCACGGCGACCTTCCCTGGATCTATTCCACAGTGAACGGCCGTAAGTATGGGTTGCCCTTCGTAGCGCAACAGGCACAGAATGACCACATCCTCTGGTATCGGAAGGACTGGTTCGATAAACTCGGTCTGTCCGTCCCGCAGACGCTTGACGAGTTGCACGATACTGCCCTGGCGGTGGTCGAAGCCGACATCGGAATTGGTGCGCCGGGCACCACAGTCGGCCTGCTGGCCAACAGGTCCTACGGCGCCAATTGGTTCGGCAGTATTGATCCGATTTGGGGGCCCTACGGAGTCATTCCGCACCAGTGGAGCGAAGTAGGAAGTGAATTGGTCTACGACAGCATTCGCGAAGAGATAAAAGAGCCTCTGGAGCTCCTGAGCCAGTGGTACCAGGACGGCGTCTTCCGCAAGGATTTCTTTACGTTCAGCACCTCGGACTCGATCCAGGACGTGGCATCCGGCCATTGCGGCATCCACTACACACCTTCTTGGGGCGCCTGGCTGGATACCGTGCGCAACGATCCGGAAACGGTGTGGGCATTCGCCGACAATCCGGCCGGCCCCAATGGCAACCGCGCACGTAACACCGCGAACGCCTTTTATCCTTCGCCATTCTGCTTCCGCAAGGGAATGGAATACGTGGAAGAGATCTTCGAGATTACCAACTTCATGCAGGCGTTGAGCGAAGAACCCGACCGGCGCTTTCACGGCTGGGAGGGTCACGACTACGAGTTCCAGGAGGACGGTTCGGTAGCTACGACGAATATCTTCTGGAAATTCGCCGCCATCGGACCAGTCGGCACGCGCGGCAGCGGCAACATCGACCCCGCAAACCGTGCCAACGAAATCCGCTATCAGTTGGAGTGGGCCGACATTCCTGTTGAGGAGCGGGACGCTTACCAGACATTGTCGCTGGAGGACCCGACCGGTGTGTCCATAATCTCAAAAGAGGCGCTCCTTTTCATCCTGGATACAGCCGAACAAGGGAAACTCAGCAAATTCCAAAGCCTGCCCACGCCAACAATGATTGAGCGAAACAGCGACCTCAACAAGCTGCAAGACGAGACGATCCTTGGCATCATCATAGGCGACAAACCGATGAGCGCGTTCGACGAGTTTGTCGAGCAGTGGAAAAGCCAAGGCGGCGATCAGATAACGCAGGAAGTGAATGAATGGTGGGCGGCCAGGTCTTGAGTGGGGAGGTGTCGTTGACGTTTGTCTGATCAGGGAATTGCGGGCCTATCGCGTTGTCCGACCACGAAGGAGACAGTGAGGCAACTACGAGGGCACCCACAAGGGGTGCGCCTATGGGGAATAACGCAGGTTGGCGCAATTGTGGGCGGCCCTGGGCACCCACTAGGGGTGCCCCTACGGGGGATACGGCTGGTTGGAAGGAAGCGTCGTCGAGCCCTAGGTGCTGACCTGGACTGCGGGCACCAGTTCGGAAGCGGCGGCCACGGAAAAGGCGATCTGTCCGTCCTGTTCTGCGGCGAGTACGTGATCGCCGCTGCCAACACGTCCGTCGAGGATTTCCAGCGCCAGCGGGTCGGCGACTGTGCGCTGGATGGCGCGCTTGAGCGGACGGGCGCCGTAGGCCGGGTCGTAGCCGTCCTGAACTATCAGGGCCTTGGCTTCGTCGGTCAGATCGAGGGTAATGTCGCGGTCGGCCAGCAGGGCACGCAGGCGTTCGAGCTGGATTTCGGCGATGCCCTCCAGATGACCGGCCGACAGGCTGTGGAAGATTACGATCTCGTCGACGCGGTTGAGAAACTCCGGCCGGAACTGCTGGCGCATGGCGGTCATCACACGGCGCTCAACCTCTTCATCGAGGCCGGCGACGTCGAGGATGTACTGGCTGCCGACGTTGCTGGTCATGATGATGACGGTGTTGCGGAAGTCAACGGTGCGGCCCTGGCCATCGGTCAGGCGGCCGTCGTCCAGCACCTGCAACAGCACGTTGAACACCTCGACGTGGGCCTTCTCGATCTCATCGAATAGAACGACGGAGTAGGGGCGACGGCGTACGGCCTCGGTGAACTGGCCGCCTTCGTCGTAGCCGACGTAGCCGGGCGGGGCGCCGAGGAGGCGGGCGACGGTGTGGCGCTCCTGGTATTCGCTCATGTCGATGCGAACGAGGTTGTGTTCGTCGTCGAAGAGATATTCGGCCAGGGCGCGCGCCAGTTCGGTTTTGCCGACGCCGGTGGGGCCGAGGAAGATGAAGCTGCCGATGGGGCGGTTGGGGTCCTGAAGGCCGGCGCGGCTGCGGCGAATGGCAGCGGCGACGGCGGCGACGGCCTGTTCCTGGCCGACCACGCGTTTGTGCAGCTCTTCGTCCATGCGCACGAGCCGTTCGCGCTCACCTTCCATCAGCTTGTTGACGGGGATGCCGGTCCATTCGCTGACGACGGCGGCGATCTCATCGTCGTCGACCTCTTCCTTGAGGAGTGCACCGCCGGCCTGGATGGCGGCCACATTCTGGCTGGCGGCGTCAAGCTGCTGCTGCAGTTCGTTCATGCGCCCGTAACGGAGCTCGGCGGCCCGCTGCAGGTCATAGTCGCGTTCGGCGTGCTCGATATCGGTGCGCAGCTGCTCGCTTTCCTCTTTCAGGGTGCGCAGGGCCTGGATGGCGGACCGTTCGGCCTGCCAGCGGATGGAGAGCTCTGAGCTGGTCTCCTGCAGGTCGGCCAGCTCTTTTTCGAGGGCATCGAGGCGCTGTTTGCTGGCTTCGTCAGACTCCTTGCGCAGGGCTTCGCGTTCGATCTCCAGCTGCATCACATGGCGTTCCAACTCGTCCAGCTTTTTCGGTTTGGAGTCGATCTGCATGCGCAGTCTGCTGGCGGCTTCGTCGACGAGGTCGATGGCCTTGTCGGGGAGCTGGCGGTCGCTGATGTAGCGGTGGCTGAGCTGGGCGGCGGCGATGACGGCGCCATCGGTCACGCGCACGCCGTGATGGACTTCGTAGCGCTCCTTGAGCCCGCGCAGGATGGAGACGGTATCTTCGACTGTGGGTTCGCCGACGAAGACCGGTTGGAAGCGGCGTTCGAGGGCGGCGTCCTTTTCGATATATTTGCGATATTCGTCGAGGGTGGTGGCACCGATGGCATGGAGTTCGCCGCGGGCCAGCATGGGCTTGAGCATGTTGGAGGCGTCCATCGAGCCCTCGGCGGCGCCGGCGCCTACGAGGGTGTGCATCTCGTCGATGAAGAGGAGGACCTCGCCTTCGGCGTCGCGGATTTCGTTGAGAACGGCCTTGAGCCGCTCCTCGAACTCGCCGCGGTACTTGGCGCCGGCCACGAGCGCGCCGAGGTCGAGCGCGACGAGGCGCTTGTTCTTCAGGGTAGTGGGCACGTCGCCGTTGATGATGCGTTGGGCCAGACCTTCGGCGATGGCGGTCTTGCCGACGCCGGGTTCGCCGATGAGGACGGGGTTGTTCTTGGTGCGGCGGCTGAGGATCTGCACGACGCGGCGGATTTCCTGATCGCGGCCGATGATGGGATCGAGGTTGCCTTTGCCGGCCTCGGCGGTCAGGTCGCGACCGTATTTTGCGAGGGCTTCGTACTGGGCTTCGGGGGTCTGGCTGGTGACGCGCTGGCTGCCGCGCACGGCGGCCAGGCCCTGCATGATAGTGTTGTAGTCGACGCCGTGGCGTTCCAACAGCTGGCGTACGTCACCGTTGCGGGACGAGGCCATCGCCATGAGGAGATGCTCGGTGGATGTGTACTCGTCCTTCATGTTGGCGGCGATGGTTTCAGCTTCTTCGAGAAGCTGTGCCAGATCGCGGCCCATACGCATTTCCACTGCGCCGCCGCTGACGCGTGATTTGGCGGCGAGGAGTTGCTCGACACCGGCCTGAAGGCTTTCCCGGTCTCCGCCCATGCGATCTATCACGGCAGGCACGACGCCTCCCTGCTGGCGCAGGAGCGCGAGCAGGAGATGCTCCGGCTCGATGCTGGCATGTTTGTATTCCCTGGCCTCGTTCTGGGCCTCGACAATTGCTTCACTTGTCTTTTCAGTCAAGCGATCGAATCTCATTTATCTCTCCCTTTCGGTTCCTTATCCCAATCCGGCACAGAATGCCTCGCACCGGACCTGCAGTGGCCGTGTGTTTTCTGAATTCAGTGTAGTCTGCGTTCATCACAGGCACGTTTGCAGAGTGTAAGAGAAAGATATGCGGTGCGGCGGGGACGCCAGGACCGTTCTTGAACGGGTAGAGGGGACGGGTGGCGGGGCTACAGGAGGGCGGTCAGAGCAAGGAGTGCGCCGCTGAGGAGGAAGAAGAGGGCGGCCATCGCCAAGACGATGTAAAGCGGGCGGCTGGCACGCAGCAGGGGGCGGCGCCAGAGGAGCGGGACAAGAGACAAGGCGATCAGCAGCGCGCCGACGACTGTTTCTGCGGGCAGCCGCGGAACCGGGTTGCGCCAGGGGGAGCGGGAAATGTGATGCACGGTTTCGGCTGAGGGGACGGGGACGGCGATTTCGGCCAGTGCGTCATTCATGCCCCGGCGGCGCACGTATACTGACAGATTCCACTGGCCGTCGCGGTTGAGGAAGGCGCCCTCGGCGGCGAAGGCGTCCTCGCCAAGGTCGACCAAGTCGAGGCGCGCTTGCCCCATTTCACCAGACTCGTGGGAGAAGAAGAGACGCACCAGCTGGACTTCACCGATGTCAGAGGAGTCGGGATGGGAAAGATGAACCCAATAGCGGTTGTGGCCGACCTGATTGGGCGTTATCTGCAGGTGGACGGCCAGGTCACCATCGTAAGCCATTTCGTTGAAGGGCAGCGAGGGCGCCGCGGGAGCAGTTGGCGGCGGAAGGTTCGGTGTCGGGGTCTGCACAAGCACTGCCACTGAAATGAACAGCACGGCAGCCATGCCAGCTTCGGCGGCCACGCGGCGCGTGAAGCGGCTGAGGTCGGAGGTGTTAGCGACGGTATCCTGGGCCCGCTTCACTGCACGATTGTTGAAGTAGGCGAGGGCGAGGATGGCGGCGACGATCACCAGTTTGATGAGCAGGACGCGCCCGTAGGTGGTCGTGAATAGGCTGGGAGCGTCCGGCAGTTGCACGAAACTGCCGAAGAGGCCGGTCAGGGCAAGTACGAACACCGCAATTTGAGCACTCAGGGAGTAGCGCGTCAACAGGAGGACCATCCAGTCAGGGTCGGGCAGGGTATGCCGTCGGTGAAGCTGGAACAGCAGGAGCGCCAGAAAGATGAGACCGCCGGCCCAGACGGCGGCGGCAACAAGGTGGGCGAAGTCAGCGGCGACGGCCCAGCCGCTGCCGGAGGCGGCAGCAGCGTGGCTGCTGGCAGCAAAGGTAAAGAGTGCGGCGGCAGTGAGCAGGGTGGCCCAGGTACGCTGGGGGAAGGCCCTGTGCCAAGTTTGTTCGCCGCCGAAGAGGAGTTCGGACCAGGCGCTGCACACGAACAGGATCCCGGCCACAAATATCCACAGATTCGGGCCGTAGATTATGGTTCCCCCCAGCGCGAAGCCGATGAGCCACGTATGGAGCACGTAGAGAATTGACCACAGGCGGGGGGCTAAATCAGGTGGAACGGGCCGGCGAAAGAGAATCTTAGCCCAGCCGTTGGGGTAAAGCAGGGGAATGACGCCCGCCAGCAGCGTCTGCCGGATAAGGAGGAGTCGACCCGGCCGGGTGGCGAGCAGGAGCTCCAGGAATCCATCAGTACCTTCGAGGCGCAGGGACTTGAACAGGAATTGCAGCCATCCGGAAGCCAGCAGGAGCAGAACGCCGACCAAGGCGGTTGATCTAGTCAGCGTTTCGATGAGGCTCTCGGGGTCTTTGCCGGTCCTTGATTGCGCCAGAAACCAGCGGACGGCCAGCGGTCCGGCCAGCAGAGCTGCGCCCAGGAGTGAGAGCCAGCGGAGGAAGGAATCGGTAAGTGGCGGAAGCCCTTGTTGACGGTTGACACGGACTTGGACGGCAGTGCCTGCGGGACGGGTGCCGTCGGGATTCAGGATGGTGAGGGGGAAAGAGCCGACCCACTCATGGCCGTCGACGCTGGAGAGGGTCTGCCAGACGACGGTGTAGACGCCCGGTTCGATGCTCTCGAGCGGGAGGGTGAGGTGGGTGGGGTCGTCGGGGTCGAATTGCGGGGCGCCGGTTGGGATTTCGGTTCCGGCGGCGTCGAGGATGCGGGCGCCGGTGAAGGTCTCTTCCAGGGGTTCGCTGAACCAGAACTGGATGGCTGCGGGCGGCTGGGTGAGTTCGGCGTTGGGCTGGGGGTCGGCGCGTACGAGCAGGGCGTGGGCGCGGACGGCCGGGTGCGAAAGTAGCAGGGCCATTGCCGCGGCGAAAAACGCCAGCGGCAGGCCCGCTGCTGTTATCTTCTTGACGGCCGCCCCTTTTGGCTTGGCCGCGCCACGCCAGGGAGGCTTTGACATCGTGCTGCTAACTGTTCTTTCCGCTCAAGCTGCGCGAGTTGCCCGGAGACTGGCGCTCGCCTAGCCCTTTGCGTCTTCGGGCCAGGAGGAATGCACCGAGAAGCAGTAGTACCGGGAAAGAACTGCCCATGCAGGGAATCCCTAGTCCTTGGTCAGCCTGGTCTGGAGGCAGTTCGGACTCATCTGAAGCTTGATCTGAAGCCGATGGTGTCGATTCAGTCTCAGCACTTTCCGGCGCGGCCGTATACGTGGGCGAAGGCTGGTCGGCCTCTTCGGTGGCAGTTGGCGCAGGTGTTGAGGTGGCTGTCGGTGTGGCCTCCGGCTCAGGCTCGTCAGCCTGGATGGTGAACTGGAACTCGCCTTCGGCGTCGTCGCCGTCATCGGCGGACAAGGTGCGCCAGCGGACGGTGTAGACGCCGTTGGGCAGGTCCGATTGGAGCGAGACGGTCATCAGTTTGCGGTTGTCATCGTCGATGGCGGCGTCGTCCTGGTCCACTCTCTGGTCATCGGGGCCGTAGACCTCGAGGCTGTTTTGGCCTTCACGGCGGAAGAGCTCCTGGGTGAACCAGACCTGTACCTGCTGCGGCGCCTGGGAGACGACTTCGCCGGCGGCGGGCACGGCATCATCGTAGTCGGCGTGGGCCAGGACGGCAGTGGATAGTGGGTAGTGGATGGCGGCCAGTAACACGGCTACCCATACCAGTTTGACTACACCTCTACGCAGTTGGGTCTGGATCACAGGCTAGCCTCCGTGGCTGTGGTCGTGGCCGTCGTCCTGTGTTTCATCGGAATCGACTTGAACGCATTTGTCGTTTCCGCTTTCCTGGCCGCCGTTATCGTCGCTCGTTTCTTCGTCGTCGTGGCCATTACTGTGACCGTGGTCATCATGGGCAGTCTCAGTTTGTTCGCCCTCTTCGTGAGTTTCCGCTTCCATCTCCTTTTCGGACAGTTGCAGGCAGTCAAACCAGTCGAAGACGTTGCTGGAAAAGTGGTGCTGCTGGTCGTGTGCGGTTGTGGAGAGGGGCAGAGCGTTCTCCAAATCGTCGTCGGCAAGCGCGGCAGTGAGATTTGTGAGTGTTTCGGTGAGCGCCGCCGCCTCTTCGGCCAGTTCTGGCGGCCAGTCTACAGCGTTCAAGAGGGGCACGAGATATTTGATCTGTCCGGCGTCGCCGGGCATGATGCCGTCGCCGTCTTTCAGGCGTCTGTGCAGTGCGTGGATGTCGACCTTGTCGAGAAGATAGGCTGCGGAGACTGCGTCATAGACGGAATGGGCGAGCTTTTCGGCGGCCATCTCGTCCTCTGCTGCTTCAAGTTCGGCCAGGCGGGCTTCCAGAGCGGCAATGCGCTCGGTCAGGGTTTCGAGCGTGGGGGCTTCCTCGTGGGCGTGGTCGTCTCCTTCACTGGCGAAGGAAGGGGTGATCGGGGAGGTGGCGTAGAAGACGGCAAAGGCAACTGCTGCGCAAAGCAACAGTACGGGTAGGCGGACGGTGTTGGGTACTCGCATTGGATTCTCCTATTACCAGGACAGATAGCAAGCTTCTAGCGGTCAAGGGACTGATACGATGCGGTTTCATTGGATTATATCATTTGGCAGATAGTTAGAGATACCGTAGCGACTAAGCGGGGAGAAGACGGCCCAAAGGCCAGGAGATAGTGGAGAAGAGAGAGGAGAGAGAGTTGCCTGTGCTCGGCTGATTCAGGGTCGCGAGTTGGAGAGGGCGAGAAGTGACGAGATGCCCTTGGGGGGAGGGGGTCTATTGGCAAGTGACCAGGCCGAGGGCGGCCAGGTCGTTGTTTTGGATTTCGCGGAGTTTGGCAGGAATGCATCCGGTCAACCTATTGCCACCGAGATACAGGGTCTGCAAGCTGGTCAGGTTGGTCAGGTCGGGTGGAATCGATCCGACCAGCTCGTTGTCGGAGAGGTCAAGTACTTGCAGATGGATGAGGGCGCCCAGCCGCGGGGGGAGCGTGCCGGTCAGCCTGTTTGCGGAGAGATCGATTGCGGTAACGCGTCCGGCGTCGTCGGTGGTGACGCCGAACCATTGGGCGAGGGGGCTGTCGGCGTCCCGCCAGTTTGTGCTGCGCTGCCACTGGGGGCCGCCGGTGGCAAAGTAGAACGTGGTCAGCGCCTCTCTGCAGGTGGGCTGGCGAGTGTCGCTGAGGTCCTCGATCAGAATGTTGAGCAGATCTGCCGGTATGCAGCCGGTGAAATCATTGCTTGCAAGATGAAGAATCAGGAGGTCATCAAGTTCATTCAGCCACCATGGGAAGGCGCCGGTCAGGCCGTTGTCTGACAGGGCGACAACCGACAGACCGGTGAGCTGGCTGAGCTCGGTCGGGACCGGGCCGCTGAGATCGTTTCCTGACAGATCCAACCATGTCAGATTCAGGAGCTTACCCAGTGCAGCGGGGATCGAACCAACGAGATTGTTGTTGTCCAGCTCAAGATTTGTGAGGGCAGAGAGGTTGCTCAATGCAGCGGGAATCGGTCCTTCGAGGCTGTTGCCAGACAAACGCAGAATTTTCAGGTGAGGGAGGCTTCCCAATCCGGCTGGGATGTACCCGCTCAGGCGGTTCCTGTTGAGATTGAGTTCGATCACGCTGCCGTTTCTGTCGGTGGTGACACCTTGCCAAGTCTCGAGCGGCTCATCGGTCAGCCAGTTGCCGTCCCTGTTCCAGTTCGCGCCGCCGGTGGCATGGTAGAGTGCGATCAGGGCGTCTCTTTCTGAAACGAGGGCGGGCATCAGGTCGCTCTGGGGCGGTGTCTGGGAGGCCTGGCGTACGGTTGTGGCGGTGGGGGCCGGTGACGCAGTTGGCGCAGCGACAGGGGAGGGAATCGGTGTGGGCACCAGCGCAGATGCTGTCGTTGCGCGCTGTGTGCTGGCTTCAACATCGGCATACTCGGAGCCCGGAGCGTTCTCATTCCGTGCACTGACGCGATAGGTGTAGCGCCTGCCGGGCAGGACCGTGGTGTCAACATAGCTCGTTGCCGAACTGCCGGTGTTTTCTTCCAAGACCTGGAACTGGCCGTCAGAATCCGCGTCGCCATCGCGACGTAGAATCTGATAGCCGCTAACAGTGCCAGAGCTTTCCGGCGCCGACCAGTTCAGCGTTACGCCATTGTGGGATGCTTCCGCCTTGAGGTCCAGGGGCGGTCCGGGTAGAGCGGCCTCGGGCGCTGCCTGATCGGTGGAAGAGGTTGCGACCACTGATTCTACAGGGGAACTCCAAACACTTTCGGAACCATCGTAGCGGGCGCGGACCCGCACCTGGTATCGCTCGCCCTGATCCAGGCCGGTGATCACATGGGAAGGGTTGGTTGGGTAGGCGTTGCCGGGTTCGTCGTGCTGTACGGGGAAGTTCTGGCCGGCGCGGGCCCAGGAGAGACGATAGTCGAGAGGCGTGTCGTCGGGGGCATCCCACGAGACATCCAGTTCACCGGGATGGATGCTGCGGACGCGCAGTCCTTCGATCGCCGGAGTGTTCTCTTGTACCGTTTCGGAGCCCGGGAGAGAAGAGAGGAAGGGGAGGACAGCCATTGCGGCTGCCAGTATCAGCCAGGCGCCTAGCACGGTCAGGGCCAACTTGACCTGATTCCTTTTCAACATGGGTCAAGAAAGCTTATTCGAGAAAGCGTTTGAGGGCAAGGAAGAAAACTGGGTTGACAGTCTACGCCTTTTCAGTGACGCAGGGGCACGACGGGTTCAGGAAGGGATGGATGACTGCTAAATGGTACGTGGGGCGGACGGACAGTGACGTTGCGGAACCTGGTACGGCGATTTCGCCGTCGCGGCAGTTTTGGGCCCGATTTCAGTTTGATCAGGTTGAGGGGTTGGAGCGAGAAAAAAGAGAGGCGACATCACTCGAAGTGTAGAACCGATGTCGCCTCTCCTTGGATTCAGGTCGGGGCGAGAGGATTTGAACCTCCGACCTCTTCAACCCCATTGAAGCGCGCTACCGAGCTGCGCTACGCCCCGACACAGGCAGGAGTATACCATGCAGCTTCAGAGCTGCCAAATCGAACAGGTCGATGCCGGGTGCCATTCTGCGCGGCGTGGAGGCCGGTCAACTGCCCAGGCGGGCGCCGATGAAGTCGGGGGCGCCGTTGAGGAATGTGGCAGCGGTCATACGCCTCTTCCCGGCAGGCTGGACCTCGTGCAAAGCCAGAAGGCCGTGGCCGGTTCCGACGGCGACGCGACCGTCGACTTCGATCACAAGGCCAGGAGCGGCTTGGCCGGGGATGACGCTGCCCTGCCACAGTTTGAAGTTCTGTCCTTTCCAGGTGGTAAAGGCGGCCGGCCAAGGGGTATAGGCGCGGGTCATGCGTTCGACGCGGTGGGCCGGCAGTGTCCAGTCGATGCGGCCGTCCTGTTTTTTGACCAGCGGGCAGACGGAGGGCTCGCCGGGCAGTTCGGCCTGTGGGACTGGGGCGGTGTTTCCGTCCAGCCAGCTGGGAATCGTCCCGGCGAGCAGGTCGGCGCCGAGAGCCGCCAGCCGATGGCTGAGGGAGTCGGTGGTGTCGCCGGCGAGGACGGGCAGGGTAGCCTGGGTGAGAACGGGCCCAGTATCCATACCGGCGTCCATCAGCATGATGGTAACGCCTGTTTCTGTCAGGCCATCGAGAAGTGCTGCGGTAATGGGGGATGCGCCGCGGTAGGCGGGGAGAAGACTTGCGTGCACATTGAGACAGCCGTAGGTCGGGATGTTCAGCACGCTCGGCGGGAGAATCTGTCCAAAAGCGGCGACTACGATCAGATCCGGTGATAGCATCCGCAGCCACGGGAGGGGATCCGGTTGTTCCGCTGTGGGCTGGGCGTCGTTCGGCCGGAGGCTTTTGGGTTGGATCACAGGAAGGGACTGGTCCAGGGCGAACCTTTTGACAGGCCCGACGACCAGTCGCTTGCCGCGGCCGGCGCGTCTATCGGGCTGTGTGACAACGCCGACAACCTGCCTGTCAGTCTGTGCGGACACACGGTGTAAGATTGAGAGTGCGGGCAAGGCAAAGTCGGGCGTGCCCATGAAAACGATACGGACCATTTACGGGCTCGAGGTGTGGGGCGTTGGGGGTTGAAGAACCATAGCGGCTATTGTAGCACATTGTGCGGGGCGGTTTGGAAACTTTCGGGGGGAACCTGCGTAAAGTTTATATGACGGCATGCAGACAGTGAAAAGATTGCTTGACGGATATGGCATCCGGTGCGGCGTCTGCAGAAGAAATCATCGATTCCCTCGATGTCTGGATGTCGTGAAAGACCAGAATGTTTCAACGGGACCGGCGGCAGGTACGGATGGCTCGATAAGGCAGGTACTGCCGCACGTAACCGACGGAGAAGAGCAGTGGAGAACAGGAAAGACGAGCAGCAGAACGCGGTGGATTCCTCGGAGACGGGGTCGAACGGATTAGAGGAGACGAATCCGGATTCGTCGGATTCGACGTTCGACACGGGTTCGATAGGGGAACCAGAAGAGACGCTCATCCCCCCCACTGACGGGCCCGACGATGCCGGCTATGTCGAGGTCCCCGAACCATCCCCAGCCGAACAGTTTGCGGACTCGGCACGCACGCAGGCCGGTGCAGCGGCGAGTGCTCTGCGACGCGGGGAGTTCATGCACAGTGCGGCCGTCGATGTAACGGCTGACAGCGACGACCGGTTAATTGCGATGCTGTGCTACGTGACGCAGTTTCTGATACCGTTGGTGATGCCAGCCATAGTTCTGTTGAGTGCAAGCAGCAAGAAGCGCCCGTTTCAACGATTCCATGCGATCCAGAGTCTGGCGTTATCAGCAACGTTCATCGTGTTCGGATTGCTCCTGGGTGTCAGTCTGACGATTGTGGCAGTGGTGCCGATCATTGGGTGGCTGGTCACAGGGCTTGTTGTAGCTTGTCTGATGCCGCTACTGGTGTTGATGGGTTTCCTGGCCCTGGCATACTATGGTTTTCAGGCTTATCAGGGCAAACGGTTCTCAATCCCCGGGTTGACGAGTTTCCTGCAGGACCAGAACTGGATTTAGCTGCTGAGCGAAAGAGGGATGGAAAAGGAGGGAATTCATCCTTTTTGGCCCTCTGTTTTCCAGCCAATTTCGGCTCCGAGAGGCCGGGCATGCAAAGGTGCATGCCCGGCCTCTTCGCGTTCGTTGGAGGAGTCAGGTTCGCGTCTGCGGGATGTCAGCCTGGTGTTAGGAAAGGGCATATAGTTCGCGTATACTGATGGCGAGGTTTGAGCTCAGAATGCGCGTCCCGAATGGACGCGACAGCGCCGCGAGACAGTGAGGAACAGCTGTTTGCGGGATGAGAGTTGTGATTTCCCTCCCTCAGAACTACTGGAGGCAATCGTGTTTGGCGAAAATGTTGATGAGATTGTGCGTTGGGGATGGATCGTTTTGGCCGTATTGTTCTTTTTGTTCGAGATATTCACGGCAGGGTTCGTGCTTCTCTGTTTTGGCATCGGCGCGCTGGGCGCGGCGCTGGTGGCCTTTTTGGGCGCAGGCATGGCCTGGCAGATCGTGGTTTTCATTGTGGTTACGATAGCTGCCGTGGTGCTGGCGCGGCCCTTCGCCGACCGCATTTCACGGCCCGGTGTGCAGCCGATCGCGGGCAACCGGATGATTGGCAAGTGGGGGGTCGTCTTACAGACAGTTGACCCGTTAGAGGGTACAGGTATGGTACGGGTAGAGAGCGAGAGATGGCGCGCCGAGTCGATGGAGAACGTGCCGTTAGAGGTAGGCGAGGTCGTGAAGGTGGTGGGCGTAGACGGTGTACGTCTGCAGGTTCAGACAGCCGACGAAGAGAGCAGGGATTCAGACGAGCAGGTCGAGTCAGCCGCGTAACAAAGCGGCAGAATAAAGGAGAATCGAAATGTTTGCAACACTGGGGCCGATTTTACTTCTGGCGATTATCGCCGTATTCGTGATTGTCGTTGCGATTGCAAGCATCCGCATTGTGCAGCCCTATCAGAAGGGCGTCGTCGAGCGTCTGGGGCGTTACCAACGTACGGTCCAGCCGGGTCTCACGCTAATCGTGCCCTTTGTTGACGCAATTCAGAAGGTGGACATGCGTGAGCAGGTGGTAGACGTACCGCCGCAGGAAGTGATCACGAAGGACAATGTTGTAGTCACCGTGGATGCGATCGTCTACTTTGAGGCCACGGACCCGGTAAAGCTGGTCTACAATGTGGCGGATTTCTACAACGCGGCCACCAAGTTGGCGCAGACCAATCTGCGTAACGTGGTTGGCGAGATGGAGCTGGACGCGGCGCTGACGAGCCGCGATCACATCAACGCCAAGCTGCGCGAGGTGCTGGATGACGCGACGGACAAGTGGGGCGTACGGGTGGTGCGGGTGGAGATCAAGCGCATCGACCCGCCGGCGGACGTGACGGAAGCGATGCACCGGCAGATGAAGGCTGAGCGGGAGAAGCGGGCCGCCATTCTGGACGCGGACGGCGACCGCCAGGCGCAGATTCTGAAGGCAGAGGGTGAAGCCGAGGCGGTCAAGCGGGTGGCCGATGCTGAGCGGTACAAGCTGGAGGTGGAGGCCACGGGCCAAGGCAACGCGATTACGACGGTGTTCAACGCGATTAAAGATGCGGAGCCGGACGACAGGCTGATTGCCATTCAGTATCTGGAGGCCCTGAAGGTGATGTCAGAGGGGGAGGCTTCCAAGATCTTTCTGCCCTACGAGGCGACCGGTGTGCTGGGCGCGCTGGGCGGTGTGAAGGAACTGTTCAACGAGCAGCCGAATGGAAGCAACGGCAGCCGGCCATAGCTTAAATGGAGGAGCGCGAACGAGGTAGTGTTCGCGCTCCTCACTCCTCTTTTTTCTTCTCTTCTTCAGGCCTGGCCGACGCGCATAACCTCGAAGATACGCCGCTGGGTTGCCTGCGCGGTGGCAGCGACGATGACGAAAACCATCACGGCAATGAAGATAAGGGTGAGCTGTGTGATTTCGGCTTCGGCGATGACGGGCAGCATCGGCGGCAGGATGGCCTTGGAGTCGGCTGCGCTACGGAAGAAGGGCGTGAAGAGAACCGAGACCCAGACGCCGATCACAGCGCCGGCGGCAGTCCCGTAGGCGACAAGGACGGCGTACTCCACGGCGAGTTGGACGATCAGCTGGCGGCGAAGCGCGCCGATTGCCCGGAGAACACCGAACTGGTAGAAGCGCTCGCGCAACGATGCGTAACTGTGCATCAGGAAGGCCATCACGGCCATTAACGCCGCGGCCAGGAAGCCGACGGTGAGCGCGCCAAATACCCCGACCCGCTCCAATTTCGCCTTTTCCTCGGTAAGTGAACCGACCACATCGTGCCAGCGCAGCGTTTCGATGCCGCCGATGCGCAGTGAACGGCGCACCTCTTCTCCTTTGTTGTTGTCGGGAGAACTCAGCCAGACCTCATAGGGATAGATAGCACCGCCGATCAGGTGCAGATAGTCCAGATTGGCGATGACCACGATCTCTTCCTGCTCGACAGTAGGGAAGTAGTCGTAGACGCCGCTGATGACGAAATCGGTGCGCATACTGACGCCGGGTTCCAGAATCACCCACAAGTCCAGGCGGTCGCCGACGCGCAGCAGCTGTTCAGTCAGGAACGTGCGCGAAACCAGCACTGCTTCGGGGGCGGCGGCGAGCCGATTCATCAGTCCGCCGAGCGAGTCGTCGGCGAAGTCAGTGCGGAACCAGGAGACGGAGGCGAATTCAGCCCGGTCCACACCCACCATTCGTTTTCTGGACCCGCGGGGTGTGGAGAGCCCTTCGATACGCATGCCGTAGTTGCCTACGCGAATGGCGCGGTCGGCATCGAACCTCTCGAGAAACCAGGCGGGTTCAAGAGTCCAATCTCCTGCAGTCTCTCCTTCGGTAATGGTAACGGGCAGAAAGCGGAAGTCTCCGCCGGCCTGGTATTTTATGCGATCGACGAGCCATTCATCCATGCTTTTGGCGAGAGAGTGTGTATAGATTCCGAGGCCAAGACAGATAATCACGAGCAGGAGGGGATTCAGGTAGCTGTGTCCTTGTCGACCCAGTTGGCGCAGGGCGAGGTGGAAGGCCGTGCCGGGCAACAGGCCTGCCAGCTTGTCGAGCAGGTTCATGATTGGTGAGAAGAAACGCATAATCAGGAGCGATGCGGTCAGAATTACGAGAGCCGGCGCGAGGATGAGGAGCGGGTCGCTGTACAGTTCGGAGGCGTCCTCCTGCGCCAGAAGGGCGAATGCTTCTTGCTGACCCAGTTGCTGGTAGGCGTAAACGGTCGGAATGATGAGGAGGAAGTCCAGATAGGCGCGACGCCAGAGGGGGCCCTTGTCGGGGCGGGCGTAGGCGGTCTCGTATTCGACGATACTGGCGCGTGCTGCAGTGATCGCCGGCAGAATGCGGGCAATGAAGGCCAATCCCAGCGCGGCTACAATCAACCAGACGTCAACACCCTGAAGAGAAACGGGCATGGGAGCGCGCAGTGTGAAGTCGAGAAAACTGTCGGTGTAACCCATGCCGCGGGCAATCAGCATTCCGAGCCCAAGACCCAAGGGCACGCCCAAAATGAAAAGCAGCCACTCCTCGACCAGCACCAGCCAGAGTACGCGCATTGTGCCGGCACCGCGGCTGACCAGTACAGAGGTCTCCCGTTGCTGGGAGCGGGCGATGATGCCAGAAATGAGGACCAGGAAGTAGAGAAGAAAGCCGATGGCGGGCACGTTCATGCTGAGGAGCAGGACGGTCAGCGTAGTCTGACGCTGGACGAAATCTTTGAGCGGGTCGAGCGGGGAAACATCCAGTTCGGCGCCGGGCAGGTATTTGCCGATGACGGTCATGCCCTTTTCGAAGCCGCGGGCGTAGGCGGCGGCGAAGGCAGGATTGAGGGAGCTGTCGTCGAGCGAGATGCGCCAGCTGGCGAAGCGGGAGCTGCCGGCGACCATGGGCTGCACGCGCTGAAGATAGTCGGCCCGCCGCACGAAGAGGGCTTCCTTCATAGAGATGTCCGGGGGCCGGAACCAGAATGTGTCGTCGGGGTCGCGGGCCCGCCACAGGCCGATGATCTCCACCTCGGTACCGGGCAGGGCGGCGGTTGGCGCGACGCGAAATTTCTCGCCGGGACGGACGCCCATGTCGGCGGCGAGGTTGTCATGCATGAGCACCGGCAGGATACCGGTGGATGCCTGGTCGCCAGTTGGGTCTTCCCAGACGGAGCCGGCAGTGATCTCCAGCTCGGGCGCGACGCCGGCGAGGTAGACGAGGTCAACCTGTGTCAGGAATTTGCTTTCTTCGCCGTAACGCTCGTCGCCTTCCGGAGACAGCAACATCATACTGCCGCTCTCAAGGTGGACGCCGACGTCGTCGATGGGAAGGCCGATCTCGCTGGAGAGGGTTGCGGCGACGCTGCGGCCGGCGCGTTCGGCGGCGGGCACGTCCATGGGCTTGCGAGAGGAGGGGAAGAAGTAGACGCGCGTGGTGAAGGGGGGGCGGCCGGTACGCGAGCTGAGAGCGTCCAGTTCTTCGTTAAGGATCACTCTATCGACGGCCTGGGCGAAGAAACCGGCGCTGCTGAGGAGGCCGACGGTCAGCACGATCTGGAAGAGCGCCAGCAGGGCCAGGCCCAGGTTGCCGGCGAGCCGCTTGTAGGTTAGGAGTGTCAGTCCACCGATAAGGCGTGGAATGGTGAAGAGTATGCGCACGGAACTATGTCATAGAAGGTGCATGGGACGCGGCGAATAGACGCAACGCCCCATGCTGTGCGGCGCGTCCATGTCAGGCAGGCTCCTTGGTGCGGACGGGATGGCGCAGCATTTCCTGTCCGGGGCCCCACATGAAGTGTTCGTTAAGTTTTTCGTTGCCGTCCATCTGCATGAGCTCCTCAAAGACGGAGAGCGCCTGATTGTAGGAATGTGTCTGTTCACATTCGAGCGCGTCGAGGAAGAGGAGTGAGCGGTCTCCGGTCTGGAAGGCGAGGAGTTCCCGTTCCATTTCGAGAACTTCGGGCATTATTTGGGTATAAAGGATTTTCTGCGGCAGCGGGTCGACGCGAAGGGGGTGGATGCCGCTCCTGTTGACGACGGCGGGGACTTCGACGACGACATCGTCGGGGACACCTGCCAGGGCGCCGTGGTTGGGCACGTTCACCTGATACTGGCCCTCATTGTCGTTGACCAGGCCGTCGATGATGGGGACCTGCTGCTCGTGGGTTTTTTCGGATCCAAAGGCTTCGATGAGGCTGGTGGAGGGATCGCTGGTCAGTTTGGTCATCTGGGCGACGCGTTTTTCCAGATTTTCGACGAAGTAGGGTCGGGCGAGGTGTGTGTCGGGTCCGCCCCAGGGTTGGGGGAACCACCACATTTTGGTATCGATATCGGTATGGTACCACCAGGCGCCGCGGCGGGGTGTGTCACCGATGGGCATCAGGCCGTACATACGGTACATATGGATGGTGCCGCGGCTCATCTGAATGTCGTGGGTACGTTCGGCGACGTGGGTTTCCCAGTAGTTTTCGCCTTCTTCTGCGATCCATTTTTCGAGAATCGGATAGGCGTCTTCGCCTTTGTAGTAGAAGTGGGTGAGCCAGATGTTGTGGTTGAGGCCGGGCGCCTGCCAGGTGACATCAGCCATGTCGGTCAGTCCGAGGGTTCTGGCGATCTGATAGACGCCGTAATGTCCATGGCAGAGGCCGCAGACCTTGATGCTGGAGGTGCGGGTCATGAGGGTGCAGCCCTGGTAGACGGGATTGCCGGACTGGATGAGCCAGGCATCGGGGCAGATGTCCTCCATATCGCCGGTCACGCCGAGCATGAGGTCGAGGTTGACGAAGTTGCTCTGACGCATGCGGCCGCCGTGATAGTAGCCGTGCCTGTCCATCAGCTCGCGCCCGTTGCGCTGTTTCTGGTGGCTGCTGGCGGAGGCGGTGTTTATAACGAAATCAGCGTCCTGGAGGGCATCGCGGCGGTCGGTGGTGCTTTCGAAGCGGAGGTCTGCGCCAAGTTCGTTGGCATAACGTGCGCCGAGTTTATGGATCATATCGAGCCTGTCGGCGTCGATATCCATGAAGGAGATGAGACTGCCGCTGAGAGATTCTGTAAGGCAGATGTCCTTTACGAGGCCGAGGGAAAACTGGGCGCTGCCGGCGCCGATGACGGTTAGCTTGATTGGGGTGGACATAGAGACTCCTTGGGATTTTTGGGAGGCGAGCGCTTCGTTTGCGCGGCCATGATTAGCTCGGGTTTCAACCTTTTCTGTGGAGATTCAGGAGGCCTTCAGAGGGTTGTTTTCATGTAGCAGGCCCGTCCAAAACGCAAGCGACTCCATCGCCGGAAAATCCGAAGTTCTCCGTTTGACTTCTCAGTTAAGCCCACAAGAAGCGGTCGAGAAAGTGTTAAGATTTTCAGTCGTTTTCCATAATGATCTCTCTTGCCGTCTCTACCCACATGGGGTGGGCGTTCAGACTCTCCACCAACTGAAGATCTTCTCCTCCTAATTCCGTAAACATTTCATGATATTCCTCGCCTATCTCGATCGTAGTTTCCAAGCAGTCGGCGACGAATGAGGGCGAAAAGGCCAGGATCTTCTTGACGCCCTTTTCGGCCAGCGTTTCCAGGACTTCATCTGTATAGGGTTGAATCCAGGGATCTTTGCCCAGCCTCGACTGAAAGCTGACTGTGTAATCCCCATCCTCCAAATCCAATGCATCAGCCAAAGATCGGGATGTCGCGAAGCATTGAGCGCGATAGCAAGAGTGGTTTCCAGCGCGGATCGCATCACAGCAGTTTGCGTCGACAAAGCAGTCGGGATTTCCCTTCCTGAGTTGGCGCTCAGGCAAGCCATGAAATGTGAAGAGAATATGGTCGTAGTCACCTTGATCGATATGCTGCTTTCCTAAGCAGGCCATCGTCCGAATCATGCTGGGATGTTCGTAGAAGCTATCTATGAATCGAAGCTTTGGGATTTCCGGCCACTCCTGTACGACCTGCATTACCTTTTCATGGACCGACCCAACGGTAGCCGATGCATATTGGGGAAAAAGAGGAAAGACGACAATGCTGGACGGGCGTTGTTGCTGTAAGGTTTCCAAGGCAGATTCAATGCTGGGATTCTGATATCGCATGGCCAAGGAAACAATGAAGTTGTCTCCCAGATGCTGCTGAATTGAGTCTCTGAAATTGCAGCTGTGGTACATCAGGGGCGATCCCTTTTCCGACCATATCTTCTGGTATTCCCTGGCGGATTTGGGCGCGCGGAATGGAGCAATTATCAGATTTACCAGCAGAAGTCTGCGCCAGTAGGGGATGTCGATGATGCGGCCATCCATGAGAAACTGGCGCAGGTATTTCCAAACATCAGCTGTTGCGGGACTGTCAGGTGTTCCGACATTAACCAACAGGACTCCAGTCTTCGATTTCTCCATCTCGTTACAGTACTCTCAAAAGGTGAAACGGCATCGCCTCGCACCGTCCAAGTGGACTCGAACGGTCCATTCGAGCCGACACTTAGTGGGCCAGCCGTTGGAATTCAGAATTTCTTTGCCGCAGCAATTTCGGCGTGCTCGGGCAGGTATGGCACGTCTTTTCGATCCCAGGCGGCGCGGCCTTCGACGGCATGGATGCCCATCAGCTGGCGGCGATGCGGCGTATCAGCCCACTCGACGATGTGCTGGGGCGGGGGCGTGCTGCCCCACTTTTTTACCCAGAAGGGCATGTAGCCGTAAATCAGGATGCGGCGGTGGCGTGCGCTGGTATTGGCCAGGCCGGTATGCCAGCAGAGAACGTTCCAGATGATGGCAGAGCCGGCCTTGCCGACGATCTTTTTGAGGCCCGGCATCTGCTCCAGGGTTTCGCCGACGTATTCGGTCCGGGACGGGTGCGGGTCGCGCTTGTGGCTGCCGGGAACGAGGCTGAAGCAGCCCATGTCGGGCGCCTGGTCGTCGAGGAAATAGAATACCTTGGCCTTGAGCATGAACTGTGGGTGGCGCCAGGCGGGCCAGTCGCGATGCCAGCCGGTATGGGCGTTTGTGCCGGCGTGATGGCAGTGGGCGACCATCTCCATCGTTTGCACATCGGGTCCTACCACCTCTTTGAGGATCGGCAGGACAAGCGGATTCTCGGCGATGTCGAGGAAGAGGGAGTCGTACCGGTGAATGTCGCCCATGGTGTGCGCGTCGGGACCGTTGCCGTAGCCGCCCTTGTAGGTGCCGTTGCGGACCGAATCGGCCCAGGCCGGTTCTGTCTGACGTTGGATGTCTTCGTAGGCGGCGCGCACGCGGTCCAAACCGAAGGGTTCGAGCGCGTTTTCGACGATCAGAAAACCTTGCTCGTCGATCTGTTCGCGTTGTTCTGGTGTGAGCACTATTTCCTCCTTACGAGCATGGCGCGTGGCTGCTGAAGAGAAGGCGGCCAGTGGGGTCAGACCGTGCGCAGGTAGTCGCGAATCAGCAGGGCCGCGGTTGCGCCTTCGCCGGCGGCGGAGGCGACCTGTTTCGTGCTATCGGCGCGCACGTCACCGGCGGCAAAGAGACCGGGGACGCTAGATTCCAGCGCGGCAGGGTCTCTACTTGGAAAGAGAGCCGGGCGATTATCGGCGTCGTGGACCAGGCTATGCCCGGTCTCGATGAAGCCCCACTTGTTAAGGCGCACGCCGGTACCCTCGAGGAAACCGGTATTTGGTTCCAGGCCGATAAAGACGAAGGCGCCGTCCACCGACATGTGTGACTCAGCCTCGGTCTGATTATTCCAGAGCCGCAGCTCATTTAGTTGGGCCCTGGCGCCAAGGAACTCCTGGACTTCGGTGTTCCATCGCACTTCGATTTTCGAATTGCCTGACACAGACTCCTGGATGACCTGACTGGCATGCAGTACAGGGCCGCGCACCAAGAGTGTAACCCGTTCGGCGAATTTGGTCAGCAGCAGACTTTCTTCGGCAGCGCTGTTGCCGCCGCCGATCACGGCCACCTCTTTGTCTTTGTAGAAGGGGCCGTCACAGGTAGCGCAGAAGTGAACGCCGGCGCCAAGATAGTCGTTTTCACCGGGCACGTTGAGGCGGCGGTAGCGGCTGCCGGTGGCGATCAGGACGGCCTGCCCACTGTATTCGTCGCCAGCGGCCGTGTCAATGCGGAGATAGTTGTCCTGGCGTTGAATTGTGGCGACATCCTGGGCCTGCAGCAGTTCGACTCCGAACCTTTCGGCCTGAGCACGAAGCCGCTGGGCAAATTCAAAGCCATCGACACCATCGGGGAAACCGGGCAGGTTATCCAGTTTTTCGGTGGACGCGGCCTGGCCGCCGAAGGCAGCGCGCTCGATGATGAGGGTGTCAACACCTTCACGGGCCAGGTAGAGGGCCGCGGTCAGTCCGGCAGGGCCGCCGCCGATGACGATCACCGGGTAGTGCTGGCGGCTGGCGGTCGTTCTCAGGCCCAGTTTTGCGGCCAGTTCGGCGTTGCTTGGCTCGACGAGCCGGGAACCGTCAGCGAAGAGGATGGTGGGTATGATGCGTTTGCCATCGTTCATTTCGATGACGCGCTGTTCGGCTTCGGCGTCCTCTTCGATGTTGACCCACTGATAGGGGATACGATGTTCGCCGAGGAACTGTTTGCTGCGTCGGCAATCGGGGCACCAGAAGGCGCCGTATACGACGATGTCGGGTGAGGATTCGGGCATGGAAGTTGCCTTTTGTGCTGGGAGCGATTTAGCGTTCCCATGAAACGAGACCCGTCAGCTAGCCGCTGCGAAGGCCGACGGCGCGGCACGGCACATTGCAGTTGGCATTGTATCAGCAGGCGGGAACTTGGGTCAATTGAATGGCTGATTGTCGCTGATTCAAGCAGTCAGAGACCTTGCGGCAGACTCAATGGTTGAGATTGTGTTTTTCCGATAACGTTCAGCTACCGCTTTCATTCAGAAGGCCATTGTAAAGCAAAATGCTTTGCAATAGTATAGCTACATGCTATAGTGGGACTCGCAGAAGGAACACAATGTACAGACTGACAGTAAAGAAACAGGCAATCAAAGCACTTCTTAAGATGCCTAGCCAGAATGCTCGGCGCATTCGTCGGGCGTTGGACAGATTGGCGGAGGATCCAGACCGGCGAGATGTTGATGTTGCTCCTCTGGAGGGGCGACCTGGATTTCGTCTGCGAGTCGGCGGCTATAGGGTCATCTTCGAGAGAGACGATAAAGCGCGCACGATTGATGTATTGCGCGTCGCTCCACGTGGTCAGGCATACATGCAGTAGGAGGATAGTTCTCATGAGCAACCTGCAGATCATTCACGATGATGCCGGACAGCCGATGTTCGCCGTGATCCCGTGGCGCGAGTATGTACGCTTGTCGAAGGACGGAGCCACGGAAGCCGCTCTGCGTGACGAGGAGATCTATGACCTTGCAAAAGATGAAGGGGGCGAATCCTTTCCCATTGAGGTTGTTGACCGACTCCTGTCGGGGGCAAGTCCAATAAAGGTATACCGCGAGTATCGCGGCATGAGTCAGAAAGCACTGGCGGCGGCAACTGATATCAGCCCGGTTTACCTTTCCCAGATCGAGACGGGGAGGCGGGTGGGCTCTGCCAAGACGCTGGCTTCGATCGCTCAGGCGCTTGAAGTCAGCCTTGATGACCTTGTGTAACCTGTGTGGAACCTTGAGGCAGGTGAAGCGAGGAGCAATAGTCCTTCGGTCGGGTCAGTTGAACTGGAGCTCTGCCAGTGCGATGCCGCTTTCTCCAGCGATTGAGTAGAGCAGATAGGTCCGGCCGCCTTCCTTGTAGATGCCGGGATCGCGGAGCTGGCGGGCAGGTTCGTGGATTGCGCCGCGCTGCGATGGCTCCAGGGGCAGGTTGACACCCTCGTAGTCGGTATCCGGCTCCAGTATTGAGAATGGAACGGAGGCCTTCCACTCTTTCCAGTGGGGGCGCAGGTCGACGGTTGCGCAGAGGACGTGCTCCGGGCAATCGCCGGCGCGGGAGTAGAAGACGTAGAGGATGTCGTCGCGGAGGAGGAGGGCGGCGTGGCGCTGGGCGCGGTCGAAGAGGACGGGGCCCGGTTCGAAATTGGTGCGGCCGTCGCGGCTGCGGAAGAGGATGCCGGGCATGGCGAGGGCGTAGTGCCAGCCTGCGGCGGTGTCGGGATAGCGGAAGACCCGGAAGTAGCTTGGGCCGAGGATTTCAGTTTCGGAAGTAAAGTCGAGGCCGTTCTCGGAGACAGCGAGCAGGGAACGCTGGCCTTCGAGAAAGGGATAGCGCTGCTTCAATGGATCGGCGTCGAGCTCTTCGCGCCTCACTGATGGACCGTGATAGTACATCAAGATACGGCGGTTGTCGTTGTCGATATGCAGATCGGGGCTGGCGATATGGTGATAGCAAGGGGTCTGCTCCAGTCGCAGTGTGCCTGGTGGGTAGATAGTCCACGGTCCAGACAGCGCGTCGGCATAGGCCAGGCGGATGAAGGCGCCCTGATGGTGGGCGAAGTAGAGGTAGTATTTGCTCAGAGGATTCGGCAGCCAGTCCGGCACGCGCATGAGCGACGGGCCGTTGATATTGGCGCCGATGGATTCGTCCAGCGCGGGTGTGATGATCGGATTGGCAGAGAAACGCTTTGCCTGCATGGGTCGTCTCCTGGTGGGCGACTCTGCCCGCTGCCGACTCCGGTTGCAGGGAAGTCGGTCAACGGGCAGACTGTGGCGCCGGAAGGGGTCTATCGGAAGAGCGGAGCTACCGACGCGTATCAGGCTGCGCCGGGAAAGGGATATTCGTACCAGTCCAGCAGTCCCAGGGGGGCGGCGGCGCCGGCGTAGAGGATCAGCGAGGTGTATTTGTCGGCGAAGATGCGGCCGCCGCCGACTCCGTCGATGACGGCACCGGAGGGATCAGCGAATTTGGGGCCGCTTTCCTTGCCTTCCAGGTTTGCTGTCAGTGCCGCGAAGGTGTTGGCGGCGATCTTCAGATAGCGCTCGTCGTTGGTGATGCGCCAGGCGTAGGTCAGTGCTTCGAAAGCGTGGGGCGTGGGCGCTGTGCGCTGGAGGGACGGGAGCTCTTTGTAGTAGAAGACCCCGTCGGGCCCGAGACAGTGTTCGATGAGATCGTCCATGACCGACACAATCAGTCGCTTTACCCTCTCATCGTCTTCGATCAGTAGATAGCGGGCAAACGAGCATACGGTAAGGGAGATCATAAAGGGCACCCGCGGCATGGTGTGGCTGGTATAGGGCGCGAGGAGCGCGCCAAATTCGTCGTGCCAGTCCAGGAACATTTCGATCAGTTGCCTGGCCTCGTCGCGCCAGCGCTGTTCGCCGGTGCCGAGCCAGAGGCCGACGTAGGCGCGCAGGGCCCAACCGCCTTCACGGACGGAAGCTTCGCCCAGTTGCTGCATTGAGGGCAACTGCATGTGACGCAGGATGTTTTCGCCAATTGAGTTCGCCACTTCCAGACCTTCGCGACGACCGGTGAGGAAGTAGTAGTCGAGGAATCCTTCGGTCCACTCGTGGGACGGGGTACAGCGCCCGGTGGCGTGGTAGCGGGTATGGATGCGCAGGCCGCCATCGATCAGCGGGTCGGGGTGATGGTGACAGAAGTCCACGTCGAGCCAGTGACGTGCGCTGACGAGGGCGGAGTCGAGGGCGCGACGCTGGCCGGTGAGGGCGTAGTAGAGGGTGCAGGCGTGGGGGCGGTCGTACTCGTTGTTGACCCAAACGTTTTCGCCGCCACCGCGGCCCTGGTTGGTGTAGCCGGAATCGGGCGCGTCGCCGAAGTGCATCATGCCCAGGGCTTTGGGGCGCCCGTCGTGGAGGTTATTGAGATCGGTGAAGAGGCGGCGGGGGAGATTTTCTGGGAAGTAGGTCTCGATCCAGGGGTTGTTGGCGCGGTACCATTCCACCGGCAGCGCGGGTCGGTCCGGCAGTTGGAACTGCAGACTGCGCTGGCTGAGGTCATCGAGGGGCGTGTCGGGCCCGTGGAAGTGGAGCTGGATACGGTGGGTCTTGGCCATGCCCTGGAGAATGGGAGCAGGCGGTTCTCCGGCGGGATAGAGCCAGCAGGCGATGCCCTGCGTGTGGCCGTGCAGTCTTTTGGGGAAGTTCTGGTGGGCCTGGTGGATGGAGAGGCAGAGCCCGCCTTGCTGGTCGCGCCAGTCGGTCCAGAAATCGCCGTAGTAGGAGTCGATGAAGTGCTCGTTGGACTGGTAGAGCATCGTCTCGGTGTCCAAGGTCTGTGAGACATCGCTTGCGCTCTCGGTGATGGAGGTCCGATACCAGCCTTCGCCGAGGGCGAGCTGGGGCGGCTCCCCGTTGGGGGAGGCGGCAAAGTCCAGGCGCAAGCTCTGGAGTGTCACGTCAGGTAAGTCCAGGGTGTGCAGGAACTGGTGCTCGATTTCGATGTAGGGCTTGCCGGCGTAGGCGGTGATGCGGCCGCGCAGGGCCAGGAATTCGGAACCGTCAGGTTGCCGGTGGCGGCCGCGCACGAGGATGACGGCCCGGAGGGGGCCAGCCTCATCGATCTCCAGCTCGACGGCGCCACTGCTGCTTCCGGCGGCGGCAGCATCGGTCTCCATTGTGAAGCCGGCGAAAGGTGCAGGCCACGCGGGACCTCCGGCGAGAGCGACGTCCTGGACGGGGAGGAAGCCCTGGCGGGGCACGCGGAAACTGAGAGGGCCGGTGTCGACCAGCAGGCCGCCGGCGTCCTCGGTCACCCGCACTTGCTGCTGCGGCTGCGGCGCGGGGTCGGAGGCAGTGCGAAAAGTGATGGTTTTGGAGAGGTTGCCGGGGAGGTCGGGTTGGAGGTGGACCAGCAGCCACTTGACGCTGCCGTCGGACCAGTGTGCCAGGGCACGCTGTTGGGATGGCAACGCTGCGCCGCCGTCTTCGATGACAATATGGGCCGCACCGGGCAGTTTTCCCTGGGCGAAGGGTATGCTGAAGGATACCGGCTCGGCGGCGCGGTCGTACTGGGAGAGCTTCTCGAAGTAGAGGGTGCTCACTTTGATTCTTCTCCTTGGCACTGTTTGGAAAGCAAGCTGCCGGGCAGTGTGCAAGGGGGATGCGCAGGCCTGGGCAGCCGTTCTGACGGATAGTGGACGAAAGTGTCTGACAATTACAACGTCATTGGGGAAAATCGTCAAATGATGTCGATTCAGGGGTGTATCCCAGGATTGGGTAGGGATCAGTCTGGCGTCGAATCACTGCCAGCGGTGGCAGGAATTTCTTCCGGCATTTGGAGAGACATTGGACAGGAGCCAAGCCTGGCCATACGGTGGTGCCCATCAGTTGGGGGCACTAGGCAGGCGCAAGGCGGGCATCTTCGGGGAGCTGATGGGACTGGCGGGACGTGGTCTGGCTAGACACGTTCGATTAGGCACCCGTCACCAATATCGACACCCGGTCGATGAGGCATGGCATGGTTTAGGGGGGGCGTG
>VXOE01000104.1 GCA_009840225.1 Caldilineaceae bacterium SB0662_bin_25 | reverse complement strand
CGCCCGCACTGCGTCTCGCCCAAAGACGGTAAACAACGCCAGCCACCGCTGGCACGGATTCACCCCCAGACTGCTCCCACCCCAATTCTGGGATGCACCACTCACAGCCGTAGCCATGACACCTGACTCCGTCTATGGTAAGATGGCGCCAAGCACCGGGAATAGCCTGAATCGACTCCCGTCCATAGCCGCCGCCTGGCCGATACGACAATTAGCAAAGCGAGACAAGACAATGAACCAGGAAACTGTCCTTCACGCCGCTGACGCCACCGTCCAGGAGTTCGACTGGGGCGAGTTGGTATGGTATGCCAATGGCAAAATGGGCAACAGCGCCACCATGACCTTCGGTCGCGCCGTCCTCAAAGCCGGGCACGAAAACTTCCGCCATTCACATCCCAACTGCGAAGAAATCCTGCATGTTCTCAGTGGCCGCATCGTCCACTCCATTGGGGACGAACTCTTCCCCATGGGGCCCGGAGACACGATCGTCATCCCTGCCAACATCGTGCACAACGCCAGCAACGACGGCGACGAAGTCGCCATCATGACTATCATGTTTTCCACACCCGACCGCCAAACAGTTGTCGCCGACGAGTGATCCCCGCCCTTGCCGTTGAAGGAGGTACAAAATGCCTGCCGCCAAGACGCAACAGAAGGGTCGTAAACCTGTCAGAATAAACTGGTATCGAGTTCCCGTTGCCCGCGCAGAACTCAACGCGCTCAACCAGCGCGACGACTGGCAAGGAGCGCTTCAGGTCGCCGGGCATCTGGGCCTGATAGCCGTTACCGGCCTCGCCGCCTGGTATGCAGCCTCAAACCTGCCTCTGCCTCTGCTCCTTCTCATTCTCCTTCTACATGGAACCTTCTACGTCTTTCTCTACAATGGCACACACGAACTCTGTCACTATACGGTTTTTAGGACAAAAGCGCTGAATATCGTGTGTCTGTACGCATTGAGCTTCCTTGTCTGGCGCAACCACTTGATGTTTTCCACCAGCCACGTCGAACACCACAAATACACGCTGCATCCGCCCGACGATCTTGAAGTGGAGCTGCCCATGGAACTGACTCTGGCCGGCTTCCTCAAAAACGCGGTTGTCAGTCCTTGGAATCTATATGACACCATCAAGGCGACCGTTCGCCTTAGCCTCGGCCGCCTGGAGGGAGAATGGGAGCATTCCATTTTCCCGCCGGATGCCGTCCAGGAGCGGCGGCGGCTCTTTGCCTGGGCCCGCGTGCTCTTGGTGGGCCACGGCCTCATAGTCGCCGTGTCCATCGCAACCGGCTGGTGGCTACTGCCCGTACTGACCACTCTCGCTCCCTTCTACGGCGGCTGGCTGCGCTATCTCTGCAACAATTTGCAGCACGCCGGGCTCCAGGATAATGTGCCCGACTTCCGCCTCTGTTGCCGCACCGTCTACCTCAATCCCTTCACCAGTTTTCTCTACTGGTACATGAACTATCACACCGAACACCACATGTACGCAGGTGTCCCGTGTTACAATCTGCCCAAACTCCACCAGGCCATTAAGTCGGAAATGCCGGAATGCAAACGCGGCCTGCTGCCGGCCTGGAAAGAGATCATCGCCATCATGCGCAAGCAGAAAGCCGACCCGGCCTACCAGCACGTACCCGAACTACCCGCGCCTACCCCCGCACCCGTCTGATTGCGGCTGTCAAGCCAGCCCAGGCCATCCGCCTCGAATTGCCTGCAGTCAATGCTCCCTGGGCAAGGACGGGCTGCAGGGTAGCCTTACCCTCTACGATATGGACTCAAACCCACCAGGAGACACACAATGACGGAACGAATCCTCTATGTAGGTTCCTACACGCACAGAGACAGTGAAGGCATCTACATCTATCGCTTCGACACACAGACCGGCGCTCTTCGGCATGAAGCTCTCGCTGCCGAACAAGAGCATCCGTCCTTTCTGACACTGCATCCCCAAGGCCACATACTCTACGCCGTGGGCGAAGACAATGAGGCGGGGCACGTTAACAGCTATGCCATTGACCCTGCAACCGGTGGTCTGACCCGCCTCAATCGGCAGCCGACCCACGGCACCGCGCCCTGCCACCTGGTCGTCGAGCCCGGCGGCCGCACGCTCATTGTGGCCAACTACTACAGCGGTAATGTCGCCGTCTACCCCCTGAAAACCGACGGCAGCATCGGCGATCCCGTGCAGAATATCCAGCATCACGGCAGCGGCCCCAATCAGGAACGTCAGGAAGCGGCACACGCCCACTCCACCACCATGAGCCCTGACGGCAGCCGCGTCTACGTGGCCGACCTGGGTATGGACAAGGTGATGATCTATCGTCTCGTCAACGGACGACTTGTCGCCAACGACCCCGACCATATTTCCGTGCAAGGCGGAGCCGGCCCCCGCCACTTTGACTTCCATCCCAACGGTCGCAACGCCTACATCATCAACGAATTGGACCTGACGGTAACCGTCTGCGCCTTCGATCCCGGCACCGGCGCTCTCGACGCCATCCAGACGATTTCAACCCTCCCTGACGACGTCGACGACAAGACCGGACTCAGCACCGCCGACATTCACGTTTCGGCAGATGGCCGCTTCGTCTACGGCTCAAACCGCCACCACAACACGCTTGCCATTTTCTCGGTCGACCAGGACAGCGGCCGCCTCACCGCCATCGGCCATGCCTCGACTCGGGGCCAGACGCCCCGTAACTTCACCATCGACCCAACCGGCGCCTGGGTGCTTGCCGCCAACCAGGATTCCGACGACATCTGCGTCTTCAATCGCGATGCAGACAGCGGCCAGCTGACGCCCGTCGGCGACATGGTTTGGGCGCCCATGGCCGTCTGCCTGCTCTTCGGCCCCTAAGTTTCAAAGAGATTTCTTTCCAATCAGCCACAAACCGTAGGGGCACCCCTAGTGGGTGCCCTCGTCCGCGCCACGACTCCCAGACCCTGCCTACCCGCCGTCCCCCGTAGGGGCACCCCTCGTGGGTGCCCTCATGGTTACACCCCCAAAGCCCTTCCACCGTAGGCGCCTGGCAAAACTTCGCCTCCGCCGTCGAATAACCGTATAATGGACCAGAAAATGTCGGTTCCGACAAACCGTATTCGACGCTTAGCCACTTTCAAAGGATCGCCTCTTGCAATTCGGTATCTTCTACGAACACCAACTCCCCCGCCCTTGGGCCGAGGACAGCGAACACCGTCTCCTCAAGGAGGCCCTGGATCAGGTCGAGCTCGCCGATCGACTCGGCATCGACTACGCCTGGGAAGTCGAGCATCACTTCCTGGAAGAGTACTCCCACTCCTCCGCGCCCGAGGTCTTCCTGGCCGCCTGCAGCCAGCGCACCCGCCAGATCCGCCTCGGCCACGGCATCGTGCTCATGCCCAGCAACTTCAACCACCCCGCCCGCATCGCCGAGCGCATCGCCACCCTCGACCTCATCAGCGACGGCCGCGTCGAATGGGGCACCGGCTCCTCGAGCAGCCGCAGCGAGCTCGAAGGCTTCGGCATCGACCCGGAGCAAAAGCATCTGATGTGGGAGGAGTCGGTCCGCGAGGCGGCCAAAATGATGGTCATGGAACCGTACGCCGGCTTCGACGGCGCGAGCTTCTCCATGCCGCCCCGCAACGTCGTCCCCAAGCCCCTCCAGAAGCCGCACCCGCCCCTATGGCTTGCCTGCTCCAACCGCGACACGATCAAGATCGCCGCCCGCTACGGCATGGGCGCGCTGACCTTCGCCTTCATCGATCCCGACAGCGCCGCCCACTGGGTGGAGGAGTACTACGAGACCTTCGAACGCGAGTGCAACCCAATCGGCCGCGCCGTCAATCCCAATCTCGCCATCGTAGCCGGATTCATGCTCCACGAAGACGGCGCCGAGGCCGAACGACGCGGCGCCCGCAACTTCCAGTTCTTCGGCTACGCCCTCAGCCACTTCTACATCACCGGCAGTCACCTACCCGGCGAATTCGATCTGTGGCAGGACTTTCAAAGCAATATGCCGGAGAAATACGAGCCCTCCGCCGGCATCGGCACGCCCTCCCAGGTGGCCCAGAATCTGGAGGCTCTCGAAAACGCCGGCGTAGACCAGGTCGTCTTCGTCCAACAGGCCGGCAACAACCGCCACGAGCACATCTGCGAATCACTCGAACTCTTCGCCGATCAGGTGATGCCCGCCTTCAAAGACCGCCACGACGACCGCCAAAAGCGTAAACTGGAAAAGTTGGAACCCGCCATCGAAAGGGCCATGCTGCGCGTGCCCGACCTGCCACAGGTGGCCGGCCTGAAGCCGATGGACGCCTACCCCCTCATGGCCGCTAAAGCCGGGCAGGCCGAACAGCCCGAACGTCCCACCGAGGGCGACAATATCGTCACCGCAATCTCCGGTCGGGGCTGATCTTGGCCTGCAGCCCTGTCTGTATCAGGTGGCGCTACAGGCCGGTATCAGGTGGCGCTACAGGCCGGTGCAATGCAACTCCAGAAAGTGATGCGAGATGAGGGGACTTACGGCGGAAAGCCGGGCGCCAGCAGTTACGGGTCGCTATCTCGACCGCTATTCGCTTCAATCGCCGCCGGTCTCTCCTGCGCCGCCCGTATCCTCGCCATGTCGAACTTCAGCGACCGGTCGAAACCGAAAATCCCATTCTGTTCCTGCAAAATATCGGTCAATTGCGTGTAGCAATAACCAAAATGATCGGGGTCGTCCAATAGGATCCCGCACAAGCGCGCGAACCGTTCATAGAACTCTTCTACCGACTTCGGCCTCTCTCCGTAGCCCCAGGACTCTTCTCCCTCCCTAACGTCAGGGTTCCACCAGATGCCGCCGAACTCACTCACAAAGAACGGCTGCCCCCTGTAAGCGATCGACCAGGTCTGCCCGTTTCGCTGATTGAGATAGGGCTTTCCGGCGGCCACCTGGGCGTGACGCTCGGCAAACAATTCAGTGTCCTGCGTGTAGTCATGACTATCGTAGACGTCCGCCTCCGGCACGCGGTGCGAATAGCCCGATGTGTCCAACACCGGCCGTGTCCTGTCCATCGCCTTCGTCGCCAGGTAAAGGCCCCGCGTCACCGCATCTAGCGTAGTAATCCGGTCGTGCAGCGGCTGCCAGGTCTCGTTGAGCGGGCACCAACCCACGACCGACGGATGTGAATAGTCCCGCTCCAATACCTCCAACCACTCGGTGATGTAGGACGCCGTCGGCTGCTGATGGTCCTCCACCGCGCCGTAATGACGGCATCCCCAGTCACCGAATTCGCCCCAAATTAGATACCCCAGACGGTCGGCATGATACAGAAATCGCTCCTCAAAGACCTTCTGATGCAGCCGCGCCCCGTTGAACCCGGCCTCCTTGCCCAACTCGATATCCAGCCGCAGCGCCTCGTCACTGGGCGCCGTCATAATGCCCTCCGGGTAATAGCCTTGGTCCAGGACCAGCCTCTGAAAAACGGGCCGTCCATTCAACGTGATCGCCTTCCCACTGATCGCCACGCTGCGCAGTCCGGCGTAGCTGCGCGCCTCGTCAACCACCTCTCCCTTTCCATCCACCAGCCTCAGCACCAAATCATACAAATGCGGGTCCTCGATCGACCACAGCCTGCGGCGCTCACTTGGTATCTTCAGCTCCAGCTGCGGACACAGGTCGAGTTCGGCCGAACATTCGGCTTCCGACGCGACGCCCTCGCTGTCCAAAAGCTGGGCCTGCAATCGAACTCCATCCAGTTTCGCAGTCTGAAACCGCTCCGCCGCCACCCGCCGCAGAACCAGCGGCTGCTCCACGCGGATGACACTGTTGGCAACGTCTGGAGTCAGCCGCGGCCGTCCCAAATGAAGTTCAGGTACCGGTTCCATCCACACGCTCTGCCAGATGCCGGTCGTCCGCACGTAAATCGCGCCCCGCGGGCCATACGTCTGAGCCTGCTTGCCCCGCGGTTGCGGACCCCTGTGGTTGTCCCGCGCCCGCACCACAACTGTCACCCGCTCACCCGGCCGCGCCGCGTCGCTCAGATCACAAGTGAAGGGGCTGAATCCCCCTCGGTGCCGCCCAACCTCCTCTCCGTTGACCCATACAGTGGCGTCGTAATCCACCGCTTGGAAATGCAGCAGCACCCGCCGGCCCGTCCAACTGCTTGGAATCTCAACCTCCCGCCGGTACCAGACCGCCTCCAGAAAGTCATGGTTCTCCACCCCCGACAGCCTCGACTCCGGACAGAAAGGAACCGTGATCTGACCCCCAAGCGGACGCCCCAACAGGCCTCTTTCCAGACCGCTGTCCCCTTGGTCGATCTCAAACTCCCACTCGCCGTTCAGGCAGAGCCAGTCCTTGCGCACAAACTGCGGCCGCGGGTACTCCGGGCGAGGTAACTGCATCAGTTTTCTCCAAAGGTAGGTTGAAATTGGATAATGAGGAGGTTGCAACCAAGAGGAGGATCAACCGTGTATGACGGTTCACTTTCGAAAAATACTAGGGCTCGTTGACGTTAAAACCAGCCATCCCAACCGTAGGGGCACCCCTTGTGGGTGCCCTGGTTGTTGCCTCCCTTGTGTGCCCTTCGTGTCCCTTTGTGGCCCTCCCTGGAACAAAGAAAGGTGTTCTTCGCGCCCCTTCGCGTGACTTCGCGGATCGAAAGGTTGTGTCTACAACAAGATTCAAGCGAAAACCATCCCGAACAGGCTTGCAGACGTTCTGTCCTTGTTGAAATGCGTACGGCCTTCCGAAATGTCAACGGAACCTAATCGAGCTACTCACTCCGATTCTGTATAGTGGCCCTCGCTGGGGCATTGGCTGGCGATCCGACTTGGATTCTGGAAATCCAGATTAAGGTCTGTCCGGAACCAGCAGCACCTTCGAAACATTGCCCGGGCTGTGGATGAGACGCTTAAACCAGTCCCCACCCTCCGCCAGCGGCGCTTCAACAATCCACGGGTCAAGCCGGTAGTGGCCCGCATGCAACGCCTCCAGCCCGTCTTCAAAATCAGCCGCGCCGTAAGCAAAACTGCCCCGCACCGTCAGCTCCTGGCGAATTATCGCCGCCGCCGGCATCGGGCTCGTCTCCTCATGCAGCCCCGAAAGAATCAGGATTCCAGCATTACGCGTAGCGTCCACACACTGGCTGCGTGTACCCCCCGTCCCCACCGCGTCAACCGAGACCGCTACCCCCTCGCCGCCGGTGGCCTCTTTGACCGTCTCAACCACGTCCGCCCCCTGGCCGGCCCCGTCAAGGCCGCTTCCAGCCGGCATAACTGTGATCCCGCCGAGCGCGCCGCCCATCGCCAGCCGCTCCTGGTCCAGGTCGGTGATGAAGATCTGGTCTGCGGCGGCCAGCTTCAGCGCCTGCAGGGCCAGCAGCCCAATCGGCCCCGCCCCGATGATCAGCGCCGACTCTCCTTCCACATCGCCCGCCAGCCGGCCAATACGCACGCCCACGCCCACCGGCTCCGTCAGAGAACCGGTGCGCAGTGACATCCCGTCCGGCAACTTGTGCGTCACGAACGCAGGAGTACTGACATATTCGGCAAAAGCGCCCGGCCTGTGCGCCCCCACCAGCCGCCGTTCCGGACAAAGCTGTGTCAAACCCATATGACAAGTGCGGCACTGCCCGCAGTACGTAAGCGGGTTCACCGTCACCGCGTCGCCTACCTCGAGTCGGGTTACCTCCCGGCCGACCTCTACGATCTCGCCCGCAAACTCATGCCCCATCACCAGCGGCGGGGTACGCAACGCATTGTGGCCCAGAAACCCGCTCAACTCCGATCCGCAGATACCGGCGTAAGCCACGCGAACCACCACCTCATCCGCCTCAGGCGTCGGATCGGGCTGCTCCTGCATCTCCATCACTTCCGGCGCAGTCCAGACGAGCGCTCGCATCAAAGTCCTCCACATGAGTTCTGAATAGGATTATGGCCCCATCATACGGAAACACGGCCCGAACTGCAATAAAGGACGGCCAGCGGGCCGAAAACTGGACCAATACTAGCTACTCTGGTGAATCTATGCCTGCCGCGAGCGGATCGGCTTGCGAAGTTCTTCCGTCGCGTGTAGGCTTTTCAGGGTACCGCGACGGCACATAAAACCTGGACTGACGGCCCGCTTCTGATAGTTGCGACGGGCGGCTTTGCCTTCGATTGACCATCTTCAGTCCGACCCAATTTCCCCTCGCCCCCGTTGACATCTCTTTTATGGTGAGGGCAAACCCATTTCGTCTAAAGTCTCCGAGGAGTGTCCGATGAAAATTACCGACATTACCGCCTACCCTGTCTGGGCCGGCCATCGCAACTTTCTATTCGTAGTCGTCGACACAGATGAAGGCATATTCGGCGTAGGCGAGTCCGGTCTGACCAGCCGCGAACAGGCGGTGATTGGTGCTGTCAAGCATTTCAAGGAAATTCTCGTCGGCCAGGACCCCTTTCGCATAGAACATATCTGGCAATGGCTGTTCCGCGGCGGCTTCTTCCCCGCCCAGCGCGTCCTGAGCTCGGCCATCTCCGCCATCGACATTGCTCTGTGGGACATCAAGGGCAAGGCGCTCGGCGTACCCGTCTACGAGCTGCTCGGCGGCCGCGTCCGCGACAAGGTCGTCTGCTATCCCCACAATCACGTCCATGCCCTGGAAGTGGAACCCCTCGTCGAGAGCTGCCTCGAAACCAAGGAGCAGGGCTGGAAGTTCGTACGCTGGGGTCTTCCCCAGGACGGCGACATCCTCGAACCCCGCCAGGCCGTGCGCGCCGCACTGCGCCAGTTCGAGGCCGTGCGAAACGCAATCGGCGACGAAATCGACATCTGTTTCGACGTTCACACACGCCTCGACCTCCCCGACGTAGTCTGGCTCTGCCGCGAAGTCGAGCAGTACGCGCCATTCTTCATTGAGGATCCCCTTCGCAGCGAAAACCCGGACTCGTTTAAGACATTGCGGCCTCGCGTCCACGTGCCCATCGCTGCCGGCGAACAGTTCTCCTCGAAATGGGAGTTCCGCCAGCTGATAGAGGAGGAATGGATTGACTACGCCCGCGTCGACATGTGCATCGCCGGCGGCTTCACCGAGACCCGCAAGATCGCCGGCTGGTGCGAGACCCACTACATCAAACTGGTCGTACACAACCCGCTCGGCCCGGTCTCCTCCGCAGCCTGCCTCCAGATGAACCTGGCCACCTCCAACTTTGGCGTCCAGGAACAACCCCGCAAACCCGCCGAAATCCTGCCTGACATCGTGCCCGTGCAACACCACTGGGAAGACGGATATCTCACGCCGACCGATCTGCCCGGTCTCGGCATCGAATTCGACAGGGAAGCGGCCGCCCGCCAACCGTCCCAGTGGCGCGAGACGCCGCAGGTACGCCGCCTCGACGGCTCCTTTACCAACTGGTAGATTACAAGCGGCCTCTTTCCCTACAGATTGCGTGGCACTTGCAAGACAGCTTTCAGCCGGAATGGCAAGCAATGAGGAAGGAACGGGAACTATGAAGACAGCTGCTGTATTCGGACCAAAACAGGGCGGCGTTGTTGACGCGCCAAACCCCACCGCCGGCGAAAACTGGGTCGTCGTCAAGATCCATACCGCCCCCATGTGTACTGAGTTTAAGGTATACTCCTCCGGCAGAGAGGCCCCCTATCTCGGTCACGAGGCCGCCGGAGAAGTGGTCGAAGTGGCGCAACCCTGCCGCGTCAATGTCGGCGATCGCGTCGTCGTGATGCCCCAAACACCATGCGGGCAGTGCGAACTCTGTCTCGACGGCGAGTACATCCACTGCCTGGACTCCGATAATCCCCCGCCCCAACCTGACGGCGCCGAGGGCAGAGCAACCATGTCGCAGTTCATGCTCAAACAGGACTGGATGCTCGTACCGATCCCCGACGGCATCTCCTACGATCACGCCTCCATGGCCTGCTGCGGCCTGGGTCCCACCTTCGGCGCAGTCCAACGCGCAAACATAGGCCCCGACGACTCCCTCATGATCACCGGCCTGGGCCCTGTAGGCCTCGGCGGCGTCATAAACGGTACCCATCGAGGTGCTACAGTGATCGGGGTCGACGTAAACAAATACCGGGCAGCCAAAGCCATGGAGTTAGGCGCAGCCACCGTCATCGACCCAACCGACGCTGACGCGCTCGAACAGGTTCTGGCCCTCACGCGCGACGGCCGCGGCGTCGACCACAGCATAGACTGCTCTGGAGTAGTAGCGGCCCACCGCCTCTGCATCGATGCCACCCGCCGCAAAGGCACCGTAAGCTTCGTCGGCGAAAGCGGCACCGACGCAACCCCTATCCACGTCAGCACCGACATGCTGCGCAAAGGCCTCAGCCTACACGGCTCCTGGCACTACAACATGGCCGACACACCGCAAATCCTACGCGTCATCGCCGCCAATCCCGACAAACTCGACAAACTCATCACCCACCGATTCCCCCTCGATCGCGTCGCCGACGCCTGGGATCTCCAAGCCACCGGCCTGTGCGCCAAGGTTCTACTTAAGCCGTGGCAATAGGAAAAAGTCCAACTGCGAATTCAAAAGCACTCCCCTTCAAAGTGGTCGTGCCTTGTCGCCTGACCATCGCACGCTACATTCGTAATCAACTTAACGTCGTATCGGGCCCCATTTGCCCGCATCTATCGAAAAAGCGAGAAATCCCCCATGCTAGACCTGCTAAAGCAATACTTCGGCTACGACGAGTTCCTGCCACTGCAGGAAGAGATCATCACCAGCGTTCTCAACGGTGAAGACGCACTTGTCCTCATGCCGACCGGTGGCGGCAAGTCACTCTGCTACCAGTTGCCCGCCCTGCGCCTCGAAGGCCTCACCCTGGTAGTCTCCCCTCTAATAGCACTGATGAAGGACCAGGTGGACGCACTCCAGGCAAACGGGATCCCAGCTGGCGCCATCAACAGTATGATGCCTTTCTCCGAAGTGCGCCGCGTGCATGAACAGGCGCGCCAAGGCACTCTTAAAATTCTGTACGTTGCCCCGGAGAGACTCTCATTACCGGAATTTCAAGGTTTTCTCGCCAGCCTACGGGTGAGTCTTGTTGCTGTTGACGAGGCCCACTGCATCTCCGTTTGGGGACACGACTTTCGCCCCGACTACCGTCGACTTGGAGAACTACGCAGGAAGATGCCAGGCGTGCCCTTCCTCGCCCTGACGGCAACCGCCACCGAACGAGTACGCCGCGACATCGTCGACCAGCTTCGGCTGAGCCGGCCTCGGCAATTCATCGCCAGTTTCAATCGTCCGAATCTCAGCTACGGAGTCGTGCCAAAAAGGAACGACAGTTTTGACCTGCTTGTAGCACTGCTTAAAGGGCACAAAGACGCGTCGGCAATCATCTACTGTACCTCCCGAAAAGACACTGAAGATCTGGCCGCACGCCTCCGCGACACCGGACTCGACGCGCAGCCGTATCACGCTGGTCTTGAGAACGAAGTGAGGCGTCAAACTCAGGAGTCCTTCGTGCGCGACCGTGTTCCAATCGTCGTGGCGACTATCGCCTTTGGCATGGGCATCGACAAGCCCAATATTCGCTTGCTGGTTCACTACGACCTTCCCAAGTCCCTCGAGGGCTATTATCAGGAAACGGGCCGGGCGGGACGCGACGGCCTACCTGGCGATTGCATACTATTCTACTCCTTCGGCGACGTTAGTAAGCTCGAGTTTCTTATCGACAAGTCTGAGGATGAAATGGAGCGCCAAAACGCTCGCCATAAGCTGGGTCAAGTCGTCGAATTCTGCCAATTGCAGTCTTGCAGGCGAAAGTACATCCTCGGCTACTTCGGCGAAGAGTGGGACCGAGAAAACTGCGGCGGCTGCGACTCTTGCCTGGTGCCTAAAGAGGAGTTCGACGCCACAATCATCGCCCAGAAGATCCTTTCGGCAGTGATCCGCACTGAGCAGCGTTTCGGTATCAACCATGTAAGCGCCGTGCTACGCGGTGCGAACACAAAGGCCATCAGGCAACGTGGCCACCACAAACTGAGTGTCTATGGCATTGCCGAAGAGTTTTCAGATGGAGAACTCAGGGAGATAACCGGCCTACTTGTGGCCGAAGGTCTGCTCTTCAAGAGCAGCGGGGAGTACCCGACGCTAAGGGTCACCAAGGCCGGAAGAATGTTTCTCAAGAACCGTGAGGAGTTAGCGCTTGCCCGGCCCAAACGCGAGGAAGAAAAGGAATCGACCGCGAGTCGCGCGGCCTTGGACTATGACCGTGCACTATTCAGTGTGCTCCGGGGGCTGCGCAGCAGTCTGGCCGCCGAACAAGATGTCCCACCCTATGTGATCTTTGGCGATGTCACCTTGCAGCAGATGGCCTACTACTTTCCTCAGAGCCGGAACAACTTGGGCCGGATTTCTGGAGTGGGCGCAAGGAAGCTTGAGCAGCTTGGCGATACCTTCTTGGCTGCCATCGTTGATTATGCCAGCTCACACGGCCTCAAGGAGCGATTCATTCCGCCCCAAAAGCGAAGCAGGTCGGATCGAGGTAAAGGTCTCGGCACTACTTACGTTCAGACCAGACAGCTACTGCAGCAAGGCATGTCCATCAAGGAGATTGCGCGAGAACGCGGCCTCGCGGAGAGTACGATCGCCGGCCACTTGAATCGACTGGTCCGTGCGGGCGAAAAGCTGGACCTCGGCCCACTGTTGCCTCCCCAGGAACGGTTCGACAAAATCAGGGCGGCTTTGGTAGAGACAGGAGGCGAATATCTCTCGCCCGCAAAGGAAGTCCTGGGCGACGAATACTCTTATGACGAAATCAGAATTGTGTGGCTCTATCTTGGCCAAACCAAAGGTCTGGAGCAAGCTTCCTGAAGGAATGAAGATTATTCTCTTTCGTACAAGGAAAACCAATCAACCATGACCTACAAATGCGCCATCATCGGCGTCAGCGGCGGACGCGCCAACGGCCACGCCGACGCCTACACTCACATCCCCCGCGGCCAGCTCGCCTGCATCGCCACCCGCAACCGCACCAACCTCGACGCTTTTGGCGAGCGCTGGAACGTCGAAGCCCGCTACACCGACTACCGCGAGATGTTCGAACGCGAAAAACCCGACCTCGTCCACGTCAACACACCGCCCAACGTCCGCCTCGAAGTAATGCAAGCCGCCGAAGCCGCCGGCGTCGGCGCACTCATCATTGAAAAGCCGCTCGCCATCCAGGCCGAAGACTGCCTGGCGATCCGTAAATTCGCCGATTCCGCCAAAGTCAAAGTCGCCATCAACCACCAGCTCCATTTCCACCCCCGCCGTAGCCAGCTGCAAAATCTCGTCTCTGACGGCGCCATCGGCGACGTCCGTCTCATCGACGCCAGCGCCCGCATGAATATGGCCTATCAGGGTACGCACGCACTGCAGTCGGTAGCCGCTTTTCATCCCCAAGGAGAACCGGCCAGCATCTTTGCCCAGATTTCCGGAGCAAATGGCCTGCAGGAAGGCCGCAAACAACACTACGCACCCGACGCTACTTTGGCGACGATTCGCTACCGCGATGGCGCGAGCACACTCCTGCGCTGCGGAACCAACGGCCCCTACGTGTTAGCAGGCGACGAGCGCGTCAACGTCCACAAGCAAGTCACCGTTTACGGCACAGACGGCTACGTCCACTGGAGCATGTGGGGCTGGGAGACCGCTATCCGCTGCAAACACGAACGCGGCAGCCACAACTACCCCGAAGAAGACATCCTCGGCCAGGCCGCCATGACCGAAGCCGCCTTCGACTGGCTCGAAGACGACAGCCGGAGTCATCCCCTCGATCTCGACGCAGCCCTGCTCGACTTTCACATCCTGCTCAAGGCCTACATGAGCGGGCTCAACCGGCGCGAAGAGACCCTGGCCAGCGATCTCCAGCCAGGGCTGATTGACGCTCTGAGACTTACTCTGAACAGCTAGACGCGAACAGGCGCACTCAAATCGGACGCACGAACAGACCTAACTCGATCTGTTTCCCTTTACCCGCGTGCTCGCATACCTCTGCGCCAACTCCGGCTCAGCCCTCTGCATCCGTTGCGGCGGCAACCCTTTTGCTATCGCTTCCAGGTCGTCCAACACCATCTCGCCAATCTCCCAATGTGCCTCCTTTACGCTGCCCGCCCGATGCGCTGAAAGCACAACATTCGGCGCGCTGCGGATCGGATGTGCCGGGTCAAGCGGCTCCTGCGGAAAGACGTCGATCGCCGCGCGAAAGCGGCCCGCATGCAGCAGTTCGGTCAACGCATCAAAATCAACGAGATGCGCTCTGCTCACAAGAATCAACGCCGCGTCCGGCCGGATACATTCCAAAAGATCACGGTCCAGCAGGGCGCGGTTCTCGTCAGACGGGACGGCCAGCACAAAGATGAACTGCGATGTCTCCATCAACTCTTCCAAAGGGACAGGCGTTACGCCCTGACGCCGCAGATAACGTTCCCCCAGCCAGGCATCGTACACCACGATGTGGCAGCCAAACGGTTCTAGCAGCGGATGCAGGCTTCGAGCCAGTCCCCCGAAACCGATCAACCCAACCCGCTTCCCGTAGAGATTGAAGTTGCCGACATTCCCCTCCTTCGAATAGATCTCGGTGCCATCCTGCATCGCCAGGTGACCATCCACAATCCCCCTCGCGCATGCAATCGCCATCCCCAGCGCCATTTCCGCCACCTGGCGGCCAAAGGCCGGCGCCGCCGACAGCACCCGGATCCCGTTTGCGAAGCAATAATCGTAATCCAGGTCCAAAGGAAACGCGCCGGAAACAGTCAAAATGGCCTTCAAATTGGCCGCCTCGTACAAAACGTTACCGTAGTGCCAGCTGGAGCAAACGACCGCCTCCGCCTCCTTTAGCGCTTCAACAGCATCCTCCATGGGCATTGACTCCGACCTGCCCCAGACGACATCAACGATTTCGGGCAGGCGTCTCAGATCCGATTCCGAGAAAATCTCGTCCATCTTCCGGAAGAAGGGATCGACAAGAACGGTGGGTTTCCTGGACATGGGTTGCTCCTTCAGTAGGGTGAGGCTCTGAGCTACTTCGCAAACTGCCTCCCAAGCGCTTTCGCCTGGGACCTCAAGGAACGCGTTTTCTGGCTTTCCGGGCATGACATGGTATTCGGGCCGAATGATAACACAGACCTGCCTGCATTTGCGTTGAGTGTCTTCTTGAACAACAACGGCCCGATGTAGACAACCCCGCCCTATGGCAGGAGGGCTGGTCAAGCCGCGAGAGAGTGGCGGCCTTAGCGCCCCCACCTACATGAATCGCATTTGACAGAAGGCGTTTTATCGCTAAAATCGTACCCAATATCCAATACCGACCTCCCGATTCAGGCAATGTCACGCCATGACGGCAGCGCGCAGACTAAACAGTCGCACGGCTCTGACCACCTGGTAAAGCCTGAAACGTCGACACTTCCCAACCGGCGCACTGTATACAAACTGGTAGCCAACAGCTTGCTGCCGACCATCGTGGCAAGCCATCATCTTTCAGCGTAAGCCGATTCTTCTTACTGAACCACGCGCAGAAAAATCCGTTCGTTGCAGTTAACAGGTCGTGCCTTCAAAGTCGCGACCACTGTTTTCATACAATCCGAGTTGTGTCAGGGCGCCCAACTGCGTCTCGAAAGGAACTGAGGTGATTGGAATGAAGGGCACCGATCTCGTTGGCCTGTTTACCGAACATCTTCGCCTGTGTAACGTCAAAAAAGGCGAAGTGATTCTAGCCTTCACTGACGCACAATTTGCCTTTCCGGAGTACCCAGGTGCAATGATGGCCGCGGCCACCTCTTTGGGCGCGGAGGTATTTACAATTACCGCCCCCTCCGACGCCGAAATATCCGCCCAGCTCGTACTTGACGCCTGGAAATCCGCAGACATGGTCGTCGCCATGACCTCGATTCCCTGGCTCTACACGGACGCCCACAACGAAGCGCTCGCCTCCGGCACGCGCACCCTCATGGTCCACGAGCCGGTCGCCAACCTCAAGCGCATGTTCCCCAACGAAGACGTAATTCGGCGCACCTATGCCGGCGCAAAGCGCATGGCCGAAGCCAGCGAAATCCGCGTCACCGACTCCGCCGGCTCCGACTTCACCCTCCGCAAAGACGGACGCAAGGGCCACGCACAAGTCGGGCTCGCCGACCAGCCCGGCCGCTGGGACCACTGGCCAGCCGGACTTGTCGCCACAGGTCCCCTCGAAGACACCGCCCAGGGCACCTACATCGTCCGCGCCGGTGACGTAATCCTCCAGCAGAGAAGACACACAGTCTCTGAAATCCGCATGACCCTCGAAGCCGGCCTCATCACCAGCATCGAAGGCGGTCTCGACGCCCAGCTCTTGCGCGACTACCTCAGTTCATTCGACGACCCGGACGCCTTCCGCTTCGCCCACGCCGGCTGGGGCACCGAGCACAGAGCCCTTTGGAACGTTGTCGGCATGGATTCCGAAAGCCTGTACGGCACCGTAATGGTCTCGCCCGGCCGCAACATCTTCAACGCCGCCCACGAACACTCCGGCCTCGGCGGCACCAACTATACCAGGGCACACATCGACCTCTGCTGCCGGCACAAAAACCTCTACCTCGACGGTGAGCTAATCGTCAATGAAGATGAGGAAATCGTACCGGAATACCTGCGGTAGAGTCGAACTGCAATCCCATCGCCAGCACTGCGGCCAGTGCGCCAACGGAGGATCCAAAGCATGACGACTTCAAATCATACAAATAGCTTTGCCGAGTTACTCGCCGAAGCGTTGGCGTTGAGCAAAATCGGAGACGGCACGCGCGCCGCCCTCTTGAGCTCGCACGTCTACGACGAACGCGCCATGCGCGCCTATAGCGACGCCCTCGACATCCTCGGCGCAGACTGGGTTCGCGTCATCATGCCCGGGCGCACCAATGGGACCAGCTTTGCCAACCCCGTGCAGGACGGCTCCTTCGTCGCCGATATTCTCAAGTCGGCCGACGTCGTCGTCCGGCCGACCACAGCCAAAGGCGCCGTAGCCGACATTGGCATGTATACGCCCGTCTTCGAAGAGATCATCATGAGCGGAACCCGCTGGTGGGACTGCTCCGTCGGCGGATCCGAAACACTCCTGCGCAAACTGTTCCCGACCCAACCCATGATCGACCGCACCCGCGCCGGCGCCGTCCGCATGCAGGAAGCCAAGACCCTGCGCATCACCTCCGAGGCCGGTACCGACCTGACCCTCAGCGTCGAAGGCCGTATCGGCCACTGCCAGGTCGGCATCGTCGACGAGCCGGGCCGCTGGGACAACTTCGGCTTCGGACTGGTCGCCACCGCGCCCGTCGAGGACTCTGCCAACGGTAAGGTGGTCTGGGACGCCGAAGACTCCCTGGGCGAGCTTCTGGGCTCCTACAGCGACTTGCTCCCGGAGCAGGTCGTTACCCACTTCGAGAACGGCAAAATCGTCCGCATCGAGGGCGGTTGGGTCGCCCGCCGCTTTGAGAACTACCTGGCCGGGCTGAAAAGGCCCGAATTCTACCGGATCGCCCACATCGGCTGGGGCACACATGAAAGTGCCGCCTGGGGCGGCCCTGGTTGGAACACCGCCGAGTGGGAGAGCTATTACGGCTGTATCATGCTCCACCTCGGCATGAACATCTTTTCCACACTCGCTCCCTACAATGGCCTACATGGCCAGAATCGCCCGTCCATCGCCTGGCCCATGCCGTCGCACGCCGGCGGCTGCCTCTTGCGCCATGACCTCTATCTCGATGACGAGCTGATTGTAAAGGCCGGGGACATCGTCCCGGACGAACTGAAGTAAACAGGATTATCGGTTACCGTGCCCCCTCGGCGCGGCCGTCCGACGAGAAAGTAGCCACAGAGGAGTCAATCCATGCGTATGCAGGATTTCGCAGTTTCCTACCACGCTGCCACCGAGATAGTTGGTCTGTTCCGTGACGTATTGGAAGGGTGCAAGCTCACTTCCGATGAGACGCTTCTGCTCTTTACCGATACCCGGTTCAACCCTACATACCCCGCCGCATTCATGGCCGCGGGGCAGGAAATCGGCGCCGAAGTCATCCAGATGACCGTCCCGTCAACCCTTCCCGAAATCTCTTCAGCTTACATTCGTGATGCCTGGAAGGCCGCCGATCTCGTCATCGGCATGTCGCAGGTGCAGTGGCTCTATTCGCGAGCCCACGACGAAGCGCGTCAGTCTGGTACGCGCGCTCTCATGGTCGTCGAACCGATCGACGTGCTGCGCCGCCTCTCGCCCAACGAAGATGTACGCAAGCGCGGCCGCGCCGGCGTACCCGTGCTCACAGCCGGGAAAGAGATGCGCATCACCTCCAAGAACGGTACCGATTTCACGGTAAATAAAGAGGGCCGCGAGGCCTATACGCTCTACAGCCTGGCCGACGAACCGGGCAAGTGGGACCACTGGCCGCAAGGGCTGGTCACCTTCTTCGCCGCCCCGGGCCAGGGCGACGGCACCATCGTGGTCGACCCCGGCACGGTCTTCCTCAAGTTCCGCCGCCACTCCACCGAGCCCGTCAAACTCACCGTCCGTGAGGGCCGGATCGTCAAGTTCGAGGGTGGAACCGAAGCCCGTCTGGTCGAAGAATGGTTCGCGCAGTGGAATGACCCCCGCTCCTACGAGCTGGCCCACGTCGGTTGGGGCACCGAGCATCGCGCCGACTGGAACGTCATCGGCATGGACTCCGAGGCCTACTACGCCAACTTCCTCCTTGCCTTTGGCCGCAACATCTTCTGGCCAGTCGGCGGTGACAACGACGTCGAGTCGCACTGGGACTTCTGCTGCCTCGATCACGACATCTATGTCGACGATCAGGTTATCGTGGAGAACGGTACAATCGTTCCGGAGAACCTCAAGTAATGAGATTGCTGCAATATGTGGCAAAAAGGTTGCTCCAGCTGATCCCGGTACTGCTTGGGGTCTCTGTCATAATCTTTACAATCTCTCACGTCCTTCCCGGCAACCCGGTCTATCTGTTTGTCGGCATCGACACCACGCCCGAAGAGATCGAGGCCATCACAAAGCGACTCGGCCTGGACAAGCCGCTGCATGAGCAGTATTTCATCTGGCTGGGGAACGTGCTGCGCGGGGACCTGGGTGACTCCTGGTTTACCTCCGAATCCGTCGCCCAGGACCTGATGCGCCGCTTCCCCGCCACCTTCGAGCTGACTACCGTCGCCCTTCTGGCTGCCATCTTACTGGGCGTACCCCTCGGCGTCCTGTCAGCCGTATACAGAAACAGCTGGATCGACAACATCAGCCGCGGCGTCACACTCCTCGGCGTGTCCGTGCCCTCCTTCTGGTTGGGGCTCCTGCTGATATACGTCCTTTTCTTCCTGTTGCGTATCTTCCCGCCGCCCAGCGGCCGCATCGGCCTGCTCATCTCGCCGCCTGATCGAATCACCGGACTCTATCTCATCGACAGTCTGCTGACAGGGAACTGGAAAGCCTTCAGTTCCAGCGCCCAGCACCTGGCCCTGCCCGTAATGACCCAGGCGCTGGTTACGTTGGCGCCGATTACGCGCCTCGTCCGCTCGTCCATGCTGGAAGTTCTGGGATCCGAATACATTCAGGCCGCCCGCGCCAACGGTGTGCCCGATCGCCAGATCTACTTCCGCGACGCCTTGCGCAATGCCCTCCTGGCGCCGCTGACATTTGTCGCCCTGGTCTATGGCAACCTGCTGGGAGGCAGCGTCGTCATAGAGAGGATTTTCGCCTGGCCCGGCATCGGACGTTACGCACTTGAGTCAATCGTCGTCAAGGACTATAACGCGGTACAGGGCTTTGTCCTGCTCGCGGCAGTCCTTTACGTCCTTGTTTTCTTGGTCGTAGATATTCTCTACTTCGTCATCGATCCCAGGATCACAGCATGACCCTTTGCCACCCTTTCATATGCCTCGACGGTCACGATCGCGGGGCAGCTCTTGAAGACAACGAAAGTCCCGTCCGCCACCAGGACTCTTCTCGCAGATCACGCATTGGGATCGCACCTGTCATGTATGCCTCTACGAAATACCCAACACGCACGAAACAGCGGTTTCCAAGTTGACCGCACACTGGCAATTGCCCTACTGAACACGGACTGAGAAATGAGTGTACGCGGAACACCACTTCAACTGGGCCTGAATACGGAAATGCCGCCAGGCCTCCAACGCTTCCTCTACCAGCTGCGCCGCAACTGGTCGACGATGGTTGGACTTGCAATAATTCTTTTCTTCGTCCTCATTGCCATCTTCGCGCCCGTGCTTGCAACACATGATCCGGTTGTCACCAATCTGGATGAGCAGTTCCAGCCACCCAGCAGCCGGCACTTCTTCGGTACCGACGAGGTCGGCTGGGACATCTACTCCCGCGTTATCTACGCCACGCGCGTCGATTTCTTAATCGCCATCGCCTCTGTCCTCATGGCGATTGCCATCGGCGTGCCCTTAGGTGGGTTAGCCGGTTACTTTAGCGGACGGTTCGACGACATCCTGATGCGTATTCTCGACGCCTTCCAGGCCTTTCCTCCTCTCATTCTGGCGATGGCTGTTGTTGCAGCCCTGGGGAGAAGCATCTGGCTCGTCATCGCCGTAATCGCCTTTATCAACTTTCCTTCATACCTGCGCGTCGTTCGCGCTGAAATGAAGAGCAAGAAGGAGAGCTTCTACGCCGAGGCCGCCCGTTCCGTGGGCAACCCTTCCCACCGCCTCATATTTCGACATCTGATCCCCAACTGCCTCGACCCTGTGCTTGCCCAGGCTCCTCTCAACGCCGGCTGGGCTATTCTGGTTGCCGCCAGCCTCAGCTTCATCGGCCTCGGCGTGCCCATACCGACGCCCGAGTGGGGATCGATGATAAACGATGGGGTCGGAGGCATCGTCAGCGGCGAATGGTGGATCTCCTTCTTCCCCGGGCTCACCGCCATGCTTGCCGTCCTCGGCTTCAACCTGCTATCGGAGGGATTGAGAGACATCTTCGATCCCAAACGGATGGAAACCTGACAGATGCTGGAAGCTCCCAGGCCCGACACGCTCCTCGACGTCAGAGGCCTCCATACCTACTTCTATACCTATGAGGGTATCGTCAGGGCCGTCAACAGCGTCTCCTACAGGCTGAATCGCGGCGAAATCACCGGGCTGGTCGGCGAAAGCGGGTCGGGCAAATCCGTGACCGCACAGTCGATCATCCAGCTCGTCAAAGCCCCCGGCAAAATCGTGAGCGGCGAAGTCTGGCTCGATGGCGAGGACCTGATGTCTCTCAGCCATGCTGAGATGCAAGAGGTGCGCGGACGTAAAATCTCCATGATCTTTCAGGAACCCCGCGCCGCCCTCAATCCCCTCTTTACCGTCGGCGACCAGATCAGCCGCGTGATTCAGCTGCGTGAGAACTGCTCGCGTAACGTCGCCGAAAATCACGCCATCGAAATGATGCGCGCCGTAGAAATCGCCGACCCCGAACGCCGCGCCGGCGCCTATTCCCATGAACTCTCCGGCGGCATGTGCCAGCGCGTCATGGTCGCAATGGCGCTGAGCGCCAATCCACTGCTCCTGATCGCCGATGAACCGACTACAGGCCTCGACGTTACCGTGCAGGCACAAGTGCTGGACCTGATTCGCACCCGCGTCAGATCGGCCGGCTCCGCCTGCCTTTTCATCACACACGACCTGGGCGTCGTCGCCGAACTGTGCGAACGCGTGATCGTCATGTACGCCGGCCGCGTCGTCGAACAGGGTCCCGTGGCGGAAATTTTCACCAACCCCCGTCACCCCTACACGCAGGGGCTTATCGCTTCCACGCTGCGCGTAGACATCGACAAACCGATTTCCACTATTCCCGGCACGGTTCCTGATGCCGTGCATCTGCCCAGCGGCTGCACCTTCCATCCCAGATGTCCCTTCGCCGAAGAGCTCTGCCGGCATGAAGAACCCTCGATGGTCGAAGCAGGGCACGACCATTCCACACGCTGCCATATCGTCTCCGGCCGGATAGAAAAGGAAATGCTTGAAGAGGCTTGGGAACTGGAGGCGGCCTGACCAGGCTCTGTCACATTCACACTGATTCGGGTCCATCGCCCCAATTTGGACCCGGAGAGCGATTATGTCACTCGCCAACAACGATTCATTCATTCGAATCCGCAACCTGCGCAAAGATTTCCCGATTCGGGTCAGCATGTTCTCCCGTGTCCGGCTGCGCGCTGTTGACGACATATCATTCGATATCCCCAGAGGCTCTACAATGGGCCTGGTCGGCGAGAGTGGTTGCGGCAAGACCACCGCCGGCCGCTGTCTTTTGCGGCTGATCGAACCCACTTCCGGCGAAGTCTGGATGGGCGAGCAGAACCTGACCGACCTGAAAAGCGAGCAAGTCGCAAAAATGCGCGGCCGCATGCAAATGGTCTTCCAGGACCCCGGTGGCTCGCTCACACCGCGCATGACGGTCGGCGCCATCCTCCGCGAACCGCTGGACCTTCACACCAACCTGAACGCACACGAAAAGGACCAGCGCGTCCGCGAACTTCTGTCCCAGGTCGGGCTTCAACCCGATCATCTCTCACGATACCCCCATCAGTTCAGTGGCGGCCAGCAGCAGCGCATCGGGGTCGCCCGCGCCATCGCTACCCACCCCGACTTCATCGTGCTCGACGAACCAACTTCTGCTCTCGATGTTTCCGTCCGCGGCCAGATTCTGCGCCTGCTCACCAGGCTGCAGGAGGAGCTGGGTCTCACCTACCTGTTCATTTCCCACGATCTGAGCGTCATCAAACATACCTGTACACAGGTAGCAGTGATGTACCTGGGCCGCATCGTGGAATCTGGCAGCACCGATGAGATCTTCGACTCACCAGCACATCCCTACACCCAGGCCCTGCTCTCCGCGGTCCCGATTCCAGACCCCGCGCAACGCGGCAAGGAGCGCCTGAAACTGCCCGGCGAAGTGCCCAGCCCTATCGACCTGCCGCCCGGGTGCCGCCTGTACTCACGCTGCCCGTATCGCCGCGATGCCTGTTTGCAGCCTGGCCCACCCCTCTTTCACATTGCCAACACGCACAGCGCCGCCTGTATCCTGGTCGAAAACAGTGATCTCAATCGTGAAGACAATGCCCTTTCCGCCTACTCGCAGCCTGCCTAGACGCCTAGGCGCAACGCCGTGTACCGCGTTCCTTGGTTAGAGCTTCAGTTAAGACCTTTGGCATCGTAGAGCCGCCCAACCGCAGCATCCTGAGCCAGCTATCAGGAATCGAACCTGGAAACCGACAGTCACTGTGGCCCGCGAGCTGGCGCCTCCCACAAACTTCCCGCCAAAAGGAGTTTGCAGACATGCAAAGCAAAATGATGTCGCACCGATTCACAATGGTGACCGTTGTCAGCCTTCTCTGTCTGGCCCTGTTGGCCGCCTGTGCCCCCGCGGCGACCCCCGCTGACAGCGACCAACCGGCCGACACCGCCGCCGCCGACACGTCCAACTTGACTGGCCGCGAATTGGCCTTGGCAACAGCCTCCGAAGAAGATCGAACGCTCATCGTCGCCGTCAGCCAGGATCTCTCCACGCTCGACTGGGACGCTTCCGGCGCCTTCCCGCGTATGACCGAAACGCAGGTGAATGTCCTGGGCAGCTGGGCGCAGCCGGCAATCATCGAGCTCGAGGACGGCAGCATGGTCGGCGATGCGCTCAACTTCGAGCCTATGCTGGCCGATACAATGGTGATTTCCATGGATGGCACGCAATGGACCTTCCAGCTGCCTGAGGGCATGAAGCATTACCCCTCCGGCAACGAGATCACTGCCAATGATTACCTCTACTACAAGGATCGCCGCGGCAACATGCGCGTCCCCCCTTCACTCGATCGGCTGGTCCGTTTGGCCACTGAGGAAGAACCGCTCAAGGGTTTCGAGGTGCTCGACGACTACACCTTCCGCTTCAACGCTTCCGATTGGACGCCAATCCTGCGGCCATTCATGAGCTGCTGCCAGTTCGGCTACCTCATCGACAGCCAGGCCTACATGGATTCCGGCGAAGCCGACGGTGACAAGTGGGGCCAGGAGTACGCCAAGACCAACATGCCCAGCAGCGGCCCCTTCTATATCCACGACCGCATACCAAACGAGCTCATGGAGTTCCGCACCAACCCCAACTGGCAGGGCAAGGAACCCTACTTTAACCGTATACTCTTTACCGTGGTTCCCGAGTCTGCTGACCGTGTTCTCCTGCTGAAGGCCGGCGAGGTCGACATGGCCCAGGACCTCTCCGCCAAAGAGATCAACGACCTTCGCAGCGACGCCACCGTCCAGGTGAAGCAGGTGCGCATCGGCGACATGATCGTCATGCCGATCAACCACAACACCGAACCCTTCAACAACAAGCTCGTACGCCAGGCAGTCGCCTACCTGATTCCCTATGACGATATCATTGAAAGCGTCTGGTTTGGCAGCGCCGAGCGCAGTTTTGGACCTGTTCCCTCCATGGTTCCCGGCTTCGACCACAGCTACTGGCCCTACGACCTCCCCGAAGAGGAAGCTATTGCCAAGGCCAAAGAGCTCTTGGCTGAGGCTGGCTACGCAGATGGCCTGGAGTTCGATCTGAACATCGACTTGGGCACGCCCGAACAGGCCAGCATGGCCAAGATCATTCAGAGCGCCCTCTCACAAGCTGGCATAACCGTCAACATCAATCCCATGCCGCGCGCCGCCTATCAGGAAGGCAAGAACCAGGGCACACATACCTCTGCGCTGGACACACTCTTCCCCTGGGTCGCCGAACCCGGCTACTTCATGGACATTCTGCTGGGATGCGCCTCCTACGGCAATCGCTACAGTGGAATCTGCCTCGAAGAAGCCGATGACCTGATCCGCCAGGCCGGAACGACCGTCGACGAAGACGAACGCTTTGAGCTGTACAGCCAGGCCCAGCGCCTCCACATCGACAACGCCTCCTGGATCTGGCTCGGCGCCCGCTACTTCAACCTGGCCATCGCTTCCGACATCGCCGGTTACGTTGCCTTCCCGGACACGCGCACTCGTTACTGGCATCTCTATCGCGATTCCGAGTAGCCGACTAGCCAGGTGGCAGATGTGCAAAGCCAAGTCTTCTTCCGGACTATGCCGCTGAACACCTCGGCCATCTGAGCCGCTCTGCACTGCACGGGGTCGACCGTTAACGAGTCATCTCAGCAGGTCGCCCCATTCTTACGGTGTAGAGCCTATCCGTTATTCCGACAGTGCCGGAGACTTCATAGACAGAATTCGCCAATGCGCGACTGGACGGCTGGAGTCTCCGGCACTGTCCTGTAAAGAGCTAAGCCTCCGGATCCCTACGAGGTTTTCGGGACTGTGGTTCCAGAAAAACTGAGCCAGCGCTACATATTCGCCTTCTGGTATCCGCTGGCCCTGAGTTGGCTGATGATGAGCATCGCCGACCCTGTCGTAAGTGCAGGCATTACCCGTCTGCCCCGACCGGAGCTTGAGTTGGCTGCCTTCGGCGTCGCACAACCAATTGCCATCCTTATGGAAAGTCCCATCATCTACATGCTGGGCACCGGGGTGGCCCTGGTTCGCAACCGCGCCATGTACCAGCTGGTTTGGCGCTTCATGCTCCACCTGTCGATCCTGATGACCGTAGCCAGCGCACTGCTCTTCTTCACTCCGGCCTACCACGTCATGACCCGCACACTTCTTGGCCTCTCGGAGGATGTTGCGGCCGCCGCCCGTCCTGCTATGCAGCTTCTCCTGCTCTGGCCCGCCGCCATCGGTCTGCGCCGCTTCCTGCAGGGCGTCCTCATCAGACATGGCTACACGCGCCATATCACTTGGGGAACGATGTTCCGGCTTGCCACGCTGACTGTTACCATGGCCGTCGGCGCCTGGTTCGGAGGCCTGCCCGGCGCCGTGCTTGGTGGGCTGGCTATGGTACTCAGCGTTATCGTCGAAGCAATTGTGATCGCCTGGTGGGCCCGGCCAATTGTACGGACCCATATCTTTGGCAGAGAGGAATCTCCCGACGAGCGCCAACCCGACATGACCTACGCCGGAATGTGGCGCTTTTATCTGCCTCTCGCCGCAACCGACGTCATGCGTGTAATCTCCCGCCCGCTTGTCGTCGCTGGCATAGCCCGCTCTGCCATGCCCGCCGCTTCCCTGGCCGCCTTCCCGGTCGCCTTTGGCCTGGGAATGTTCTTCTCCAGCCCCATGCGCGCCTCCCACGAGGTGGTGATCGCCCTCCTCAAGGACGAACGTACCTACAGAGCCTTGCGGCGCTTCGTAGTCATTTCCGGCCTGCTGCTGAGCCTCGCCATGGCACTGCTCGTCTTCTCCCCCTTGGACCACTACTACTTCACCGTCCTATTGGGTGTTCCGGCCGAGATCAAGCCTCTGGCAGCCCTCGGCGCCCAGTTCATGGTTCCAATCACCTTCCTGATGGCCTGGCAAAACCTCTATCGCGCCCGCCTCATGAAGCGCCATGATACCCGCTTCATTCAGCTTGGCATGGCAGTCAACCTGGTCAGCATGCTACTGGCACTGACAATCGGCGTCGCCGTCGGGCTGGCCTCCGGCATCGTCGTCGGCACTGCGTCCGTCATTCTTGCCCATACCGTGGAGGTCGCTGTTCTGAACGCGGCCAGCAGGCCCACCGACACCTTGTCGGACCTGCAGCCGACCAGCGCGCACTAGCCCATCTGGTTGCTATTAACGATTTTTCACGCGACACTGAACACAAAGGAGCGTATAAAATGGCAAACTTCGAACTCGCAGGCCTGAGCGCCGCACCTGGTGAGGTCGTAAAGGGTCACCTCGGCCACGTCACGCTGGCCGACGGCAACAAAGTGGGTGTACCGGTTGTTATCGTAAACGGCGTCGAGGATGGCCCCACACTGGTAGTCACTGCCTCCATCCACGGCACCGAGATCAACGGCACCGGTGCCCTCCTCAAAACCGTGCGCGCCACCGACCCCCAGCAGCTGAAAGGGCGTCTCGTTGCCATCACCGTCGGCAACCCCTTCGCCTTCCAGGTCGGCTCCTACTTCTCTCCCGTCATCGCGCCCACCGGTGACGGCATCAACATGTCCTCCGCTCCCATGTGGCCGGCCGATTCCGGCGGCACTGTCACCCTCCGCCTGGCCGGCGTGATCGGCGAGGCGCTCAAAGTGGCCACCCACTCCATCGACGTCCACTCCAATCCGCCCGACGCTATCCCCTTCACCCTGATTCGCCGCGATGCCTGCCCCGACGAAAAAGTTCTCAACGAGATGGAAAAGATGGCCGAAGCATGGGGTTTCACCGTCATCGATTCGCCCGGCCGCTCCGCCACTGGCGTCGTCGGCAGCTCTCTGGCCCACGGCATCCCCTCCATGACGCCCGAGCTGATCGCCGATTTCTTCCTCTGGGAGGACAACACAAACTCCGGTCAGATCGGGATCACCAACACCATGAAGGCCATCGGCATGCTTGAAGGCGACATCGTTCCCCAGGCAACACCGCCAATGAAAGGCGACTTTTACATGGCCGATCGCCTCACTTCGCACAAGGGCGGCCTCATGTGGATCAAACACCCTCCCGGCACCTTCCTGCGCGAGGGCGACACCGCCGTAGACATGATGGACGTCTGGGGCGACCTCATCGAAGAAGTCAAAATGCCCTACGACGGCTACTGCTGGTCCTTCACCGGCGGCGTCGGGTACACGCAGGTCGTGCCCGAAGGCACCCAAATCGCCTTCACCTTCCGCGAACGCTGACGACATGGACCGAAACTCCCTCTTAGGTATTGACGACTCCTTTGTCAGTTTGCCATCTAAAGTGAGGTGCGAGGTTGGTTTCTCTCTCCTCTCTTCTCTCTTCTCTTTCCTTTCCTTGGGGCGGGGGGGGGCCCCGCGCCGCCCGGCGGGGGCGGCGGGTGGGGGGGGCCCCGCCCGGCGCCGCCCACGAGGGCGGGGGCGGGGGAGGGGGGGCCGGAGGGAG
>VXOE01000338.1 GCA_009840225.1 Caldilineaceae bacterium SB0662_bin_25 | reverse complement strand
GCCCGACCCCCATGACTTCGCCCGCACCCTCGCCCGCCTCGGCATCAGCAACAACTCCCACGTCGCCCTCTACGACGCCAGCGGCGGCAGCATGGCCTCCCGCATGTGGTGGATGCTGCGCTGGGTCGGCCACCAGTCCGTCGCCGTCCTCGACGGCGGCTGGGACGCCTGGACCGCCGCCGGTCTGCCCACCCGCAGCGGCGACGAAACCGTGCAGCCCGGCACCTTCGAAGCCACCCCCCGCCCAGAGCTCGTCGTCGACGCCGCCGAAATGCTCGCCAAAACCGCCAGCGGGGGCGCACTCGTCATCGACGCCCGCGCCCCCGACCGCTTCCGCGGCGAAAACGAGACCCACGACCCCATCGGCGGCCACATCCCCGGCGCCTCCAACCTGCCCCAATCCGGCAACCTGCGCGACGGCCTCTTCCTCGAACAAGCCGAACTCGCCGCCCGCTTCAGCGAGCTCATGGGCAACCGGCCCCCGTCCGAAGTCATCTTCTACTGCGGCTCCGGCGTCTCCGCCTGCCACAACATCCTCGCCCTCGAACACGCCGGCATCGGCGAAGCACGCCTCTACCCCGGCTCCTGGAGCGACTGGATCAACGACCCGGCCCGGCCCATCGCACAAGGCTGAAGACCCGTAGGGGCAACCCTTGTGGTTGCCCGGCCGGCCGCACAAGGAAAACTGCGTACAATTAAACGAACACAATCCAAAAGAACTGCCATCTCAGGATCTACCCAATGAAAACGCGAACAGGCAACTTCCCCATCGGCTTCCGCCAGGTCAACACCAACTGGAACCGGGATATCCCCTCCCTCATCGAATGGGCCGTTGCCAACAAACTGGAAGTAATCGATCTGACCACCGACCCCGAAAGCGCCCTCGACGCAGTCTCCGCAGCCGGCCTGCGCATCGGCTCCATCGACCTCCCCGACAACAGAGGCATGATCTCCGCCGACCCTGCCCGCCGCGCCGACGCCCTCGCCCGCAACAGCGACTGCATCCGCGCCTGCACCGCTTCCGGCCCCCAGAGCTTCTTCGCCGTCATGCTCCCCGAAGACCCCGCCCTGCCGCGCCGCCAAAACTACGACTACATGGTCGAAAGCTTCGCCGCCCTCGCCGCAGTCCTCGAGGAAAGCGGCTCCCACTACGTCATCGAAGGCTGGCCCGGCCCCGGCGCCCTCTGCTGCACCCCCGAAACCTACCGCGCCTTCTTCCGCGACGTCCCCTCTCCCGCCATGAGCGTCAACTACGACCCCTCACACCTGATCCGCATGGGCATCGACCCCCTCCGCTTCCTCACCGAATTCGTCGACCGCGTCCATCACGTCCACGGCAAAGACACCGAAATCCTCGACGACAACCTCTACGATTACGGCCATGAGCAGCCCGCCACCTTCGCCGACCGCATCGCCTTCGGCGCCCACAGCTGGCGCTACACAATCCCCGGCCAGGGCCTCTTCCGCTGGGGCGAAGGCCTCCGCATCCTCGCCGAAAACGGCTACAACGGTGCAGTCTCCATCGAGCTCGAAGACGCCAACTTCAACGGCGCCGAAGAATCCGAAAAATGGGGCATCCTCCACGGCGCCAACTTCCTCGCCGGCTGCTGACCCAAGATTCCGCAGCCCAAGCCCCCTAGCCCAAAAAAACAGCCGCGAAGGCCAATCTTCGCGGCCTTTCGCGGCTCAAAAAGAGGTTTTCTTAACGCCCCTTCGCGTCCCTTCGCGGATAAAAGAAGTTCCAATAACCCTCAGAACTCAAACGACCCGTGCAACTCCGGCACAACCACGTCACCATGCCCCTGCTCCCGCAACTTACCCGCCAGCGCACCCGCCCCCTCCGGCTCACCGTGAACCAGAAAAACCCTCTCCAGCCGTTCCTTGTCAAAATGTGACGCCCACGCCGTCAGCTCCGCCTGGTCCGCATGAGCGCTGTACCCGTTGATCCGCGCAACCTCCGCCCGCACGTCGTACTCCTCACCGAAAATCCGTACCTTCTCCCTCCCCTCCAGAATACGCCGCCCCAGCGTGTGCTGCGCCTGAAAGCTCACGAACAGCACCGTGTTCTCCGGCCGCGTGATGTTGTTCTTCAGATGGTGCAGAATCCGCCCGCTCTCAGCCATCCCGCTCGCGCTGATGATAATCGCCGGCTCCGTCATATGATTCAGCTGCTTGCTCCGCCGCACCTCCCGCACATACTCAATCCGTGGATAATCAAACGGGCTGCGCCGCCGCCCATCCTCCAGAAAAGCCTGCACACCGGTGTCCCACGACTCAGGATGCATCCGAAACACATCCGTCGCATTCACCGCCAGCGGGCTGTCCACGAACACAGGGATCTCCGGAATATCCCCCCTCGCGTCCAGCTGATTCAGAGCGAACACGATCTCCTGCGTCCGCCCCACCGCAAACGACGGTATGATCACCTTCCCCCGCCGCCGCGCCGTCTCGCACACCACCTCCCGCAACCGCCTCAGCGCCGTCTCGTACCGCCCGTGCAGCCGCGCCCCGTACGTGCTCTCCATGATCAGCAGGTCGGCCTCCCTCGCCGTCGCCGGACTCCGCAGCAGCGCGATCTCGTCCCGCCCCAAATCCCCGCTGAACACCAGCCGCCGGCGCTTCCCGCTCGCAAACTCCTCAATCTCAAGCTCCACAATCGCAGAACCCAGAATATGCCCCGCATTCCGAAAAGTGAGCGTCACCCCGTTGGCGATCGGCACGGGCCGCCCCTCGCCCACGCTCACAAACAGCGGCAGCGTATCCCTCGCATCATCCCGCGTGTATATCGGCGCCACCGGCGGCTCCCCCCTGCGCGCCCGCCGCCGGTTCAGATACTCCACATCCTTCTCCTGGATGTACCCGCTGTCCATCAGCATATACGCCGACAGATTCCGCGTCGCCGCCGTGCACCACACATTCCCGCCAAACCCCTGCTTCACCAGGTTCGGCAGCTTCCCCGTATGGTCGATATGCGCATGGCTCAGCACCACGCAGTCGATCGACGCCGGCTCCCACGGAAACTTCAGATTCCGCTCATACGTATCCGCCCGCCGCCCCTGATACAGCCCGCAATCCAGCAAAATCCGCTGCCCGTTCACCTCCAGCAGGTGCATCGACCCCGTCACCTCCCCCGCCGCCCCATCAAACGTAAAACGCATCCGGGGGCGGTTGCAGCTGTTGCG
>VXOE01000367.1 GCA_009840225.1 Caldilineaceae bacterium SB0662_bin_25 | reverse complement strand
GGCTTGGGCACCCACAAGGGGTGCCCCTACGGGGGATTGGGCGGGATGGCGCTCGCCAGGGTTGGGGGCTTGGGCGCCCACTAGGGGTGTCGCGACGGGGTGGAGATGTCGCTTAGGAGGTCAGTGGGCGCAGACGCATTTGCTTCCCAAGGCCCCAGGAAAGGGCAATCCCCAAGAGACACAGAGTGGGGAGCCACTCCACAAGGCGCACCCCATCAAGGTCGCGTAGATCTTCGGGGTTGATGTAGGTGACATAGGAGAGCGCTACGATTCCGCTGAGCCAGAGCCAAGGAAGAGGTATGAGCCACAGTCTCCTGGGCTCGTCGTCGCCGGGCGCCAGAATGGGAAGGAAGGGCATCAGAGCCAGCAGGTACCAGGGGTGAACGGTGGTTGCGAGAAGCAGGTAGCCGCCAAGAGGAACTGCCATCCAGCGGAGGGTTGCTCTCAAATCGGATTTGAAGTGGCGAAACTGTAGCCACACTCCCAGGAGCAGCAGGAACATCAGGAAGTAGGAGACTTCCCGGGCTTGCGCCATTGGATCGGCGATACCCATGCTTGCGAGCCAGTTTTCCAGCCAGCGAAAGAGCCCGCTGTTGAAATTCCACTGTGCGTTGTAGATGCGAAGTGCGCCGAAGAGACCCCGCCCGTCCCGCTCTCCGCTCAGACCCCAGCCAGCTCTAAGTGCCGGCGACACCAGCATCCCAATCGTCAGATAACCGTACAGCAGACGGCTACCCCAGTTCCAGCGCCACCAGAATATTGGAGTAAGAAAAACGGGGATCAGCTTGGTCAGCGTGGCCAGTGCCAGCAGCGCGGGCGCCAGCAAGGAGAACGCAGGTCTGCCAGAAACCGAATCTGACTTCCCCGACTGGCGAGCATCGCCAGTTGCGGTTGCCGATCTTACCATCGCGTAGACGGCCATCATGGTCAAGAGTACCATCAGGGCATCGACGTGTGCTCCTTGGGCTGTCTCTACCACCACTAGCGGGTTCCACAAGTAGATCAGCAGCCGGTGGGTGGGTAACCCGACAGTCGCCAGCAACCTGGAGAGGATGAACGCGGTTCCCAGATCGAAGAGAACGGCGGCGACCTGAAAGGAGTCGGGGTCCAGAGGGTAGAAGAGGGCGATGACGGCGAAGAACCATTGGGCCGCAGGCATGTAGGGGCTTGCCATCCAGGCATGATTGGCCTGGGACCGAAACGGTACGTCAAGCCAGTCCAACTGAGATGCATCAATGGGGTAGGCATAGGGACTTACGCCGTTGGCTGTGACGTAGCCATCCCACATATATCGGAAGACATCGGAAGACAGAGTTGGGAATGTTTGGAGCAGAAGCCACCTGAAAAGGCAGCCCCCAATCCAGATCCAGACCAGCAGGTAGAACTGCCTGACACCTGAATGCGACTTGGCGCCTCCCAGGCCGCGGCCGTGCCACCATTTCTCGAGCCAGAAGATCGAGATAGCGTAGGCGGCAAACGCCAGACCAAACCATAGGAGAAATTCCGCAACTTGGGTCGTACCCAGGTTCCCGTGACGAATCTGCATGGAGACCATGCCGCCATAGGCCAGAGTCGAGAGGAGCAGGAGGGAGAGAGGGGCAGACCAGGACCTCAGACGTGTCATTCTGGTCAACGACCCCGGGGCGACGGTGATTGGGCGGGAATCCTGTATACACCCTGTAGCGTGGCGCCGCCCGCGTTGGAGATCAGTGCCTCTGCCAGATTCTGGGTTCTGACGGCGAACTGGGTAACGGTGTCGTAGCGGGGCAGATCGCCGGTGACGTCTTCATTGAAGTAGATGTCGGTACTGTTGGCTATCGCATCCGGCAATCCGTTGTAGCCGTGAATCAGTCCGAGCAGGCCGGCGGCGGTGGCCATGGTGTTGTCGGCATCCCAGCCGGCCAGCGCGGCGATCTCGATAGTGCGGAGAATGTCACTCTCTCCATATAGAAGGGCCATGACTGTGACGGCAAAGTTTACGCGCGAAGCCCACCACATCGGGTCAGTGTCGTACACGTCCCGGATCAGCTGCCGCGTCAAGCGCCAGTCCTCAGGATTCTGCTGATGCCATAGCACCACGTTGTCCACGATGGGGGCGATGATGGCTTGGTCGTCAGTCAGTTGGCGTGCGGCGGCGATCAGAGTTGGAACGTCATCTTCAAAGAAGGCAAGGCTGTAGAGCGCGGCGAAAAAGACGCTGGCCTCGACCGCGGGTCCGCTGTTGGTGACTTGGGCGAATCGTTTGGCGTAAGCCGAGGCGACTGCGGGCATCCCTGGAGCCAACATGCCGAACAGCTCGGTCTGCAGCTGGGCGTCGATCGACCAGGCTCCATCGGGGTTGTTGGCGGCGTTACCTGTCTCAGGAGGAAGGAGCCCTTCGTCCATCAGGTCGCGGGCGCGGCGTGTCGATACCCAGATATCGTGATTCAGATGATCGACCCATTCCAGGCGAATCTCTTCGGCAGTGGGATCGAGTCCATGCGTCTCCAGAATGTGAAGGTCGACCCATTCGACGTGGGTATCGTCGTCGGTCGACCACTCTTCGAGGAAGGGGGGCGAGAACGATCCTGGCGGCCCCGGCTCTTCGATGTAGACGCCTTGCAGATCAAGGCCGGCGTGGTTGGCGAACATCGTTGCCTTCCACGCACCGTATACTTTGTCGTAATAGTTGTCTGCTGAAATTGTCTGAAACTGCGGGGCAGGCTCCGGACGAGTCAGGCCGACCAATGCAACGATGATCAGCCAGATTGCCGCAGCAAGGAAGATTTTTCGCCTTTCCATTCGTAGATTCCCGGACTAGACACAAAGCGACCAAAGGTGTCATGGCAGTATACCTGAACATGAATGCCCAGAAAACCTGGAGGGGAATTGGCGGGTGCATCCCTGATTTTTTACGAGACTCGTCTGACCAGCGTTGAGTCCAGCCTGGTCAGTGATTCAACTCCACTTGGCGGACAATAATTCGGGATACAGCCTGCGCGAAGGGGTTCATCCCCGATTAGGGGTGGGAACAGTATGGCGGAGAGTCAGTGCGAGCGGCGGTTGCATTTGTTTGCCGACTTTTGCGAGAGTGCGAGGGCAGGCAACAGACCGGCTCGTACGGGGTTTGATGGGATAGGCGGGACGCGGTCTGGCTGGACACTTTCGATTAGGCACCCGTTACAAATGTCGGCACCCGGTCGATGAGGCACGGCATGGTTTAGGGGGGGCGTGTGGGGG
>VXOE01000003.1 GCA_009840225.1 Caldilineaceae bacterium SB0662_bin_25 | reverse complement strand
CTTGGCAGATTCCAAGTATGTGCCAGCGCAGGCAAGACAGGCGAGGCAACTCCCAAATATGCCCAACGCTCACCGCGATGACCTAAGAACCACTGTTCACTTACGACTTGGCTTCCACCACCAGACCCGCTCGCAGCCGTTCACTAAAAACTGACTACTAAAAACTAGACCCCCCCATATATCCGCAGATAATGCGCATAATGCGTCAGAATGCGCTGCAGATAAAGGCGGGTCTCGCTGTAGGGGATGCGCTCGATGAAGAGGGCTTCGTCAGGCGCCGAGCGGTCGAACCAGTTCCTGGCGTTGCCGGGGCCGGCGTTGTAACCGGCGAGCGCGGCGACGGGATTTTCACGGGCGTAATCCTGCACCCAGCGCAGATAGTAGGCGCCGAAACGAACGTTGACGAAGGGGCGGTTGAGCAGACCGGTGGAGTAGTTGGGGTAGCCAAGGCGTTGCGCGATCTCGGCGCCGGTGGTGGGGATGATCTGGGTCAGGCCGTGGGCGCCGGCAAAGGAGCGGGCGGGCGGCTCGAAGAGGCTCTCCTGGAGGATGAGGCTGTAGAGGAGGAGAGGATCGATCTCGAAGTCCGTGGCTTCCTTTTCCACGAGACGGGAATAGTGCCTGGGGTAGGCGACGCGCTGGATAAAGAGGGGTACGTCAGCCGTATGCCGGGCCTTACTGAGTTGAACGAGTCGGTAGGCGGCGCTGATCGAGAGCCGGTTGGCGCCCAATTCCTCCAGATGCACCATGAGCGGGAACAGGGACGCAGGATTGTCGCGGTTGCGCCAGTAGACCTGTTCGAGCAGCTTCAGGCCCTCGGCGCGCAGATCCAGTTCCAACAGAAGTGTCCCGCCGACCAGGTCCGGGTCGGCGGCTATGGTTATCGGCAGGCCCGAATTACCGCTGCTGTTGCCGGCGTCGGTCGTGTCGGGAGCGTCGTGCCATGTCGTCAGCCAGTTTTCGGCGAAGGCGCGGCTGCCGTCATCGCCGGGCAGCGCGGCAGCGGTCATTGCATCCATTCGGGGGATGAGGTCCTGCCCCGGTTGGCCTTGCAGCGCCAGCTCCGTTCCGGCCAGCACGCCGTAATAGGTCTCCGGCTCCTGTGCGACGAGCGACTGCCACAGGGAGCGGGCCGTGTCTTCCTCGCCCAGGGCATAGCGGGCGCGGCCCAGCCAGTAGGCCGCTGTGCCCGATCGCACACCGGGATAGTCCGCCAGCAGACGTTCGAAGCTGTTGGCGGCCAGTCCGTGATGGCCGTAGGTAAAGGCGCCGATCCCCAGCACCGCCAAGCCGTCCGGCGCGCGTGGGCTGTCCGGGAAGCTGTCCACCAGCATCAGCAGATCTGCCACAGCTTCAACCAGGAAGTCGGCCGTTGCCTCTGAACGGCCCCCGGACCCGATGTCCAGGATGCGGTCGGCTCTGATGGCCGAAAGCGCGCTCAACCAGAGGCCTTCGGGGGCGAGCGGGTCGTCGGGATAATCCCTGGCGAAGGTGCGGTAGATGCGCCGTGCCGCGGCGGGCGAACCCTGCGCGTTGGCCAGCCGCGCGCGGGTCAGCCAGGCCTCGCCGAAACAATCGCAGGCCGGATACCAGTTCATCACCTGTTCGAGGGCGCGGATGGCCTCGTCCCACTGCCCCAGCCCCATGTGGGCGCGGCCAAGACCCAGCCAGGCCTGCCCGGCCCGTTCATCCTGCGGCGACTCCTCCAGAAAGCGCTCAAAGGCGCTGACGGCTGGGAAGTAGGCCTCGGCATAGACGTCGACCTGCCCGCGCACAAAGAGGTCGACCGGTACCTCGCGGTTCACCAGTTGGATCAGAGACTGGTAGGCGGAGTTGCTTTCCGGATTCTCCTCCAGGGCCAGCCGCCAGCGGGCGATGGCCGCTTCCTCGTCGCCGGCGGTGGAATAGGCGATGCCGGCGCGGTACATATAGCCGGCCCGGTGGACATTCCACACTCTGTAGCCGAGGATCGCATCGAAGTCGTTGTCTTCCCGGCTGCGCGTCTCTTCGGCAGACTCGGTTACGGCCAGGATCTCATCGTAGACCGCGGCGGCCTGGCTCCAGCGGCCATGGCCTTCGAGGATCCCGGCCACCCGGTCGAGAAGGCGGACCTTTTCCCAGTTGCGGCCGGCATGGTTGGCGGCCCGCCGCAGTGCGTTGGCGGCCTGCTGCCAGTCGCCGGCCGCGAGCCAGGCATCGGCGATGCGCTCCTCCACGACCGCGGTGACCTCTGCGTGCTGTTGCAGAAAAGCTTCGTAGGCCGCAGCGGCCTCGGCGTTGCGGCCCAAACGGGCCAGCGTCTCGGCGCGCAGGAACAGGTTATGGCCGCGGCGGGGGTCATCTGCCGGCAGGGAGCCGGCCTGTGGCGAGATCTGTTCCAACACGGTGAAGGCGGACACCGGCTGTCCGTCGGCGAGGAAGGAGAGCGCAAGTTGAAAGCGGGCTTCCAGCCGCTGGTCAAGCGTAATCTGGGGATCGGCCAGCAGCGCCTGCAGCAACCGCTGCGCCCCGCTGTAGTCGCCGTCCTCGTGCAGCCAGGCCGCCTGCTGCAAGGGCGTTGCCGCCGCGAACGCCTCGACCGTCGCCCGCGGACGGGGGGCGGAACTGTTCGTCTGCGACGCTGCCGCCTGCGCCGGCACAGGGGTCGCGGCAGGCGCGGTCGTCGCGACCGGCGCGGGCGTGCTGGTGTCGGTTACGGCGCCGATTGAGGAATCAGTGGCAATGGCGATGGTCGTGGCCGTGGCCGCCGCGCTTCGGTTCCCACAGCCGCCGAATAGCAGGACGAGCAGAGCCAGAATCGAAAGAGAAAGAGTAAGTCTCAACTGTAACTTTCGTGTTGCTGCGCTTGCCATAGTTGCTGTGAAATGCGCCCCTGCTCGAGAGGTGGATACGACGCGACGAGGGGGCCGGCGGAAGATCATCGCAGGGAATGTTCCGTCCGCGTGAGGCGTTCTGTGTTTGCTTGCACGCTTACGTCAATGGGACCGATAGGCATTCGATAATGGTATCAGGGGGGCGTGGACTGTGTCAATTAAAGGCCGAAAACGCGTGCATCCCAACAAGGGGGCGAACTCTCGCAGACCTCTGGCAGCAACCAGGCCACGGTCAGTTCCCATTCCAGTTCCCGCCAGAATAAGCGCCGTCTCTGACTACTGACTACTAACTACTGCAGTTGCTGCAGTTCTGGGCGGTCGGGCCTAGTCGGCCCTCCCTTGTGCGGGGGCTCCG